>NZ_SMKU01000399.1 GCF_004349215.1 Actinomadura rubrisoli | reverse complement strand
CCCGCCGGAGACGGCGCGACGAACGACACCGCAGACCAGTCCCCAGCGCCCACCAGCGGCGCTTCCGGCGGTAAGACGGGTGCCACGACCGGCGGCGCGACGGATGGCGCGGCCGGCGGTGAGAGCGAGGGTGCGACCGGCGGCGCGACCGGCGATGGGACGGGTGGCGGCGCGTTCGTCCCTCGGCAGGCGGGCTCCTCCAGCAACGGCGTCGCCGCCGACCCCGCTTAGCAGGGCATATCCGGTGCATCTTCAGTCGCCTGCGCGGCGTCCAGGCACGCACCTCTCCGCGTTGTCGTCGGTCAACAGCCCACCAGGCCGCCTCCCTCCTCCGCCTTTGGATGCACGCACCTGGACGCCGTTCGCAGCGACCGGGATCCATAGGGCACGCGCTGCGCACCGAGCCCCCCGCCGCTGCTGCCCTTGAACGTGCCCGCAGACGAACCGACCGCGACCGAGCGTCCCGACGGCTCCGGCGCCCCCGGAGGACGGGGCGCCGCGGGGCGCGCCACCGAACCTCCCGACGGGAAGGGCGCCGTGACGTCCTCGCGCATGCGCCGCCTCACCGGCGGCCTCGCCGGCGCGGCCGTCGTCATCGGGACCATCACGATCCTGTCGCGGCTCGCCGGGTTCGGGCGCACCTACGCCTTCTCCCAGACGGTCACCACGTCCTGCCTCAGCCAGGCGTACTTCACCTCGACGCAGTTCCCCAGCATCGTCTACGAGATCGTCGCGGGCGGCGCCCTCGCCGGCATGGTCGTGCCGGTGCTGGCCGGGCCCGCCGAGCGCGGCGACCGCGAGCAGGTCCGCCGGATCGGCTCGGCGCTGCTCACCTGGATCGTCGCGCTGATGGTGCCGCTGTCGGCGCTGATGGCCCTCGCGTCCCGGCCGATCATGGAGCTGCTGGTCGGCGGCGACCTGAACGGCTGCTCGCGCGCCCAGATCGTCGGCGTCGGTGCCGACATGCTCGCCGTCATGGCCCCCCAGATGATCATGTACGGGATGGCCGTGGTGCTGTACGGGCTGCTGCAGTCGCACCGCCGGTTCGCCGCGCCCGCGCTGGCGCCGCTGATGTCCAGCCTGGTGGTGATCGGCGCCTACCTGGCGTTCGCGCCGCTCGGCGCGGGCTACGAGAACGACCTGGCCGGGCTCCCGGAGTCCGCCGAGCTGACCCTGTCGGTCGGCACCGCGCTCGGCGGCGTCGCGATGGCCGCCACCGCCGGGGTGGCGGCGTGGCGGCTGCGCCTCGGGCTGCGGCCCACGTTCCGCTTCCCGGACGGGGTGGCGCGGCGGGTGCGGCGGCTCGCGCTCGCCGGACTCGCGACGGTCGCCGCGCAGCAGGTGTCGGCGCTGCTGGTCGTCCGGCTCAGCTACGAGGGCACCGGCGGCGCCCTCGCCAACTACCAGTACGCGTGGGCGATCTACCTGCTGCCGTGGGCGATCCTCGCGGTGCCGATCGCGACGAGCGCGTTCCCCCTGCTGTCGGCGCGGATGAGCGCCGGCGAGCACGCCCGGTTCGACCAGATCACCGCCGCCACCACCCGCGCGGTGATCCTGGTGTCGTGCGGCGGCGCGGCCGTCCTGGCGGCGGTCGCCCTGCCCGTCGCGGCGGTGTTCAACCCGGGCCTTCCCGGCCAGCAGGACGTCCTGTCCCGTGCGGTCCTCGCCTTCGCGCCCGGCCTGCTCGGGTACGGGCTGGTCGCCCATCTCGGGCGGGTGCTGTTCGCGTGCCACCGGGGCCGGATGGGCGCGGTCGCCGTGGTCGCGGGCTGGCTCGTGGTCATGGCCGCCGACGTCGCGCTGGTGCCGGCCGTCGACCGGCAGTGGGTGGTCGCGGCGCTCGGCTTCGGCAACGCCGCCGGGATGACGGTCGCGGGCGCGCTGCTGCTGGTGACGCTCGTCCGCGCGCGGGGGCGCCCGGCCGTGCGGGGGGTGCCGCGGGTGCTGGCCGCCGGGCTCGCGGGCGCCGCGGGCGGCGGCGGCGCCGGGTACGCGCTCGCCGCGTCGCTGGGCACGGGCGGCCAGGTCCGCTCCGCCGGGACCGGGGCGCTCGCCGCCCTGGCCGCCGCGGCGGTGTTCCTCATCATCGCGTTCGTGATCGACGGCCGGGACCTGCGGGCCGTCCTCAGCCGGAAGGTCGCACGGAATGCCGGAGGTCGTACGCAATGACGGATAAGCCGGTGGACGGTCTGGACGGGCTGCGCGTGGCGCTGGTCCTCGGGACCAGCGCGGGCGGGGTCGGCCGGCATGTGCGGTCGGTCGCGTCGGGACTGGCGGCGCGCGGCGCGCGGGTGCTGGTCTGCGGGCCCGCCCCGACCGAGGAGCTGTTCGGGTTCGCGGGCGGCGGCGTCCGCTTCGCCGAGGTCGACCTCGGCGACCGCCCCCGCCCGGTCAGCGACGCCAGGGCGGTCGCCCGGCTGCGGGCGCTGCTGCGCGACGCCGACGTCGTCCACGCCCACGGGCTGCGCGCCGGGGCGCTCGCCGCGGCGGCGTGCGCGCGTGTCGCGCCGGGGCCGCTGCGGCTCTCGCGCGGCGGGCCGCCGCTGGTCGTCACGCTGCACAACGCCGTCATCGCGGGCGGGCGGACGGCCGCGGTGTACGGGGCGCTCGAACGCGTCGTGGCGCGCGGCGCGAGCCGCGTCCTCGGCGTCTCGCCCGACCTGGAGGAGCGGATGCGCGCCCTCGGCGCCCGGTCGGTCGGGCACGCAATCGTCCCCGCGCCCGCGCCCCGGGCCCAGCCGGGGCCCGCCGCCCGCGCCGGGCTCCGCGCGGAGCTGGGCGTGGGCGACCGGCCGCTGATCATCACGGTCGGACGGCTCGCCGAGCAGAAGGGCCTGCCGGTCCTGCTGGACGCCGCCCGCGGCTGGGCGGCGCGCACCCCGGCGCCGCTCGTCGCGATCGTGGGGGACGGGCCGCTGGAGGACGGACTGCGCGCGCGGATCACCGCCGAGGACCTGCCCGTCCGGCTGCTGGGGCGCCGCCGCGACGTGCCCGCGCTGCTGGCCGCCGCCGACGTGGCCGTCGTGCCGAGCGTGTGGGAGGGGCAGCCGCTCGTCGTCCAGGAGATCCTGCGGGCCGGGCGGCCGCTGGTCGCCACCCGCGTCGGCGGCATCCCGGACATGGTCGGCGCGGGGGAGCGCCCGCCGGGCGGGGCGGGCCTGCTGCACGGGCCGGAGAGCGAGGCGGCGCTGCTGGTCCCGGCGGGCGACGCCGGCGCCCTGGAACGCGCCGTGAGCCGCGTCCTGGACGATCCGGCGCTGGCGGTGCGGCTCGGCGCGGCCGCCGCCCAGCGGGCCGCGACGCTGCCGGGCGAGGGCGACGCCGTCGAGCAGCTCGCCGGTGTCTACGTGGAACTGGGGAGCGCCCGCCGCCGACGATAACGGCGGCGGACGAGCGGACGGCAGGCGTTAGACGCGCCTTCGCGGGCCCAGGTTCGCGGACGCGAAGAATCGGCCGGTCGATCGGGGAACGACCGTGCGGCGTCGCCCGTTGAAGGAGGTAGTGGAGGGGAGTATCCCTGCGCGCGGTTCTCGTCAGCACGGCCGGTCCGCACCGGCCCGGGTTCCGCGGCCCTCGCTCGTCGGGCGGGAGAGACCTCCGGCGCTCGTTCATGTCCGCCGGAGGTGTCACGTTGTCCGTCTCGCCATGGGTGTGGGCCCTGACTTTGGCAGGGATCCTCGCCGTCATCGCAGCCGATCTGTTCCTCATCCACCGCAACGACACGCGGGAGTTCACCACCCGCCGCGCCGCCTTCTGGTCGGTGGTCTACATCGGCCTCGCCGTCCTGTTCGGCATCGGCGTCTGGGCCTTCTCCAGCGGTGAGCACGCCGCCCAGTACTTCGGCGGCTTCGTCACCGAGAAGAGCCTGAGCGTCGACAACCTCTTCGTGTTCATGGTGATCCTGACGCGGTTCGCCGTGCCCAAGCACGCCCAGCACACCGTCCTGATGGCGGGCATCGTCATCGCGCTGGTGCTGCGCGGGGTGTTCATCGCGGTCGGCGCCGCCGCCATCGCCACCTTCACCTGGGTCTTCTTCATCTTCGGCGCGTTCCTCATCTGGACGGCCTACGGCCTGGTGCGCGGCGGCGACGAGGACGACTTCAAGGAGAACGCCCTGCTGCGGTGGGCCAAGCGCGTCATCCCCACCTCCGAGGAGTACGACGGCGGCCGGTTCCTGACCCGCCGCGACGGCCGCCGCGCGGTCACCCCGCTGATGATCGTCATGATCGCCATCGGGTCCACCGACGTGCTGTTCGCGCTGGACTCCATCCCCGCGATCTTCGGGCTGACCACCGAGCCCTACCTGGTCTTCACCGCCAACGCGTTCGCCCTGATGGGGCTCGTCCAGCTGTACTTCCTGCTGGGCGGCCTCGCCGAGCGGCTCGTCTACCTCGGCCACGGGCTGGCGTTCATCCTGGGCTTCATCGGCGTCAAGCTGATCCTGCACGCCCTGCACGAGTACGGTGCCGGCTGGGCGCCGGAGATCCCGATCTGGCTGTCCCTCGCGGTGATCGCCGGCACCCTCGCCGCGACCACCGTCGCCAGCCTCGCCGCCGGGCGCCGTCCCGGCGGCCGCTCTGACCTGCGCGAGGATGCGGCCGCCGCCGAACCGGCGGCGGAAGCACCTGGCAAACTCCCTTAGTCATCCTGGGGGGCGACCCCCCAGACCCCCCGGTAACCGCCAGTGAGAGCAGGATCACGCTCCCCCAAGACCCGAATGCTGTTCTAGAATCGGTGTCAACACGGGTCTGAGAGAGGGTTACGCATGGCCATCGGGCTGACCGAGGAGCACGAGGCGCTCGCCGACTCGGTGCGCGGGTTCACCGAGCGCAACATACCGGCGACGGCCGTACGGGCCGCCCTGGAAGCGGACGAGGAGACCAGGCCCGCGTTCTGGCCGGCCCTGGCCGAGCAGGGCCTGCTCGGCCTGCACCTGGCGGAGGAGCACGGCGGGCAGGGCTACGGCCTGCTGGAGCTCGCGGTGGTGCTGGAGGAGCTGGGCCGCGCCGCCGCACCCGGCCCGTTCCTGCCCACGGTGCTGGCGAGCGCCGCGGTGAGCGCCTCCAGCAACGCCAAGGCGCACGCCGAGCTGCTGCCCGTCCTCGCGGACGGCACGAGGACCGCCGCCGTCGCGCTGGAGGGCGGGCTGACCGGCCGCCGCGACGGCGACGCGCTGGTGGTGACCGGCAAGGCCGCCACGGTGCTCGGCGCGGCGCCGGCCGACGTGATCGTCCTGCCGGTCGCGACCGGCGACGGCGAGCAGTGGGTCGCGGTGGACGCCGCCGACCTCGCGGTCGGCCCGGTCGAGAGCCTCGACCGCGTCCGCCGCGTCGCCTCGGTCGAGGCGGACGGGACCGCCGTCGCCGCCGACCGCGTCCTGGACGGCCTGACCACCGGCCAGGTCCGCGACCTGGCCGCCGCGCTGTTCGGCGCCGAGGCCGCCGGCATCGCCGGCTGGCTGGTGGCGACCGCGTCCGAGTACGCCAAGGTCCGCGAGCAGTTCGGCCGCCCGATCGGCCAGTTCCAGGGCGTCAAGCACAAGGCCGCCCGGATGCTCATCGCCCTGGAGCAGGCCCGCGCCGCCGCCTGGGACGCCGCCCGCGCCCTGGACGAGGGCGCCGGGGAGGCCGGGTTCGCCGCCGCCGTCGCGGCCGTCATCGCCGCCGACGCCGGGGTCCAGACCGCCCGCGACGCCATCCAGATCCTCGGCGGGATCGGCTTCACCTGGGAGCACGACGCGCACGTCTACCTGCGCCGCGCCCTGACCCTGCGGGCCCTGCTCGGCCCGTCCAAGACCTGGGCCGCCACGGTCGCGGGCCTCGCGCTGAGCGGCGGCCGCCGCCCGGTCGAGCTGGAGCTGGACGAGGGGTCCCAGCCGCTGCGCGAGCGGATCCGGGCCGAGATCGCCGAGCTCGCCGCGATCGAGGACAAGACCGAGCTGAACACCCGGATGGGCGACGAGGGCTGGACCGTTCCGCACTTCCCCGAGCCGTGGGGCCGCGGCGCCGGGCCCGTCGAGCAGATCATCATCCAGCAGGAGCTGAAGGCCGCCGGGGTCAAGCCGCCGAACCTGGTGATCGGCGCGTGGCTGGTGCCCTCCCTCGTCCGGTACGGGACGCAGGAGCAGAAGGAGCGCTTCCTGCGCCCGACGCTGCGCGGGCAGATGGTGTGGTGCCAGCTGTTCTCCGAGCCGGGCGCCGGGTCGGACCTGGCGTCGCTGTCGATGCGGGCCGAGCGGGCCGAGGGCGGCTGGCGGCTCACCGGCCAGAAGATCTGGACGTCGGTCGCCCAGTTCGCCCAGTGGGGGTTCTGCATCGCCCGCACCGACCCCGACGCGGCCAAGCACGACGGCATCACCTACTTCCTCGTGGACATGAAGGCCGAGGGCGTGGACGTGCGCCCGCTCAAGGAGCTGACCGGCGAGGCCATCTTCAACGAGGTGTTCCTCGACGAGGTGTTCGTCCCGGACGACTGCGTGGTCGGCGAGGTCGACCGGGGCTGGCAGGTCGCCCGCAACACCCTGTCGAACGAGCGGGTGTCGCTGTCGACCGGCGGCGGCCTGGGCATGGGCGTCCCGGAGCTGCTGGGGTTCCTCGGCGGCCGGGACCTGGACGCGGTCGCCACCGCCGACGTCGGCAGGCTCGTCGCCCAGGGCCAGTCGATCGACCTGCTCGGCCTGCGCACCACGCTCAAGCAGCTGAACGGGGTGGAGCCGGGCGCGGAGGCCAGCGTCCGCAAGCTGCTGGGCGTCCAGTTCAACCAGGACGTCGCCGACTACTGCTGGGCGGCGCAGGGCGCGGCCGCGACCACCGAGGTGTCGATGGCCGAGAGCGGCATCCTCGCGCGGGCCATGCTGTTCAGCCGGGCGATGACGATCTACGGCGGTACCACCGAGGTGCAGCTGAACATCATCGGTGAGCGGCTGCTCGGCCTGCCCCGCGATCCCGAGCCGGGCAGGTGAGGCCGTGCCGCCGCGCTGGGCGCCGCCGGCCGGGCGTCACCCGCGGGGCGCCGTCAGCGGCGGGGCCGGAAGCTGTAGGTGACGTTCAGCAGCACGATCATCGTGCAGACGAACAGCAGCCCGGGAAGACCGGCGTTCACCACGCCGATCGCGCTCAGCGGGATGGAGGCCAGGAGCGACAGCACCACCATGGCCAGGCTGTGGTCGTCGCCGCCGCCGGCCTCGGGCGCCTCCGGACGGCGCGGGCGGGGCGCGGGCTCCGCTCTCGCCCGTGCGTCCAAGGACTCCTCGATCCGGGTGACCACGGATTCGAGGAACGCCTCGTCGTAGTCGGGGCCCAGCTCTCGCCGGGCCTCCAGGGCCGCCGCGAGGTCCTCGCGGGGCAGGCGTGGGATCGTCATCTCTCTTTTATAGGCAATGGGAACAGGCGCGACCACCCTCCAGGGGACGAACCGCCGGGTCACTCCCAGGTAGGAGGCGGGGAGCCGGGCCCGGTGGCGTCCCGCCGGTAAACTGCCGCTTTCGTCCCAGATCCTTCGGAGGTCCACGTGAGAGTGCGGGCCCGCTCGACGCTCCCCCTGGCGGGTGCGGCCGCGCTCGCGTTCGCCCTCGCCGGCTGCGGCGGCGGAGAGGAGGACGGCGCGGGCGCCGCAGCCCCCACCACGCTCGCGCCCCTGCCGAAGGTCGCGGCCGCCGACGTCAAGCCGCTCGCCGGGCGCTGGATCGGCACGGCCGAGGACTACTTCCGGTTCACCGCCGACGGCACCGGCGTGTGGATGCGCGGCAAGCGGAAGCTCTGGGGCGGGACGGCCATCCCCTGTCTCT
>NZ_SMKU01000398.1 GCF_004349215.1 Actinomadura rubrisoli | reverse complement strand
CCCGACCTCTCGATGCCCCGCCAGCCCGTCCCAGCAAGCGCCCCCGACCCCGGCGGCTGGGGCCTGGGCATCGTCGCCGCCCTCTCCGCCGAACACGGCTACCGCCCCGAGCACGGCGGCAAATGCACCTGGGCAATCCTCAGAACGCCCTCCCCCACCTAGCACGACACTCCGTCCAGGCAACGCCGTAGCGGGACGGACGGGCCGGCGCGCCTCCTGCTCACTCGTCGTCGTCACAACCACAGGAAGAGATGCCATGCCCTCGGAACGCGAACCATCAAGGAGCCATCCCGACACCACCACGGGTCGCCTCGCCCGCGCGCTCGCGGGCATCAGCGTTGAACTTGCCGACGAACGGGCGAAGGCCGCCCACCTGTCGACGGTCACAGCTATTGCCCCAGGCTGAGGGCCTGCCTGTCACCGAACTGACCCACCCTTGTGGAGCGCCGTCACGCTATTGCCCCCGGTCACTCTGCGTGGCGTGTCGACTTGCCTGAGTCACGTCCGAACCAAGATCCTGCTTGCTGTCGTTCAGGCCGTTAGGGGAACGGTGGCGAGGAGAACGTTCGGGACGGTAGACGTCGCGGAGATCTTGACGCACTGGCAGGCCAGTCGGTCTCTGCGGGAGATCTCCATCAGCCCCGTCTCGCCCAGGCCGATGACGGCGAACTGGGCTACCGGGATCTGGTCCGGGCCTTGGCGGGCGACGAACGCGAGCATCGCGTCACCACGCGGATCACCCGCTTGGAGCGCGCCGCGAAGTTCGAGGAAGCCGGCACCCTGGAGGACTTCGAGTACGACTACTCACCCGAACGGACCAAGGTCGCCGGACGGATCCGGGGCCTGACCGAGATGCGCTGGCACGCGGCCGGAGAGCCGGTACTGCTCAACGGCTCGGTCGGGACCGGCAAGACCCGGGTCGCAAGCGGGCTGGGACGGCTGGCGATCCGCCTGGGGCACGACGTGCGGTTCGGCCGAACCCACACCATGCTGCGGCACCTGGCCGGCGGCCACGAACGCGGCACCTGGGAAAGGAGACTCAACGCGCTACTCAAACCGTCCCTGCTGATCTTGGACAACTTCGCCGCCGGCCGGTTCACCGAGACCCAGACCCTCGACCTATATGAGGTGATCACCAACCGTCCCGGCAAGGCGTTGATCATCGTCTCGGGACGGGCGCCCAAGGAGTGGTACGGCCAGTTCCCCGAAAGCGCACTGCCGCTGGCCGAAGCGATCCTGGACCGCGTGGTCAACACCGGCCACCACATCGTCATGAACGGCCCCAGCTACCGCGCCAAGCAACGCCGCAGCCGCGCAGGCCAGCACGACGACACCACCCAGACTTCCACCAGCACCACCCGGGCCGCCAGACAGACCCGGAACGCGGCCCAGACGGTGGCGCCCGGTTTCACGACTGCGGTCAGACGCTTGGACGAGCAGGGTGCCGACGTGATCGGGCTCAGGTGCGGGTTCGATCCGGGCGTGCACGTCGGTGAAGCCGTGTGGGTGTGCAGGATGTCGGTCCAGACGGCCGGTTCGAAGGCCCACCGGTAGACCCGAACCTGCGTCCGGTGAAGCCGTTGCCGTACATGCCCTGGACGCCGCCGCCACGCAACAGCGATCCGGCCTCCTGGATTGCGACCATCTAAGTTCTATTTGGGGCTGGGGGGCAGCTTCGGGAGTAGGGGTCCGAGGAGCACGGTGTGTTGGCCTTCGCGCAGGTCGTCTATGACTGGTTTGCCGGGGCGCTGCTGGCGAGTGACGAGTGGGTGAGGAGAAGGGCGTAGTCGGCAAGGTTCTGCCGAGCTTGAGGATGTGCAGCGGCCCGGTCCAGGCAGTCGTGGGCCGCGGTCACTTCGTCTTGCATCCGCTGTTGGCACCAAGCACGGCCGCCGCACCGGTCGAGCAGATCTGCAAGGTGCTGCAGCTCGTCTTGGTCTGGTGTGTGGGTGGTCTCGTAGTACTGAGCAAGTTCGGAACGCTCGGGCCGTTGTGAGGACAGAGCCGCCACCACGGGAAGGGTCTTCTTCCGCGCCACGATGTCCGTCCTTGCTGGGATGCCCGCCTCATCTGGGTCACCCCAAATATCGGCCAAGTCGTCACTGAGTTGCACGATCATCCCGAGGTGATGTCCGAAGTCGGCCATGGCGCCAACCTGATCGGGATTCGTCTGCGCATACAGGGCGCCGAGATAGGCGCCGCATCGCAGATAGCTGCAGGTCTTGGCCACGGTGGTGTTCAGCGCGGTGGCCGAGGAGATCTCGACGCGGCGCTCAGCGGCGACGTCAAGGATCTGGCCGCAGGCGACTTCGCACGCGGTCCCGGCCAGCATGCGCACCGCGTCCACGGTGGCGTGTGTGGAGTGCTCGGCAAGAATCTCGAATGCCGCGCTGAGCAGCGCGTCGCCCGTGAGGATAGCTTCCGGCGCACCGTACTGGGCCCACAGGGCGAGGCGCCCTCGGCGGACCCGGTCAGCGTCGACGACATCGTCATGGATCAAGAATGAACCGGACATCACGTACCAGGCGGCAGCGGCGTCACGGGCTCGCTCCCAGGAGCCGCCGTCAACGGTTGCCGACAGCAACGGGCACAGCAGAGACCTGGCCCGGCCGGCGAAGGCGGAAGGACGTCCTTGTTCATCGCGCCAACCGAAGTGATAGAGCGCCATGCCGCGTACAGGCTCCTCAAGCCCTTCCAGAGACTGCCGGATCCTGGGAAGAACCAAATTCTGTGCCTGCGGGAGCAGACGAACAAGATCGGTGGTAGCAGATCGTGTCGTAGGGCCACCGACAGTCACAGCGGGACCTCCTGATGTTTTCGGGCAGGCGGACGGGTGAGATCGCATGTGTTGTCTCCTTGGTCTGCGGGAACGCAGGTGGCCGTGCTCACTCCCGCCCCCAGGTCCCACCACCACGCGGCGGACGGCGCCGGGGGAGGGGCGAGGCAGTCGTGGTCGGGGTGCGCGGTGGTTGGTGTGAGAGTGATGGGCCGAATGGTGCCGGGGCGTTCGCGATAGCGGTGCGTGAACTCGTACCAGTCCAGGTGACCGCGCACCATCTGCGCGACGTCCGAGGCGTGGCGCGCCAGCCGTTCGCCGTCCCTTGCGGTGAGTTGAGTCACCAGATGCTCGAGGCGGCAGGCGAGCAGATCACGCAGGGCGACAGCTCGTTCAACGGCCTCGATCCGTGTGACACCGTGGTGCTCAGCCATGATGTCCAGAATGTTCGGGCTGTTGGGCTCGGGATTGGGCGCTGCCAGGTCGTTGTCGATGCCGGCGAGCAAACCCATGGCCTGGCGGACCGCTACCGCGCGAGGGTCGAACCACTCTTGGCTCGTCAGTGTGTAGTCACCCGTGACCAGTGTGCCTGCGGCAAAGTAGGGGCCGCAGACATCCAGGAACCGCCAGGACAGGTAGTCGTCGAGGGTGCCGATGGCACGGCCGGGCACGATGCAGGTGAGCCATGCCCGCCAACCGCTGGCGACGTGGACCCAGGTGCTCTCGGGTACCGCGGCCTGAAGGTGCTCGGCCAGATAGCGCTCGGCACTGAGGTAGGGACAGAAGTCGAGGAGCGGAGCGCTCGGAGTGTCGAAGACACGGTCGGCGCCAGCGAGGCAGGCACGCACGTGCTGGGGCGGCGTGTCGCGTGCGGTGATGTGGTCGTCGAAGAAGCCCACCCACACCGCGTGCTGAGTCATCAGTTGGAGTACGGTCTTGTTCACCGCGCGCGGATAGACGCGGCAGATGCCGTACCCGCTGAGGGTGTTCGTGTACAGCTCGCGGGGCTCGGGAAGTCCCCGGCTGCCGTACCAGTCGACTGCTTTGGCGTCGAGATCCTTCCAGTCGCTGAGCGTGCAGAGTTGGTCCGGCCAAGGGCAGTAGACCGGCAGTTCTCGGGGATACGTCTCCACCATGGTGTGACCTCATCCTGCAGAGTCGGCCCGGCCGTCGCAGGATCGGGCGAGGCGCGCTCGTGGATCCTGTACTGACGACCGGTAGGGCGGTGCGGATCAGTGTTCGCAGCGGGTGATCAGGCGGGCCAGGGCAGCGAGTTCCGCCGTGGGAGTCGGACTCGGAACCACCGCTTGGAGTCGGCGCAGGGCGTCTCCCATGCCATAGGGGTTGCACACATGTACGTCCTTCGGTAGCGGCGGTGGTCTTGTTCAGGGGGCGTCAACCGCCAGCCTCGGTATGCAGCGCTGGAGAAGGGGCGAGTGAGCGGCGGGTGATGAAGCTCGTGTAGTCCGCGATGACGCGCCTGGTGTTGGCGTGAGGCGAGGCACGCCGGAGACAGCCGCGGGCTGCCGTCATCTGACGCTCGATCTCGTCCTCACACCAGGCTCTGCCGCCACACTGCTGAATGAGAGCAGCTACATGCCGAAGGTCGTCATCGCCAGGACGTTCGGTGCTGCTGTAGAAGGCTTGGAGCTCCTCTCGGCGTGGGTGGTTGGATCGCAGAGCCGAGAGCACTGCCAGCGTCTTCTTCCGGGAGTTGATGTCTGACCTGGGCGGCTCGGCCTGGTCACCTGGATCCCCCCAGATGTCTGCGACATCGTCCCGGAGCTGCCAAACTACGCCCACGTGTCCGCCGAACTCCGTGATGGCGTCCACCTGCTCTCGAGAAGCGTTGGTGTGCAGTGCGCCAAGGCGGCAGATGCACCGGAGCAGGCTGCAGGTCTTGGATTCGACCACACTCAGAGCCTCGTCGAATGTGGGGTTGGCCCGCCCTTCGAGCTCAACATCGAGTACCTGCCCAGCGCAGACTTCCCGAGCCGTTGCCGCGAGCACCCGAACGCTCTCGCTGGTGTGCTTCCCTGGCTGTGCTGTCAGGACTTCGAAGGCCAGAGCGAGCAGCGCGTCACCTACTTGCACTGCGGCGGGGGTTCCGAACGTCGCCCAGAGCGCGGGGCTGCCGCGGCGCATCTGGTCCCTGTCGAGGATGTCGTCATGGACGAGCGTCTGATTGCCCATCAACGTCCATGCCACGGCGGCATCTTGCGCGCGGTGCCATGACCCATCATCCAGGGTTGCGCTCAGCAACACCATAGTGCCCAGGCGCAGACTGGAACCTGTCAGGGTGGCAGGCTCACCCTTCGGATCGGTCCAACCAAAATGGTAAGTGGCCATGGTACGGATCGGCTCCGACAGCCACCCCACGCACTCGCGCAGCCGGGGCATCACTGCATTCCGCCCTTCCGCGAGCACTCGTGCCGGGTCAATGGCGTCACTGGCGCCTGGCCTTGTAGTCCCCGGTAACTGGGTGCTGTTCACGTGTAGCCTCCTGTTCGAGCACGTTGATTTGTCGTCGTCACTGGGTCCGGCGCCGTCGAACAAGCGGCGGCAGCGCTAGATGCAGTGACGTCGTAGCCGGCGGCGTATCGGACGGCTTCGTTGTGGACCTTGGTGACGAGCGGGCAGGTGGCGTCGATCGTGACCTGGGCCCGCACGGTGGGGGCGATGCCGTGTGCGGAGAAGACCAGCGTGCCGCCCACCGGCACGTCCGCCACCTGCTCGACGAAGACCGCTCCCTGGTACTCCAGGGACGTGACCACATGCTGGTTGTGGACGATCTCGTGGAACACGTAGACAGGCGTCCCGTACAGTCCCAGGGCCCGCTGCACGGTCTGCACGGCCCCGCACCACACCCGCGAAGAAGCCACGCGGCGCGGCCAGCAGCGCCCGCCGGCGCCTGGTCTCGCCGGCTCAACCAGCTCCCGCGCCTCGGCCAGGATCCGCATCCAGGACTGGGGCTCGCGGCAACCATCATCGGAGACCACGGGCGCGGGCCCCGCAGGCGATTGGCGTCCCGCCCCGACCGTCATCGCTTCACCCACAGGTCCAGCTTCATGGTCCGGTCGCCCGCACCGGCGCGCACGCACACCACCACACAAGGACGAGCGCCGGGCGGGAACCTGCTTGCATCCAGGAAACACACCGTCTACCGCCGCGGTCTACAAGGTCAGGCCCGCGGATGTGTCGCGCTCTGCCGCCATGTCGCGCTCACGGGCTGTCGACAACGGCCGTGGCTCGATTGTGATGCCACGGAATCTGGCGTGCGCCTGCAGCGGCAAATGTCGTACGTACGGCCCGAGGCGCTGCACCAAACCCCGAGTCACGAAACAATCAAGCAGACATCCGAACGCGGCGCATCGACATCAACGCCGCCAAAGCCTGACAGTCGATCAACTCATCACTAGGGAGCCAGGCCTCCGCCCACTGGCTCAATTCCGTGACCGGCCCACGGCTCAATATCGAGACCGCTGACACCACCTTCATGAGACGTACAGGAACGCCATGCTTCGGCATGGCCTCCTCGAAAGCACCACGCGATTGATCACTGCGTACGCCGACGACTGGCTCACGGCCAACCTTCCCAGTGCCGCGCCCCTGATCATCGCCGCTCCCACGGATCCCCCGGGCGGCCGACCACTCTCGGCGTGAGCCGTCCGGCACAGAGCCACTCCGGATTTGGTGGGACCCGGCAGGTAACGGCGACCGGACACAGATGGGCCCCCGGGCCAGCACCCGGGGGCCCATCGCTAGTGCCACGTCAGGCAATGTTCGCCCTGTCGACGACGGCGCGTAGGCGCCGGTCGTCGGCGTGGTGGTTTCGCCAGATGGTGTAGCGGCGGATCATGCTGCCCTGTTCCTTGTGGCTGGTGGGGTCGTGCCGTCGAAAGCGAAGTAGCGCAGAGCGGTGAACTGGGCCTCGATGCGGCTGAGCCGGGAACTGTTGGCGGGGGCTGGGGCTACTGCTCCACGTAGGCGGCGAGGTTCGCCAGGGAAGAGGCGAGCCCCGCGGCGTGGTCCTCCGCGGAGATGCCGTCCGGGACGTCCTCTGCAACGATGTCGACGCGCGTCCCCGCTTCGACAGCGGTGACCTTCCAAGTCATGGTCATCGTGCCGGCGTAGGCAGGATCATCGGAGACGAAGTCCACCGCCTGCACGACCTGCACGCCGGGGACAATGTCGACGAAGCGAGCCTCGACGATGTCGGAATCCACGGTCGCCTTGCCAGGCGCACCAGACACGTCGGAATAGGTCAGCACCAACCGGTACGACCCGCCCGGCCGGGCATCGAATCGCTCGAACCTGCCAGTCATCCCGGCCGGAGGGAGCCAGGCCATGAGCGCCTCGCGATCGACGAGTGCGGCCCAGACGCCGGCGGGTGGCGCAGCGATCACCCGTGACGCTCTGTCCATACGTGGCATGGCGCGAACCTAGCACCCCGCTCGGCCCCTGCCTAAGCCAGGGCTTCGCCGTGCACAGTGCTGCATGTCGGCGCTCACGCAATCCCCATCGGAGTGTGATCCACTCACGCAACTCCCCCACTGGCCGCTCGTCGTGGACCGAGGAATTCGCTCGTGATGCTCGCCCCGGGACGACGGACGTTCCGGCGAAAGCTGAAGGGGATCTGCCTCCGCCGCCCGATGAGATCGCACGACCACGTCCACGTCCAGGCGGACAAGGGGACCGGTGAGCAGGACTGCGGCGGCTCCGGTGAGCAGCAGTACGGGCCGCTCACCGTGTCGTGCCTGTTCTGCCGAGGACGAAGACGTCCGCCCGATGGCGGCACGCCCGGCATGGGAGCGGCTCGGCGGGGACCGTCTGCCTGGCTGCCCTCGTTGCCTGGGTACTGGACGGGTCATCAGCCTTGGCGGGAACGTGCGGGGCGGAGCCCCCACCAAGATGACCGAGACCGCGTGTCCGGAGTGCAGCGGGCATGTGGACTGACGATCTTGTGCCGTCGCTATCCCGGGGGCAGCCCTGACCCGTACGGCAAGGCCGTTCACG
>NZ_SMKU01000397.1 GCF_004349215.1 Actinomadura rubrisoli | reverse complement strand
GCCGCCGCGCCCCACTCCGACGGTCTCCCACCCGTCGCACCCGCCGCGGCCCACCCCGACGGTCTCCCGGCCGCCGAGGCCCACTCCGACGGTCTCCCGGCCGCCGCACCCGCCTAAGCCCACCCCGACGTGCGGGTCGCGGCCGACCAAGCCGCCGACTGCGTCGCCCGCCCCGCCGTCGGCGACCCCGTCGCCGATCCCGCCGAAGCCGACCGTGACGCCGCGGCCCAGCAAGCGGCCGCACAGGGTCGGCAGCGCGGCGTCCGGCAACGGGCGGTAGGTGGGATCTGCTGTCCACCGTGGGCACCCAGGAGATCCGCGGGGCGGAGATCACGTTCGACGAGTTCGTGGCCGCCACCGCGGGTCGCCTGCTGCGCACCGCCGTGTTCATGGTCTACGACCGGCATCTCGCCGAGGACCTGGTGCAGGTCGCGTACGAGCGCGTCGCGCGGCGCTGGCGGCGCGTCTCGGGCGGCAACCCCGAGGCGTACACCCGCAAGGTGCTGGTCAACCTCGCGATCGACGAGAACAAGCGGCGGGCCCGCCGGCGGGACACGCCGGTCGGATCGGTGGCGGACGTGGAGCGCCTCGCCGGGGGCGCCCCCGCGGCGGGGGCCGCGGGCGGCGAGCTGGACGAGGTGCTCCGCGCGCTGCCGGTCAAGCAGCGGGCGGTGGTCGTGCTGCGCTACTGGTGCGACCTGAGCGAGCAGGAGATCGCCGAGACTCTGGGGATCTCCCGGGGAACGGTGAAGAGCCACACCTCGCGGGCCATGACGGCGCTGCGGGAGCACATGGGGGAAGGCGGGGCGCATGGGGGATGAGCTCGACGCCCTGCTGCGCGACCACTACCGCGCGGCCGCCGACGAGATCCACGCCGGTCCCGGGACCGTCCGCCGGTTCCAGGACGCGGGACGGGCCGCCGCACCGGCCCGCGGTGCCCTGCGGCGGTGGGCGTTCCCCGTGCTGGCGGCCGCCGTGACGGCCGCGGTCCTGGTGGCGATGGCCGTCCTGCTGTGGCCGGGAGGGGGAGAGCCGGAGACGCCGCGGCCGATGACGCCGCCCTCCTCGCCTTCACCGCCGTCGGACGCGCCCACGGGCACGCCGTCCCGGCCTCCTGGCAGCACGCCGTCGAGATCGGCGGAGGGATCGAAACCGCCCCCCTCCCGCCCACGGCCGTCGAAGACGCCCGGCCCGACGAAGCGGCCGACGGCGCGGCCGCCGACACCGACGGCGTGGCCGAGCGGCCCGCCCTCGACGGATCCGGCCCCGTCCGTGACCATGGTCTCGCCCCGTGCCCGCACGAACCCGGGGTGACCGGACGGACCCGAGCCGAGCGGATCAGCGGTCAGGGAGGGGGTTCGCCGAGGCGAAGGCCCGGCAGCATGCTCCAGCCCACCGTCTCCATGACGGCGCGCAGCTGCGGCGACACCCGGTCGAGGACGAGCCGGCCGGGTGCGGCGCGGCGGCCCGCGACATCGGCCAGCAGGTTGATCGCGCCGAGGTCGATGAAGCCGAGGCCCGAGAGGTCGAGATGGACCTCGCCCGTCCCCGAGCAGGAGATCACCGAGGCCAGCGCCTGGTCGAGCACCGCGTGCCGGGAGGCGTCCAGCTCGCCCGTCAGCGCCAGGCCCGGCGGCCGGAACGTCCGCACGATCCTCAGCACGGCGTCCTCGAACTCGGGGTCGGGGATCGCCAGCACGCTGTGCCCCGCGCGCAGCGCCGCCAGCTCCGCGCGCCGGCAGCGCCGCCGGTCGAGCTGGCAGACGGCGGTGATGTGCGTGCTCGGCGGCACCAGACGCTCAAGGTGGCGCTCGAAGTCGAGCAGCGGGTCGAGGCCGCCGGGACCGCGCAGCGCCCACGTCATGTCGGCCGCCACGCGGATCGCGCGGAACCCCTGCCGCTCGGCCCGCGCGATCTCCGCCGCGAGCGTCCTGGCCACGGCCGGCGGATCGAAGCGGCGGCCGCCCGCCTCACCGGCCGGCAGGACGGTCAGCAGCCCGGCGGGCGTCTCCGGCGGCACGCCCGGCACGACGGCCGGCACCGAGCCCGCGAGGTAGATCACCTTCTCGCGGGCGAGCAGCCCGTCGCGGACGAACGCGCCGGCGACATGGCGCTGCTCGTCCTCGCAGGCGTAGGCCAGCCAGGCATGGTCACCGGGCCGCAGATCACGGACCGGCCTCCGGACGGACCAGAGGGTCTCCATAACGCCTTCCACCGCCGCATCACCGGGCCAGAATCGACACTAGGTGGCACGGTGCCACACCATGTAGCCGGTCGCCTACGGGGGATTTCCAGTATGTGAGACCTAGAACGAAACCGGCCGTCTCCGAACGCGAAGGCGCACGAACGTGCCGTCCCAGCCCGCCCGCAGCTCCATCAGGTCGACCAGCAGACGGACCGTCCACAGGCCGAAACCCTGCTGCAGGGCGGAGTCGGGCGGGATGAACCCGGTGAGCGGGCTGGGCCGCCAGAAACCGTTGTCGCCGACCTCGCACACGAGGTCCTCGCCGTCGCGCCACACCCACACGCCCATCGGCGGCGTGCCGTGCTGGAGCGCGTTCGCCGCCACCTCGTTCACCGCGGTGACGAGGTTCTGCGAGGGCTGCTTCGCCAGGCCGTGCGTCAGCGCCCGCTCGGCCACGAACGACCGCAGCGCGTGCAGGTCGTCGCCGTCGACCGTCAGGTACTCCGCGTTGTCCGGACGGCCGTGGCACCGGTCGCGGTCGCAGCCGGCGCCGTAGGTCGCCGGGTCGATGTACTCCTCGTTCGCGACGCTCCGCCCGTCCCGCAGCAGCAGCGGATGGGTGCGCCGCGCCTCCTCGACGATCCGGGGCGACAGCGTGCCGGAGTCGTACGGGCACAGCGCGCGCGCGCCCGAGTCGGCGAACACCACGTTGATCAGGGACTCGTAGCGGATCCACTCCAGCGTCTGCCGGTCGTCCCACCCGCCCCAGATCGGCTCGGCCAGAGCGCACACGGTGCGCGGCTCGCTCCGCTTCACGATCGTCTGGTAGTCGCGCAGGGTGTGGACGGGGTGCTGGTAGAACCCCGCGGAGTCGTAGTACTCGATCGCGCCTCCATGCGGCTTCATGACGTCGCGCAAGGCGCTCAGGTTCGGCTCCCGCACCACCGCGACGACCACCTGGTCGCGCTCCAGCCCCGACTTCAGGAACGGGACGGTGACGGACAGGAAGTCATCGACGTGGCCGTAAAGGAAGGCTTTGTGCTCCAGCGTCATCAGCCGATGCCTTCCGTCTCCGGGAGCCCGCGCCCGCGTCCGCGGGCCAGGCCGGGCAGCCGGTGCCAGCCCACCATCTCGATGACGCTCTCCACGTCCGCCGGAAGGTGGTCGAGGACCAGCGCCTCGTCGGCGTGCAGCGCGGTCGCGTGCTGTGCCAGCAGGTTCAGCCCGCCGAGGTCGATGAAGCCGAGCCGGGAGAAGTCGAGATGGACGCGGCGCCGCTCGGTGCTCACCTGGGAGAGCTTCTCGGCGAACACCGCGTGCCTGGCGGCGTCCAGCTCTCCCTCGACGCGCAGCCCGTTGGGGTCGAAGGTGCGCACTATCCTCAGGATCCCGTCGTCGAATTCGGGGTTCACTTCCACCAGGACCTCATGGGTGTCGCGGAGGGCGACCAGTTCGGCGCGCGGGCAGGCGCGCCGGTCGATCTGGCAGATGGCCATCGCCATGGTGCTGGGCGCGACGGCCTCGCCGACGCGGTGCTCGCAGCCCAGCATCTGGCCGAGGTCCGGGCGCCCGGGCCCGCTCAGAACCCAGGTGTAGTCGGTGGTCAGGCGGACGGCCCGGAAACCCTGGCCGAACGCCTCGTCCACCTCCCGGCCGAGCGTGTCCAGCATCATCGCCGGCGCGAAGGCGCCCCGCCGGTCGAGGCAGGCGTCCCGGTGAGAGATCACCCGGAGCTGCCCCGTCCTGCTGTAGGCGCGCGTGTCGATCCGGTGCCGGGGTCCGATCCCGGGCAGCCGCTCGGGCGGGGAGTCGGTCACGTAGACGACCTTCTCGTTGGTCATCAGCCCCTCGCGCACGAAGGTCCCGATGACCTGGTCGCGTTCCTCCGCGTCGGAGTAGGCCAGCCAGCCGTGGTCACCGGGCCGGACGGCGCTGACAGGTCGCTTGGCGAACCAGGGTATGTCCATGGCCTGCCCATCGAGGTTGTCGGGGACCCGTTCAGCCTACGCCGCTCGCGAGGTTTGGGAAGCGAAACGCATAGAGTTCCTCACGCTCTGTTGATCGTGGCAGGTGTTCGTGCAGGCAGGGCGGGCAGCCTGAGCCTCAGCCGGACGGTCGTCCCGTCCTCGCCCGTGCGGATTTGGACCAGTGAGCACAGCAGCCTGACCGCCCACAACCCGAACCGCCCGCCCGTGCTCGTCCCGGTCGGACGCGGGGGGACGAGCCCGTAGTCCGAGTCCGGCTCCCACCGTCCCTCGTCGCAGACCTCGCAGACCAGCGACCGGTCACCGGACGACTCGGTCCACATCCGCAGCACGATCGGCGGCTCGCCGTGCCGCAGCGCGTTCGTGACGATCTCGGTGACCGCGACGAGGAGCCGCTGGAGATCCTCCTCGGGCAGCGGTGTGCCCCGCGCGTAGTCCCCGACGTAGGCGCGCAGCCAGTACAGGTCGGGACGCTCGATCTTCAGGACGTCGGCATCGTCGGGCGGACGCGACAGGGGCTCGCCGTCGCACCGCGCGTTGTAGGCCCAGGGGTCCATGAAGCCGGGGTTGGCGAGGGCCCGCGCGCCGCGCACCGTCTCGGGGTGCGTCCTGCGCGCCGAGGCGACCACGCCCGCCGGCAGCGACGCCGGGAACGGGCACATGATCGAGGCACCGGTGCCGCGGAACGCGACGTTCGCGACGGCGTCCATCCGCTGCCACTCCGCGACCTCCAGCGGTGGACGGGCCGCCCAGGCGGGCTCCCCGAGGACGCGCAGCCGCCGCCCCTGCCACGCCGTGTTGTCGGCGAGGGCCAGGCAGTCGGCCAGCGTCCGCGCCGGATGCCCGTACCAGGTGTCGGCCTCGGCGAACTCCACCCCCGCCGCCATGGGCCCGAGCTCCTCCCGCAGCAGCAGCTCCCGCCCGGCGCCGGCCACGGCGAGGACCCGGTCGCCGGCGTCGACGCCGTCCCGCAGGAACGGCAGCGCGCCTTCGAGGAACTCGTCCACCCCGCCGTAAGGCAGCATGCGATGGGTGATGCCATGGGGAGGGGAATCGCTCACGGTGGACCACCTGAGTTCGTTCACGGCGTCACCACCGCCGCGGCGTCGGCGGGCCCACCCAGCGTAAGCCGTGGCCCGCCGCGTCGCCGAGATTCCCGTCCAATATGCCCGCGGGGACCGTGACAGGTCACGGCCCCCCGGGACGGACTATTTCGCTGTCATGGCGATCGACCAGGACGCTAAGCTGAACGGACCCCCGCGCGGGGGCCCGGCGGGCGTGGCGAAATCAGGTATACGCGGCAGGTTTAGGTCCTGTTGGTGGCGACACCGTGGGGGTTCGAATCCCCCCGCCCGCACGGCTCCGTCCCGCGAACGCGGAGGCTATACCGACAGGTCGCGGCGCAGGCGCTCCACGTGGCCGGTGGCCTTCACGTTGTAGTACGCCTTCTCGATGATGCCGTCGGCGCCGATGATGAAGGTCGAGCGGATGACGCCGACGACGACCTTGCCGTAGAGCTTCTTCTCGCCGTAGGCGCCGTAGGTCTGCAGGACCTCGGCGTCGGGGTCGGAGAGGAGGGGGAAGGTGAGGCCCTCCTTCTCGCGGAACTTGGCGAGCTTGGCGGGGTCGTCGGGGGAGACGCCGACGACGGTGACGCCCGCGGCCTCCAGTTCGGCGAGGCTGCCCTGGAAGTCGACGGACTCCTTGGTGCAGCCGGGGGTCATGGCCGCCGGGTAGAAGTAGAGGATCACGCGCCGCCCGCGCAGGGAGGACAGCGACACCGGGGAGGCGTCGGCGTCGGGAAGCGTGAAATCGGGGGCGACGTCGCCCGGCTGCAGCCGCTCGGACACCCTGTTCCGCCTTTCGCGTGGGATGGTGGCTCCCACGGTACCGCCCGGGGTGCGGCGGGCGTTCGCCGGGAAGACCTGCGACACTGTTCGGATCATGCGTCGCTCGACACGATAAGGACACGGCATGGCTGACAGGGCCCGCGACCCGGAGGCGCTGGAGCGGGAGATCGAGCGCACCCGCCTGGAGCTCGCACGCACGATCGACGAGCTCGCGGACCGGGTCAACCCGAGGAACGTCGCGCACCGGAGCGCCGAGCGGCTGAAGGAGGAGGCCGGCCAGGTCGTCCAGGTCGTGACCGCGATCGTACGGCCGGACGGGGAGGACGAGGAGGGCGGCGGGCTCGACCGGCGTGTCGTCATGGCGGGCGTCGGCGTGGCCGTCACCGTGACCGCCCTGGTCCTCTGGCGCCGCAGGCGCAAGCGCCGCTGAGCCCGACCCTTGAGGCGCCGGTCCGCGTTCTGTGGCCGGCGCCTTGCCATGCGGGGGGCCATGCGGGGGCGGTGCGGGCCAGCAGGTCGGCGACGCCGCGCAGCTCGTCCAGCTCGGCCCGGCAGGGCGCGCAGCCGCGCAGGTGCGCGCCCAGGTCGTCGGCCTCGGCGCGCGAGAGGCGCCCGAGCGCGTAGACGCCCAGGCCGAGGCGGTAGTGGCCGCAGTCCGTTGCTCCCACGTCCTGGAGTACGGAGCAGCGCGCGGGCCCGTTCACCGGCGGGCGCCCCGCCGGTTCAGGCGCCCCTCCCGTTCACCGAAGGGTCGGCTCGGCGCGGGTGACGGAGTCGGCGCCGCGTTCCAGCTCGGTCTCGGGGATGTAGGGGACGATGAAGGAGTAGCGCTCCAGGACCTCGGCGGCGACCTCGCCCGTCTCGCCGAAGGAGGCGATCTCGCCCCAGCAGGGCGCGCCCAGGGAGCCGCTGTAGTGCCGGACGGAGAGCCCGGCGCACAGGTTGGCGAAGTGGAGCCGCTGGCCGAGCGGCCAGCCGGCGAGGGTGCCGAAGACGAATCCGGCGGCGAAGACGTCGCCCGCGCCGGTGGGGTCGAGGGCCTGGACGGGCAGGGCCTCGGCGGCGGCGCTCTCCCCGGTGGCGGAGTCGACGGCGATGGCGCCGCGGGAGCCCGTCTTCACCACGACGACGGGGGCGCGCCCGGCGAGCGCGGCGAGGGCGTCCTCGGGGGACGCGGTGCGGGTGTAGGCCATCGCCTCGACGGCGTTGGGCAGGAAGACGTCCACGTCGGCGAGCCGGTCCAGGACGTCGGTCGACCACGTCTCGGTGGGGTCCCAGCCGAGGTCGGCGAAGACGAGGGAGCCGGCGCGGCGCATCTCCAGCGCCCACGCCGGGACGGGGCGGTCGATGTCGATGAAGCAGGTCGCGCTGCGGGGCGGCTCGGCGACGAGGTCGTCGGTGGGAATCGGCGGGGGCCGGGTGAAGGTGACCATGCTGCGGTCGGAGGCGTAGGCGAGCGACACCGTGACGGGCGTGGACCAGCCGGGGACGCGGCGCGACCAGGCGAGGTCGACGTCCTCCTGCTCGCACAGGGTGCGCCACAGGTAGGCGCCGAACATGTCGTCGCCGAACGGGGCGGCGAGGCCGGTGCGCAGGCCGAGCCGGCTCATCGCGACGGCGATGTTGGCGACGCCGCCGGGCGCGGAGCCGAGGCCGTCGGTGACCAGTTCGGTGCCGGGCGGCGGGAGGCCGGGCAGCCCGGTGAAGATCATGTCCATGAAGACCTGGCCGGCGAGGAAGACGTCCAGGCCGGGGGCGGGGGCGCCGTCGGAGCGCAGGATCTCGCCGGCCGGGCCGCGCTCGGCGCAGGGGTCGGGC
>NZ_SMKU01000396.1 GCF_004349215.1 Actinomadura rubrisoli | reverse complement strand
GGTGCTGGAGCGGGTGGGCCTGGCGGGCGTCGCGCGGAGGCGGGTCGGCGGGTTCTCGCTCGGGATGCGGCAGCGGCTCGGGATCGCGGCGGCGCTGCTCGGCGATCCGGGCGTGCTGATGTTCGACGAGCCGGTGAACGGGCTGGACCCGGACGGCGTGCGCTGGATCCGCGAGCTGATGCGGGCGCTCGCCGCCGAGGGGCGGACCGTGCTGATCTCCAGCCATCTGATGAGCGAGATGGAGCTGACCGCCGACCGGCTGGTCATCATCGGGCGCGGGCGGCTGATCGCCGACACGTCCGTGCGGGAGCTGGCGGACCGGTTCCAGCGCGGGGTGCTCGTGCGCTCGCCGCGTCCGGCCGACCTGTCCGGCCTGCTCGCCGGGGCCGGCGGGACCGTGGAGGCCGCTCCGGGCGGCGCCCTGACGGTGACCGGGCTGGACGTGGCCGACATCGGCGACCACGCCGCCGCGCACGGCATCCCGCTGCACGAGGTGACGCCGCGCAGCGCGTCGCTGGAGGAGGCGTACATGGAGCTGACCGCGGGCAGCGCCGAGTTCGGGGCGGTGGGGTCGTGATCGACGCGATCGCGGCGGAGTGGTACAAGCTCCGGACCGTCCGGTCGACGGCCTACGTCCTCGGCACGGTCGCCGCCTTCCTGCTGCTGTGCGCGCTGTGGTCGTGGTACGCGGCCCGCTACTGGGACGGCCTGTCGGCGCCGCGGCGGGCGGAGTTCCGGTCGGCGCCCGCGGAGCAGCCGCTCACGCTCGCGCTGCCCGTCTGCGCGGCCGTGCTGGGGGCGCTGACCATGACGTCCGAGTACGCCACCGGGATGATCCGGACGAGCCTGGCCGCGCTGCCGCACCGGCTGCGGCTGTTCTCGGCGAAGGCGCTGGTGGCCGGGACCGTGATGCTCGCGGCCGGGCTGGTGAGCGGCCCCGCCGCCCTGCTGGCCGGCAAGGCGATCGTCGGCGGCCGGCCGATGCGGGCGTTCGACGCCCCCGTGGCCGACCACGTGCCCCACCTGCTCGTGACGGGAGCGGTGACGGCGGCCGTCACGCTCATCGCGCTGGGGCTCGGTGCCGTCCTCCGCTCGACCGCGGCGACGATCACCATCGCCGTGGCGCTGCTGTTCGTCTCGCCGATGCTCGCGGGCCTGGTGCCCGCCCCGTACGGCACGCGGATCTGGTCGGTGCTGCCCGGGAGCCTCGCCGATCAGATCGCCGCCGCGCCGGGCACCGCCGCAGGGTCCGCGCCGGGTACCGCCGATGGGCACGGCGCCCTGCCGGCGCCCGTGGCCGCGGCGCTCCTGGTGGCGTACGTGGCGGCCGCGCTGGGCGCCGGGGCGTGGTCGTTCCTGCGGAGGGACGCGTGATGCTCAGCGGCCGGGGTCGGCTTCACTCGCCGCGACGCCTGACGCCTGATCCGCCCGCGGCTTCCAGGTGGCTCGTGCGGACGGCGAGGCGGTCGCGGAGCAGGGCGATGGCCTCCTCCAGGCGCGGCGCCGCCGCCTGGGCGCGCAGCCGATGACCGTCCAGCACCGCGACGGCCCGGGCCAGCGCCGGGCGGGGCAGGGACGGGTCGGGCACGACGCTCAGCGTGACCTGGACGGACGTCGCGGTGCCGCGCGCGGCGGCCAGCGCCGAGCGGACGGCGCGCTCGGCCGCCGCGCGCTCGGCGTCGGAGACCTCGCCGGACGTCAGGAATCGGATCTCGGGTGCGTCAGGGATCGTCGCGTTCATGGTTCCCCCCAGATGCGCGGTGGTGATCGGCGGTGGCCGCGTCGGCGCGCGCCACGGCGTCGACCGCCGTTCGCGGCGCCCTCGGGAACAGTGAACGACGCGCCCTGTCCAGAGATCACCCACCGGGGACGAGAGCTTCGTCACCGGGGCCGGGAGCTGGGGCGATGGGGGCGAGAGCTTCGTCACGCGCCGGGCTTGTACAGGACCCGCTCGGGCGTGATCCGGATGGTGACGCGCCGCCTCTCCTCCCCTTCGCGGTAGGGATAGGTGTCCACGCCGAGATACTCTTTGGCGAGCGCGTCGATGGCGGCGTCCGCGCCCTCGGTCTCCAGCCGGGCCGTGCCGGACACCGTCACCCAGTGAAAGGCGTCCTCCGGATCGAGCATGCTCACCGACACGCGCGCGTCCGCACGCAGGTTCTGCTCCTTGGCGCGTCCGACCGCCGTGTTGACGATCACGTCGTCGCCGTCGAGATCGACCCAGACGACGGTGTTGTGCAGGGAGCCGTCCGGGCGGACGGTGGTGGCCCAGGCGGGCAGCGGCCGGCGGAGCAGTTCCTTGGCCTCGTCGGGGAGCGTGCTCATCGTGTGGTCCTCCTCGCGGTCGGGGCATGGGCGCCACTGATCGGGAACCCGCGCCCGCGGCCGGCTGTTCCCGGATGCCGCCGGAGCGGTCGGCGACCAGGCGGTCACCACCGGTCGCCGCGATCAAATGTTCCTCCGGAGGCCAGGCGTCGGTCATTCTCCCGTCATGCGGGAAGACCGGGAAAACCGGTCACATTGGTCTTCGGCGGCCGAGAAGAACTCCGGGCAATTCCCACGCCGAGAGTGATGCCGCCCCAATGGAAATGACCACCGCGCCGATGGGACCGCCGCGCCCCCTACCACGTTCCGCACCTGCACCGCCACTGTCCGCACTGGTCACGGGCGACGGTCACGGTCCAAGTGGCCGACAACGGGCTTCGGCGGGCACCGAGCGGCGCCGCGGCACGAGGAGGGTCGCGGACGTGATCGGCGTCTCCGCCCGCCCGGTCGTCCCTTCTACCACGTACGTGCCGTTTCTCCGAAGTCGCGTTTTTCATACTTACCTAAATCGTGGTTCCATCCTCTAACATAGGGCGGTGCCGTTCCGCCCTAGAGCAGACCCGTCGACTGGCTGGTGACCCCTTGCCCCAGGATTCAGCTGCCCCAACCCCACCGGCCGAGAGTGATCAGGCCGGCCGGCTGATCGACTATCCCCGGCGCGGCGGGCCCACGGTCCTGCGCATCCTGCTCGGCGCGCAGCTCCGGCGGCTCCGGGAGGCGCGCGGCATCTCCACCGAGCAGGCCGGGTACGAGATCCGCGGCTCGCACTCCAAGATCAGCCGCATGGAGCTGGGACGCGTCGGCTTCAAGGAGCGCGACGTCTCCGACCTGCTCACCCTCTACGGCGTCTCCGACCCGGCCGACCGCGCGCCGCTGCTGGAGCTGGCCAAGGAGGCCAACACCCCCGGGTGGTGGCACCGGTACGGCGACGTCCTGCCGAGCTGGTTCGAGGTCTACCTGGGCCTGGAAGAGGCCGCCTCGCTGCTGCGCACCTACGAGCTTCAGTTCGTCCCCGGGCTTCTCCAGACCGGGGAGTACGCGCGCGCGGTCGTCCGCCTCGGCTTCTCCGATGCCTCCGAGGAGGAGGTCGAGCGCCGCGTCCAGGTCCGCACGACCCGGCAGGAGCGGTTCACCTCCCCCGGCGCGCCGACGCTCTGGGCCGTCCTCGACGAGGCGGTCGTGCGCCGGCCGCTCGGCGGGCGCGACGTGATGCGGCGGCAGATCAAGCACCTCATCGAGATGTCGGAGCTGCCCAACGTCACCCTGCAGATCGTGCCGTTCGGCGCGGGCGGGCACGCCGCGGCGGGCGGCCCGTTCACCATCCTGCGGTTCGCCGAGCCGGGCCTGTCCGACGTCGTCTACCTGGAGCAGCTCACCAGCGCGCTCTACCTGGACAAGCCGACCGACGTCGACACCTACATGCGCGCCATGAACAACCTCTGCATCACCGCCGCGCGCCCCGACGACACGACCCGCCAACTCGACCGCGTCCTGAAAGAACTCTGACCCGCGCACCGCCTCCGACCGGGCTCGGCGGTCGCTCAGCGCGGCTCGGCCGGACCGTCGCCGATGACGCCCTCGTCCCGGACGCTCCCGTCCGGGGCTCCCTCCTTCAGGACGCGCTCGTCGCGGGTGCGGCTGCCACCGCGGAACTCGGCGATGACCTCCCCGTCCGGGACGCGCCGCACCGTCACGTCGTAGACGCCGCTGCGGCCGTAGCGGGTGCGCTCCACGGCGGTCGCCTCCAGGACGTCGCCGCTGCGCGCGGGCGCGATGAAGACCACATCGGCGGACGCGGCGACGGTCACGGCGCCATGGGTGTTGCAGGCGTAGGCGAACGCGGAGTCGGCCAGCAGGAACAGGTAGCCGCCGTGCGCGATGCCGAAGCCGTTCACCATCGTGTCGCCGAGCGTCATCCGCAGCCGCGCCCGGCCCGGGGCGACCTCGGCGATCCGCATCCCGAGGTCCTGGGCCACCCGGTCCCGCGCGTACATCGCCTCGGCGCACCGCCGCGCCACCTCCGTCGCGTCGCTCACCCGCTCAGGGTAGTGATCGCCCGGCATCGAAGACCACGGGCGGGGAAGGTCGTCCAGGTGACCACCGGAGACGGGGACGGCGGCGGCGCGGCCGGAGGGGCCGCGGGCGGCGCCCGGAGCATGGAGGACCGATGCTGTTCGGCAAAGAGCATGTCAAGCGCTACCAGGAGACCGACGGCGAGGAGGGGCACGAGTGGCAGGGGACCGTCACGCTGCTGCTCACGACCACCGGGCGGCGCAGCGGGGAGCCGCGCACCACGCCGCTGATCTACCAGAAGGAGGGCGACGACCACCTCATCGTGGCGTCCAACGGCGGCGCGGACGAACCGCCGCTGTGGTACCGGAACCTGGAGGCCGAGCCCGAGGTGCGGGTGCAGGTGAAGGGCGACCGGTTCACCGCGCGGGCCAGGACCGCGACGCCGGAGGAGAAGCCGGCCTTCTGGCGGAAGATGACCGCCGTCTGGCCCGCCTACGACGAGTACCAGCAGAAGACCGACCGGGAGATCCCCGTCGTCGTCCTCGAACGGGTCTGAGGCACGCGATTCCCTTTCGTGGCGGGCGCCGGGCCGTGTACCGTCGGTGGCGAACATCCGTTCGACCGCTGTCGAGGGCCGCCGAGGTGCTGAGGTGCCGACGTCACAGAGTGCTGACACCGAGCCGCCGCCACGGCTCCTCGGTCGCTGGGATCTCGGCGCGCCGGACGGGGCCAGGCTCCTCGACACCGCGCCGGGCCGCCGGTGCTGGCGGGTCGACACGCCCCAGGGGCCGTACTTCCTGAAGGAGTACGCCGAGCCCGACCGGCGGCGCGTGCTGTTCCAGCACACGGTCACCGCCGCGCTCGACGCGGCGGGGTTGCCCGTCCTCGCGCCGGTGCCCGCGCGCACCGGCCGGACGCTGGTCACGGCGGGCGGGCGGGGCTACGTCCTGTACCCGTGGGTCGCCGGGCGGCGGCGCGGCGGGCTGGAGTTGACGTTCGCGCAGTGCGAGGCGCTGGGCGGGCTGCTCGGGCGGCTGCACGCCGGGCTCGACCGCCTCACGCCGCCGGTGCAGCAGAGCATGCTCGTGCCGACCCCGCGCGCGGCGGACGCGGCCGCGGCGGTCGAGGCGATGCTGGAGGCCGTCCCCGACGGCGGCGGCGGAACCGACTTCGACGCGCTGACGGGCCGGCGGCTGCGGGAGCGGCGGGAACTGCTCGCCGAGATGGCCGACCACCAGCCCCCGGAGATGGAGGTGAGCACGTTCGGCCACCTGCACGGCTCGTTCCACGCCGGGCACCTGCGCTACGGCGGGTCGGGCAACGTCACCGCCGTCCTCGGCTGGGACGGGCTGACCACCGGGCCGGTCGCCGGCGAGGTGGTGCGGGCGGCGGTCCGGCTGTTCGCCTGCGACGACGACCGGGGGCTCGACCTCGACCGCGTGCAGGCGTTCGTCCGGGGCCACCGTTCGGCGTTCCCGCTGGACGCCGGGCAGATCCAGTCGGCCGTGCACCGCGCGTGGTGGGAGCGGCTCTGCGACGTGGCGCCGCTGCGCCACCGCTACCTCGGCGAGGACGGAACGGGCGAGCGCGAGTCCGATGCCCCTCCCGGGGAGGCGGCCCTCCAGACCTCCCGGCAGAACCAGCCGACGCTGGTGACGTGGTGGTCGGCGCAGCTGGAGCGGACCTTAGAGGTGTTCGCCGCGCCGTACAGCACGGTGTACGCCGACGCGGACGCCCCCGACCACAGCCCCGCCTACGGCTGAGGCGGGGCCGCCGACGCGAGCCGAGGGAACCGGGGAGAGCCGGGGCGAGCCGGGGCCGCGAACTTGACCGGCCGTTACAGAATCCTCTACGGTCGGCGGCATGGGACGCACCAGGGAGTTCGACACCGAGGCGGCCGTCGCCGCGGCGGTGGAGGTCTTCCGGAGCCGCGGGTACGAGGCGACGTCGATCCAGGACCTCGTCGAGGCGACCGGGGTCGGGCGCGGCTCGCTGTACGCGGCGTTCGGCAGCAAGGACGGGCTGTACGAGCTTGCCCTGCGGCACTACGCGCAGGGCTCCATAGCGGGGATGGCCGAGCGGCTCGCAGGTGACGCGCCCGTCCGCGAGGCGATCCGCGGCCTCCTGCTCGCCCTCGTCGACGACACGATCGACGACCCTGCGCGGCGGGGCTGCCTGATGACCAACACGGCCGTGGAGCGGCTCCCGGGCGACACCGTCGCGGGACGGATCGTCGGCGACTCCTTCGACCGGGTCGCCGGGCTCGTCGAGACGGCGCTGCGCAGGGGCCGCGCGCGGGGCGAACTGCCCCCGGACGCCGACGTGACGGCATTGGCCGACTTCGTCACCACGACCATCCAGGGCTTGCGCGTCCAGGGGAAGACGGGCGCCGACCGGCGGCGCCTCGCCGCGGTCGTCGACACCGCCCTGCGGGCCCTGCCCGTTCCCGGGTAAGGCCGGCCGGCGGGCGGCGCCGTGCCGCACGCGCCGTCCCCATAACTGTAATGACCAGTCAAGAAAACAGAGGAGTTCCGATCATGACCGATGTCGCGCTGCTGGGCACGGGGATCATGGGCGCCGCCATGGCGCGCAACCTGCTCAAGGACGGGCACCGCGTGACGGTCTGGAACCGCACACGGTCGCGGGCCGAGCCGCTGGGGGCCGACGGCGCGACCGTCGCGGGCTCCCCCGCCGAGGCCGTGGAGGGCGCCGGCGTCGTCATCACGATGCTGAGCGACGGCGAGGCCGTCCTGTCCACGATGGCCGAGGCCGCGCCCGGGCTGCGCCGGGGGCAGATCTGGGCGCAGGCGAGCACGGTCGGCGTCGCCTCGCTGCGGCGGCTCTCCGGCTTCGCCGCCGAGCGGGGGCTGGTGTTCGTGGACGCGCCCGTCCAGGGCACGAGGCAGCCCGCCGAGCAGGGGCAGCTCGTCATCCTCGCCGCCGGGCCCGAGGACGTCCGCCCGGCGCTGGAGCCGGTGTTCGGCGCGGTCGGCAAGAAGACGCTGTGGCTGGACGCGGACGGCGCGGGCGGCGCGGCCACCCGCCTCAAGCTCGCCGCGGTGAGCTACGGCATCTCGATGACCACGATCATCGCCGAGTCGCTCGCGCTCACCAAGGGCCTCGGGCTCGACCCCGCCCTGTTCGGCGAGGTCGTCACCGGCGGCCCCATGGACAGCCCCTACCTCCAGGCCAAGATGAAGGCCATCCTCGCCGGCGACTTCTCGACGAGCTTCGCCGTCCGCAACGCCGAGAAGGACACCCGCCTCATCCACGAGGCCGCCGAGGCCGGCAAGGTCCGCGTCGACCTGAACGACGCCGCCGGCGACCGCTTCCGCCGCGCGCTGGAGCAGGGCCACGGCGACGAGGACTTGGCCGCCACCTACCACGCCAGCTTCCCCGGCTGAGCCGCCCGGCCGGACCGGTGTGCGAGCTGGGCCGGGCCGGGACCGAGCGGGCCGGGCCGGGGCGGGCCGGGGCTGAGCGGAGCGGTGCGGGCCGGGTCGGTGCGGGGCGCCGGG
>NZ_SMKU01000395.1 GCF_004349215.1 Actinomadura rubrisoli | reverse complement strand
TCGCTGCCGAGCGCGCGGCTCAGTTGTCCCTCAGCTTCGGCGGCGGCTCGATCGCACCGTTCGCCCCATGCGCCTCCACTGGCCCAGAATGGTGAGCCTCACCGGCCTGTTCCCCTTGTCTCGCCAAAGCGTCCTACCGGTGATGCGCCGGCCCGACTCCGGGTCTAGGGGGCCGGGAGGTTGTCCGAAGGGGCAGCTCAGGGACTCCGGGCGTCGGACGGCCCGGCGGGTGGCGCCGCGGGGGCGCGAGGACGGTCAGCGTTGCGGATCAGGGACGCGGAGTGACCCTCCGCAGGAAGCCGTAGGGGCCTTGCGCGCGCGCAACCGTCGGTGACTCGCCACCCGCATGTGCGTCAGAGTCGCTGTTGTGTGAGCGGGGTCTCGATCCGCTCGCAGTGCTCTTGCCGATGTCCGACTCCCAGCAGGCCATTGGACACATGTTCGCTTACAGCCCGACACGGAGACGTGAAGCCGTCGCTGCCATGAACGCACCAGACGCATGGTCGGGAACACCGGTTCTGGTACCGGCCCCGGCCCCCGCTCCCTCGCTGGAACTCGCTACCCCGACATCCGCCTGGAACAACGGTAAGTCCTCCGGGCGCCTTCTCGGCGAGCTCGATCTCGCCTCCACTCCCGCCGCGGTCCGCCTCGGCCGCTCCTACGTCCGCGAGCTGGTCGGCCAGTACTTCGGCGCCGACCGGTCCGAGCTCGGCGATCTGGAGCTGCTGACCAGCGAGGCGCTGACCCAGTCGGTGCTGTACGCGAGGCCGCGGCGCAACGGGACCGTCGCGCTGTCGGTCCTGCACATCGACCGCTTCGTCCGGGTGGAGGTCGCCGACTGCGGCACGCCGCCCGGGCAGTCGCGGCTGCCGGACGAGTCCCTGCAGAACCACGGCCGGGGGCTGGTTCTGATGAAGACCCTCTCGGCCGACTTCGGAAGCCACCGCAACAGGAACGGGACGGCCACCTTCTGGTTCGGGGTGGCCATCCGGGAAGGGTGGCGGCTGCCGTGACCAGGGGGTCCGTGCTGAGCCTGCGCCAGTGGGCCGCCGCCTCTCCTTCCGAGGAGGAGGCGGCGGTCCGCGCGGGTGTCGGCGCGACGGCCCCCAGCGTCGCCCGGTTGGGCGACTATCTTCTCGGCGGCAAGGACAACTACGCGGCCGACCGGGACCTGGCCGAACGGGCGCTCGCCGAGGCGCCGGTCATGTCCCGGCTCGTCCAGGCCGAGCGGGCGTTCCTCGATCACGCGGCCGGCCGCCTCGCGGAGGCCGGCCTGCGGCAGTTCCTGCACCTCGGATGCGGGCTGCCGGTCCTGGGTCCGCCCGGCGCCGTGTCGGGCAACGTCGCCGGCATCGTGCGGCGCACCGACCCGTCCTGCCGGGTGGCCTATGTCGACGACGACCCGATGGTGGTCTGTCACGCGCGGGCGCTGCTCGCGGTCGACGGCGGGACGCGCGCGATCTGCGCGGACCCGCGCGAGCCCGCCGCGCTGCTCGCCCATCCCGAGCTCCGGCAGGTGATCGACCTGGAGCGGCCCGTCGGGGTGCTGCTGATCGGCGTCCTGCATTTCATCGCCGACGATCCGCGCGGGGTCGTCCACGCCCTGCTGGACGGTCTGCCCGCGGGAAGCCACGTGGCGATCACCCATATGGAGCGGACGCCCGGGCTGGACGCGGCGGCGCGGCTCCTCCGGGAGGCCGGGGTCCCGTTCACGCCCAGGAGCCGGGACGAGGTCATTGCGATCTGCGGGGACCTGGAAATGGTCGGCCCGTATCCAGCGAATTTGCCCGTTGCGGACTGCACCCGCCCGGCGGCGGCGGTCGGCGCGGCCGGAATTATCGGCCCGATGCCCCTTGTCGGGTGCATCGGCCGTAAGCCGGAATGACGCGCCGCCATGATGTCGACCATCAGTGACCGGATCATTACTCATCCTCATGATCGCTTCCCTTCGCCTGGTACTTCGCTACGCTTGGAAAGTCAGCGGGTCCCGGCTCTAGGGCGAGTGATGACAACGGACGGCGAGCCGAAGTCCCTCTCCGAGATCACCAAGGACATGGGCCTCAACATGTCCGACGTGGCGGCCTTCTCCGGGCTGGACGAGAGCACGGTCTTCCGGCTGTGGGACAACACCGAATGGCTGGACCGCGTCAGCGGCCGGTCGCTGCAGAGCCTCATGTCATCGGTGCCGGGAATCGCCGAGTACTCGATGGCGCACGCCATCCGCAAACGGCGGGACGCGCTGGTCACCGACCTGCACTCCGAGGGGCTCTCGGTCGATCTGAAGGCGCTGGAGGGCTCGACCGTCGCCCAGCAGCACCTCCTGAACGCCCTTGAGGCGGCGCTGCACATCGTGCGGGGCCAGGCGACGCAGAAGACCTCGTCCTTCATCGCCCGTTTCTGGGGGCGCGAGCAGGACCGCGCGCTGGAGGCGCTCTACTCGACCGAGCGCGGCCACGGCCTGCTGATCGATCCGCACCGGCTCTTCGAGTCCTCGATCGAGCTGGCTCCCCGCCTGAACCGCAAGACCTACTCCTTCCACTCGATCCTGGCCCTCAACATCCTCACGCACCAGGTCAGCAAGGTCACCGGGGCACTCGACGCCGATCTCGGCTTCCAGGTGCCCGGACGGCAGACCGCCTTCATGATGCGAGGCGTCGTGATGGGCTCGCTCATCAGCTCGAACGACCTCGAACTCGCGGAGAGGTACCGCAAGGAACTCGACGCGACCCCCGTGTACGCGGCCCTGGAGGAATGGTCCTTCCCCACCTACACCCGGGACGGCCGGATCAGCTCCGACTTCACCCTGCCCAGCTCCCTGTTGTTGCACAACACGGCACGAGAGGTCCTGCGGGAGATCACGAGCTACAACGACGCCTACGTGTACTACCTGGCGTCGACGTACATTCCGTTGGCCCTGAAACGCGACCCCACGTTCGGCGGCAAGCTCACCGAGCTGATCCAGGCTCTGCAGCTGCGCGGGGACGAATGCCGGGACAGAAGAATCCGAGACACCTGCAACAGACTGGTGGGTCGGCTCAAGGGCATGGCCTGAGGTCCATGCCGAGGAATGGGGGGCTGGTGGAAGACACGGCGCGAGCGATCGCGAATCTGACACGGGAGAGATGGGAGTCCAACGCGCAGTACTGGGTGAAGATCATCCGGGAGGGGCGCGACCGGTACCGGACCGAGCTGACGGACGCGGCGGTCCTGGACGCGATCGGCCCGTGCGACGGCCTGCGGATCCTCGACGCCGGCTGCGGCGAGGGCTACTTCGCCCGCGCGCTCGCCTCGCGCGGCGCGCACGTCGTCGGCGTGGACGCCTGCCAGGGGCTGATCGACGCGGCGGGCGGCGTCGCCGTCGAGGGCGGCGGCTCGCTGTCGTTCACCCGCGCGAGCGTCGACGCGATGCCCGTGGAGGACGACAGCGTCGACCTCGTCGTGTGCAACCACCTGTTCAGCCACTTGCAGGACCCCGGGCCCGCGATCGTCGAGTTCGGGCGGGTCCTGAAGAGCGGCGGGCGGCTGATCATCCTGACGCTGCACCCGTGCTTCTACGTCGAGAACTCCGAGCAGGGCGCGATGAACTCCGTCCCGGCGTCGCGGTACTTCGCGTCCCGGGGGGTCGACCAGCGGTTCATGGTGGACGGGCTGGAATCCCCATCGATGATCACATCGTGGCTTCGGCCGTTGGAGTTCTACTCTGGAACGCTCCGAGACTCCGGTTTCGTCATCGCGGACCTCCGCGAACCCCACCCTACGGAAGACATGCTGCTGAACGATCCGTGGTGGCGCAAGGGCTTCCCGACGGCCATGTTCATCCTTCTCATCGCCGAGCGCCGCTGACCCGCGTCCGTCGGCCCTACCCCGGGGTAGGGCCGACGGATGGACGGGACGCAGGGGCTCCCCGGCGAGACACCTAGCGGGGAAGCCCCTCCGGTCGGCCCGCCGTCCGTCACTGGGCGCGCCACTTGCCCAGCGCCTTGCCGACCCCTTGCCCAGCGTCGACAAGAAGCTTGCTCTTCCTTGACTCCCGCACCCGCGCCCTGCACTGTCACATACAGCGACGTTCCCCTTACAGGTCGTTGGGAGCAGGATGTTCTACTGGATCTATGACCTGCCGAATTGGCTGCTCTTCGCCATATTCACCGGAACCGCCGTGGCCATCGCCTGGCTGGGGCTGTGGACGCTCCGCCCGGTGATGCGGGCCCTGTTCGCCAAGGAGGCCGAGGGGGATCGCAACGGGCTGATCGAACTGGTGCTCACCGGGACCGGCCTGTTCTACGGCCTCCTGCTGGGTCTGATCGCCGCCGCGACCTACAGCACCTATTCCGAAGCGGACATCACGGTCGGTGCCGAGGCGACCGCCTTGGGTGCCCTCTACCGCGACGTCTCCTCCTACCCCGAGCCCGCCCGAGCCCGTCTGCGCGCCGACGTGGAGGGGTACACCCGCTACATCATCACCGAGGCGTGGCCGCAGCAAAGGCGCGGAGTGGTCCCCGAGCGCGGCGTGGCCCTGACCGACCAGCTGCAGGCCCACCTCACCGCCTTCGAGCCGAAGACCCCCGGACAGGAGGCCATCCACGCCGAGGCGCTCCGCCAGTACAACACCTTCGTCGAGAAACGCAGGCTGCGCCTGGGAGCGGTCACCGCCGGCCTGCCCGCCCCGCTGTGGTGGGTCCTGGCGCTCGGCGCGGTCATCAACCTCGCCCTGGTCTGCATGCTGGAGGTGAAGGCGATAGCCGCGCACCTGCTGATCTCCGCCCTCTTCGCGGTGTTCGTGGCGATGATGATCTTCCTCATCGCGGTCATGGACCACCCGTTCCGCGGTGAGTTCAGCATCGCCCCGGACGACTTCGAGCTCATGCAGACCACCCTCTTCCACGAATGACCGAGGAGAGCAGTCGTCAGTCGTCGTCCTGGACGTCCACGACGACCGGGGCGTGGTCGGACGGCCCCTTCCCCTTGCGGGCCTCACGGTCGACGTACGCCGCCGCGACCCGTCCGCTGAGCGCCTCGGTGGCATAGAACAGGTCGATCCGCATGCCCATGTTCTTGTGGAACATCCCCGCCCGGTAATCCCAGTAGGTGTAGGGAAAGGGCCCCTTCATCGGGGTCGGGACGACATCGTGCAGGCCCAGGGCCCGCAGCTCGGCCAGTGCCTGGCGCTCGGGGGCCGTGACGTGCGTCGAGTCCACGAAGACGGACGGATCCCACACGTCCGCGTCGTCCGGTGCCACGTTGAAGTCGCCGCAGGCCACCAGCGGGCGGCCCTCCGCCACCTCGTCCGCCAGGGCGGCGCGCAGGGCCGCGAACCAGTCGAGCTTGTAGCGGTAGTGCGCCGACGCGGGCGTCCGGCCGTTCGGCGCGTACAGGGACCAGACCCGGATCCCACCGCAGGTCGCGCCGATCGCGCGCGCTTCTGGGCCCGGCAAAGCGGCGGCCTCTACCAGTTCCGGGAGCTCGATCTGCGCGACCTCCGGCGATTCGAGATCTTCACCGCCGTAGCCGGGCTCGCCCGGGAAACCCAGTGAAATATTCTCCAGACCTGCTTTGGACAGCACAGCGACGCCGTTCCAGCGGCCGTCGCCATGCGCCGCCGTCTCGTATCCCAGCTCCGCGACCTCGGCGGCCGGGAACAGGTCGGCGCGGCACTTGGTCTCCTGGAGGCACAGGACGTCCGGCCGGGTCTCGTCCAGCCAGGCAAGGAGGCGCGGCAGCCGCGCCTTGACGGAGTTGACGTTCCAGGTCGCGAGGCGCATGCTCCAAGCCTGCCATTCGCCGGGGCGTCGAAGCGTAGGCGGGACGGGCCGGCGGCAGTATCCTGGCGGCTCCCGTCCCCTGCCATGCGCCCTTCTCCATCCGGCGCCGGCCATGGACATGACCGGTAGATTGCGGTTCGGCCGCCTTTGCTCGGTTTTCACGCTGTGCTTAGCCCGGCAGTGGAAGGGTGGTCATTTTCGTGATGTCGTCGAACCCGGAGCGAGTGAGGAACCATGTCCGAGGATGACAAGCCCCGGGGCGAGCCGGCGGTCAAGGCGAAGGCGAAGATCCCGAACGCCAAGAGCATCCGGAGCCCGGAGTTCACCCCGCACGGCATCAGCGCCGGACGCGGGAGCGGTCTGTCGCGGCCGTCCGGGCCGTCCGGTCTGACGGCCGCGCAGGCCCGCAAGCGCCGGCTCGCGACCATCGCCGGGATCGTCGTGGGCCTGCTCGCCATCGGCGCGGGTGTGGCGTGGTACGTCACCCGTCCCGGGCCGAAGATCACGGTGAGCGGCAAGTTCGCCGCCCAGCCCAAGGTGAAGATCCCCAAGGACCTCGCGCCGAGCAGCAAGCTCAAGGTGACGACCGCGATCAAGGGCAACGGCCCGGCCATCGCCGACGGCGACACGATGTTCGTCAAGTACGTCTTCTACCAGTGGGCCAAGGCCACCTCGGACGACGACTCCAAGAAGAAGAGCACCAGCAAGGAGCTCGGCTCGTCCTACAAGACGCAGCCCGGCCAGCCCGACCGCCCGCTCGTGGTCGGCAAGAGCGGCGTCAAGGGCCTTGACAAGGGGCTGATCGGCCAGACGGCCGGCAGCCGCGTCGTCCTGGAGATCCCGCCGGCGCAGGGGTTCGGGGAACAGGGCACGCAGCTCGGGCTCTCCAAGAGCGACTCGATCGTGTTCGTCGTGGACGTGCAGTCGACCGTCCACAAGAACGCGGTCCCGCAGGGCACGGCGAAGCCGCTGGACGACAAGAAGCTCCCCAAGGTCGAGGACAAGGGCGCCGGTAAGGCGCCCAAGGTGACGATCCCCAAGGAGGACGCGCCGTCCAAGCTTGAGGTGAAGACGCTGATCGAGGGCAACGGCCCGGCGCTGGCCAAGGGCGATGAGGCGATCGTCAACTACCAGGGCCAGATCTGGGACGGCGGCAAGGTCTTCGACTCCAGCTACGCCTCCGGCAGCCCGGCGAAGTTCCCGGTCGGCACCGGCGGCACCGTCCCCGGCTTCGACAAGGGCCTGACGGGCGCGAAGATCGGCAGCCGGCTGCTGTTCGTCCTCCCGCCAGCCGAAGGCTACGGCAAGAACGGCAACCAGCAGGCCGGGATCAAGGGCACCGACACCCTGGTGTTCGTTGTGGACATCCTTGCCAAGAACATGAAGTGACCGCCGCCGCCGGACGGCGGTGCGCGTGCTGACGAGCGGCGGGGCACCCTTCGGGGGCCCCGCCGCTCGGCGTTCCCGATGCTGCGACGTGCGTCACGTCAACCCGGCGGGCCCATGGGTCGTCGTCTTAATGGGGAGAGTGTGCATTGAGCTGCCCGACGCACGGATGCCCTCAGGTATCGTCGGTAACGCAATAATCACGGGGGGCTTGTGAGCAACGGAAAAAAGGGTCCGAAGGGCGGTAGGCCCAAGGGGCGGGGCGACCTGGACCGCGACGGCGCCGCCGATTCGTCGGCGGACGGTTCCGGCGTCGCCGCGGAGGCCGGGGAAGACCAGGTCACGGCGCCGAAGGAGGCCCCGGAACCGGCCACGGCGCGGGCGATGACCTCAGGCGACGCGGAACCGGGTGCGGAACCGGGCGCGGACGAATCCCTACAAGACGCCGAATTCGCCCAAGAGGGCGGCATATCTCAGAACGGCGACAAGAGCCCCGGCGACGTCCTCCCGTCCGGGGACGAAGCCGAACCCGGGCCCGACGCCGAAACCGTCGAGAACTCCCCCACCGAGCCCACGGAATCCGCCGAGTCCACCGGTTCCGCAGGCTCCACCGAACCCGCCAAGACCACGGAACCCGCCAAGACCACCGAGACCGCCGATCCGGCCGAGACCGAATCGTCCAGCGAGTCCGGGCCGCCGCCACCGCGCGGACCCGGCGGACGGCCCGGCGG
>NZ_SMKU01000394.1 GCF_004349215.1 Actinomadura rubrisoli | reverse complement strand
CAACTCCACCCAGCCCCCGTCCCGACTAGCTGGGTCTACGGACACGTTCCAGCCCCACCTTCCAGCGGGCGGTGGCCGACCTCGGTGAAGCGGGTTCATGTTCCGGCGAGAGTCAGTCCATCTACCTCGTTCCGTCGCTGCCGCTTAAAGCACTGATTGAAGCCGAATCTCGCTGTCCCTTGCCAGCGAGGGCGAGGCACCGTGACGGTCTGACCTTCGGGTGCGCGGATCGCGGTTGCGGCGCACCTCGCGGCTGATGGTGGAGGGAGCACGGCCGAGCTCCTTGTACACGATGCTGGCGAACGCGGCCACCTGCGTGACGTCGGCCACCCACCGCCGGTTGGGCGCCGGTGCGGTGAAGTCGCGGCCCGGCAGGTCACCGGCCCGCTCGTGCCGGTCGTCGGGCGTGGCGGTGCGGACCCGGCGGCCACGCCGCACGCCCTGCAGGCCCAGCTCGCGCATCAGGCGCTCCACCGTGCAGCGGGCGACCTGATGGCCATCAGGGCGCAGGTGGTGCCAGACCTTGCGGGCTCCATACACGCGGTGGTTGGCGGCATGGATCCGGGCGATCTCGGTCTTGAGCCGCTCATCACCGACCGTCCGCTGCGAGGGAGGGCGAGTGCGGGCGGCGTAGTAGGTGGACGGTGCGATCTTGACGCCATGCTCGCGCGGCACGGGGCACGCGGCACGCGGCAGATCGGCTCGACCCCGAACACCTTCTTGAACGCGTCGATGAAGGCTATGAGAACCGCTGTGGCCGGGCGAGCCCGGCCGCGACGAAACCCGCCGCGGCCTTGAGGATCTCGTTCGCCCGCCTCAACTCGGCGACCTCGCGGCGCAGCCGCTTGATCTCGGCGGCGTCCTGGGGCGTGGTTCCCGCCCGCTTGCCGGCGTCCACGTCGGCCTGGCGGCCCCAGTTACGCAGTGTCTCGGGTGGGTTGATGCCCAACTTGACCGCGACCGCCCGAAGCGCGGCGGTCTCGGTGTCGTAGTCCGCGCAGGCCTCGGAGACCATCCGCGCCGCGCGGTTGCGCAACTCAGTCGAGGCATGCAAGTCAACCAAAGTGACTCCACGTAACTCGGGGCACATCACTCACCCCGATACAGTTCGAAAACACACCCACCGTGGCATGAGCTCCAAGAATTCAATTCCACGCAACCCGGGGCAGTCCAGAGCCTCCAACAAACCCGAAGCGCTTCACACTCCTCCGGCGGCACATCCCGGCACAACACCAACCACTCACACGAAACCAGACCCAACGAACTCCTGTCCCAGCAGACCTTCACCACCAGAGCCCAGGCCCGCCGCGCGGTCGCGGCCTGGATCGATCACTACAACACCCAACGGCGGCACTCCACCGCCGACCGGCTCAGCCCCGTCGACTACGAACAGCGGCGGAGAACGGCATGACCATCAATCTCGATGTCTCCACGGTTCCGGGGGATTGCCACTCCTGGTAGCTGTTAGTCCTCCTCTTCGGGGAATGAGGGAGCCCAGGGTTCGTTCTCGATCTCCAGTGAATTGATCAGCTGGCTGATCAGCCGGTACCAGCCTGCCAGCACAAGGAACTCGATCAGCTGGGCCTCGTTGTAGTGCTCTGCGAGGGCATCCCAGGTGGGGCGGGAGATCTGGGCGGAGTCGTGGAGCTCGTCCACTGCGGTGATGAGTGCGCGCTCTCTTGGCGACCAAGGGGCGAGGGCACCCGACACGGTTGCGTCGATCTGGTCGCGGTTCAGAGCGACCGTTTCGCCGAACGTCGCTACGTGGACGCCCCATTCGTACTGGCAGCCGGCGCGTGCGCAGGTGCGGTCGATGACGATCTCCCGGTCCTTCGGAGCCAGCTTGCCGTGGCCGAGCAGGCCGGCGCCGAGGACGCGCATGCGTGAGGCCAGTTCCGGGTTGCGGTGCAGCGTGCGGAACAGGACGAGCGGGTCACGCGCCACGCCTGGTGGCATCCACTTGCGCAGGGCTTCGTCGATCTCTGTGGTGTACGGCGGTTCGAGGGGCGCGATGCGAGCCATGGGCACTCCTGGTTGCTTCGTTTTTAGAAGCATGATGGTGCTTTTAAAAAAGAAGCACAAGGGGTGGTGCTCAGGTCGGGGGAGTTAAGCGGGGAGCGTCGCGGCCCACCGATCGGACCACCTGGACAGCGGACGGAGTGCCTCCTGAGCGTCCTGCCCGAGCGGGGTGAGGGCGTAAGGGCCCTCGGATGTCTGGTGGACGAGACCGGCGTCGATCAGTTCGAGAAGGCGCTGGCGCAGGACGCTGGACGACATGTCGTCACAGCGCTGCTGGAGGGGGCGGAAGCCCAGCGGCCCCTCGTGCAACTCCCAGATGATGCGCAGCGTCCAACGCCGCCCGAAGAGGTCGAGGGCGGCCATGATCGGACGACCTGTCGACGAGCCGCGGACCGGCTTTCCCGGTGTCGGCATGCCTCGTCCCCCCAAGCTCGATTCCCTTTACGAGATGCTAGAGGAGTGATTCCTAGTGATCACGATGTGGGTGGACGCCTCCCGGTAAGGGAGTGGGTGTCCGAGATCGCTGTGTGACGAACGCTCTGGGCAGCCTCGTGATCGCACTGTACGTCAAGATCGACGACGGCATGGCCGGGATCGCCTGGCTGCGGGGTACGGGCCTTCAACGGATCAGCGGCGTGCTGCTCCAGGACATTCAGGGGGTCTCGCGGGGCGTCGAGGGCCCGGGCCGGTTGAGCCGCTTGCGCCCGGGATGACGGTGTCGTGTTTGGTGTCGGAGCTGGTGGACGTCCGCGGGTTGGTGACGGCTGCGTTGGTCGGATGGTTCGAGCTGGTGTGCCGGGTCTTGCGGCGGCGCGGGCAGGTGTGGCTGGCGCAGGAGGCTCTGTGCCTGGTCGCCCACAGGCGCTCGCGCGATCAAGTATCCACCGGACTCTCGGATCGAAGTGTCCACCGGGTCGGCCGTGGTGTCGGCGGTTCTCGCGGAGAGGGACGGCACTGGCTGTTCGCGGAATCGGGAGCGGGGCGGCGGGGTTTGGATCTACGTGATGCACGGTGAGTACAAGGTGCCCGGCGGCAAGCTCGTGGTCGCCGATGTGGATGTCGTGGACGGTCTGCTGCGCGGTCCGAGGATCAGCGGCGATTTCTTCATGGAGCCGGATGAGGCGTTGGACGCCATCAACGCGGCTTTGGACGGGTTGCCCGCGGGATTGGACGCCAAGGCGATCGGGGCGCGCGTCCAGGCGGGGCTGCCGCAAGGGACGGTGATGCTTGGGCTCACGGCGGAGGCCGTAGGAGTTGCGGTGAGGCGGGCGGTCGCGCGTGCGTCGGACTGGCGCGACCATGAGTGGCGGTTGATCCATGAGGCGCCGCAGGGGCCGGCCCTGCACATGGCGCTGGACCAGGTTCTCGCGGAAGAGGTCGGGGCCGGACGGCGGCCGCCGACACTGCGGGTGTGGGAGTGGGCGTCGCCGGCGGTGATCATCGGTAGCTTCCAGTCGCTGCGGAACGAGGTCGACGCGGAGGCGGCGGCGCGGTACGGGGTGGATGTGGTCCGCCGCATCAGTGGCGGTGGTGCGATGTTCGTCGAGCCGGGCAACACGATCACCTATTCGCTGTACGCGCCGGAGACGCTGGTGGCGGGCATGTCGTTCGCCGAGAGCTATGCGTTCCTCGACGACTGGGTGCTGGGGGCGTTGGGGGAACTGGGCATCAAGGCCTGGTACCAGCCGCTGAACGACATCACCTCGGACAACGGCAAGATCGCGGGCGCGGCGCAGAAGCGGCTGGCCGCCGGTGCCGTGCTGCATCACGTGACCATGGCGTACGACATCGACGCGGACAAGATGCTGCGGGTGCTGCGGATCGGCAGGGAGAAGCTGTCGGACAAGGGCATCGCCAGCGCGAACAAGCGCGTCGATCCGCTGCGGCGGCAGACCGGGCTGCCCCGTGAGGAGATCATCGAGCGCATGATCGGGCACTTCCGGGGACGGTACGGGCTGGTCGGGGACCGGCTGGGCCAGGACGAGCTGCGGCTGGCCGACAAGTATGTGGCGGACAAGTTCGGGACGGGGGAGTGGACCGCCCGGGTGCCCTGATTCCGGCCCTCAGCCATGTGCAACGGTCTGCCGCCTTCCGTTCTCGGCCGAGAGTCGGACGGCGTCGAGCAGGCGATGGAGACGCAGGCCCTCGTGGAAGCCGGGAGTGCTCCGGCCACCCGTGCGGATGTCGTCGGCGAGCCGCGCGTAGAGCTGGGCGACGTTGACGACTTCGACGTCGCGCGCGTGCTCCGGCACCCGCAGGTAGCGGGCGGGGACAGGCAGTTCTGTGAGCTGGGAGCCGGGTTCCTGGCTGCCGTGCACGGCGAGTGCGCCGATCTGGACGCCCTGGGCGGCGGCAGGACCGCTGGAGGTGATCGCCAGGTCGCCGTCTGTGCCGGCGATCTCGATCCGAGTGCAGCCTCCGGCGCCCTTGGCGTCGTGTACGTGGACGGACGCCATCGCGCCGTTCGTGAGGACTGCGTTGACAAGGATCTGGTCGGGGCTGGTGGCCTTGATCGTCTCGGCGGTCTCCTCGACGGTGTAATCACTGTGGAGCAGGGCCAGTTCGGCGGACAGTTCGGTGACGGCTCCGGTGATGTACGCCATGGCGTCGAGCGTGTGGCCTGCGCCCACTTCGAGCGTCCCGGCGGCGTTGGCCTGGTCGAGGGTGTAGGCGGCCCAACTGGGGATTCGGGCGCCTGCTCCCTTGCCGCGCGCCGAGTAGACGTTGACGGAACTCACCTGGCCGACATATCCGTCGGCGACCAGATCTCGCGCGTATTGGACAGCGGGCGAGAAGCGCGCCTGGAGGCCGATCGCGTGCCGGACCCCGGCGTCCTCCACGAGCTTGGTCAGTTCTTCAGCCTCGTGAGTGGTGCGCGCCAAGGGCCATTCGCAGTAGACGTGCTTGCCCGCGTCCAGCACGGCCCGTACGAGCTCGCGGTGCGCCGGTACTTTCACCGTGATCGCGACCAGATCGACGTCGGGATGTGCGGCCAGTTCGTGTGCGTCGGTGAATGCGTGCGGGACGCCGAACCGGCGGGCGGCTTCGTCGGCGCTCTCCCTTCTGCTGGTGCCGACGGCCGTGACGTCGTAGCCGGGCAGCGCGCGGAGGGCGGGGATGTGGGCTCGCGCCGCCCAGCCCCGGTCGGGGTTCGCCCCGATGACGCCCACTCGGATCTTCTCGTCGATCATGACAATTCCTCCTAACCGGACACTCAGCGTCCGCTTTCACGAGGCTAGCGCAAGCGGACGCTGCCCGTCCACTTAAAACGGAATGAAAGTGTCCGCTTATTGGTACGATCGGATCATGACCACCACGCCGAGCGCCGTCGACCGGATCTTGGACGACGGCTCGGGCCGGAGACCGCGCGCCGACGCCAGGCGCAACCTGGAGCGGCTGGTGCGGGCGGCACGCGAGGCTGCGGGGGAGATCGGCGGGGAGGTCACGGCCCACGAGATCGCCCGCCGGGCCGGGGTGGGCGTGGGAACTTTCTACCGGCGTGTCAGCACTCTGGAGGTGCTGCTGGAGGCGGTGCTCGCCGAGGTGCTCGGCGAGATCGTCGCCAAGGGGGACGAGGGGCTCGCCGACCCTGATCCGTGGGCGGGCTTCAGCGGCTTCGCCTCGTCCTACATCCGGCTCCGCAACGAGCTGTGCGACCTCAATGAAAGACTCGGCGGCCCCCTCGACCACGCCCGTGCCGAGCTACGCGACCGCATTCGACTGCTGGTAGAGCGGGCCCAGGATGCCGGAGCCGTACGTCCGGACGTCACCTGGCAGGACATCGCATTCCTGCTCGTATCGGTCTCCACCGCTGGCCACACGGTCGGCCTACGAGCGGGCCCGGAGCAGTGGGATCGCAATCTCCGGATCGTCCTGGACGGTCTCCGCACGCCTGAGCCCGCGCCTCTCCCGGGGGCACCGCCTGTTGAGGCGATCGCTACTTCTTGACGCTCGGCTCCGCCGGTGTCTCGGCCGGGTGCTGTTTTGCCGTGTGAAAGGAAGACGCGGTCAGCAGCAAGAGCAGCAGGGCGAGAACCTCGATGACCGTCGCCGCACCGTAGACCGCCGCTCCTGGACGGGCATTGAGCACGACGCCGCCTATGCCAGAGCCTAGGGCGATGCCCGCATAGATGGCTGAGCTGTTCAGCGACACGACCAGCGGCGCGTCAGCCGGACCGAAGCGCTGGATGAGCCGGTTGTTCTGAGGGGGCGTCTGGGTCCAGGTGGCTCCACCCCAGAGCAGGACGAGCGTTCCCGCGCCGACGAGCGTGGCCGGGCCTGCGGACGGGCGGAGGACGGCGAGGACACCGAGCAGCCCGAGCGCCACGACCTGGACGGTGTATCCCGCCGTCAGGATTGCGCGTGGCCCGTAACGGTCCGTCCCCGTGCCGCTGGCGAAGTTGCCCAGGACGGCACCCGCTCCGTACAGGAACATCATCAGACCGATCCACTCGGAACCCACGCCCGTGGGTTCGAGAGCCGTCGCCGCGTACGAGTACACCGTGTAGCTGCCGCCCATGCCGAGAATCGTCAGAGTGAGCACCTGAAGTGCGTCCCAGCGGCGGAGCGGGGCCAGGCGGCGCCGCAGCGGCACCGGCTCCGCGCCCGGCATGCGCGGCATGACCACGCGGACGCCCGCGCACGCGATGGCGCAGAGGACCGCGACCATGATCAGCGCCGTGCGCCAGCCGAACGACCGGCTCATCAGCGCGCCGAGGGGCACGCCGACCGCGGTGGCGATGGTGAGTCCACCGATCACGACCGAGAGGGCCCGTCCGCGGTACTCCGGTCTCACCAGACCCGCCGCGACGGCGAACGAGCTGGGCGTGTAGGCCGCGGCACCCGCAGCGGCGAGGACCCGGGCGACCATGAGGAACGTCAGGTTGGGGGAGAAGGCGGCGAGGACGTTGCCGGCCATCAGCACCGCCAGCCCAGATATCAGGAGCGTACGGCGCGGCACGCGCGCGGTGAGGGTGGCAAGGACGGGACAGAGCAGCGCGTACGCGATGGAGAACGCGGTCACCGATTGACCGGTCGCTGCTTCGCTCGCCCCCAGGTCCTGGGCCATCTTCGGCAGGAACGCGGCGATGATGAACGCGTCTGTCCCTGCGGCGAAGGTCCCTAGCGCGAAGACAAGCGTGCTCGGTTGCAGGGCCCGTTCCTTTGGCACTGAAGCCTCCTCTCGTTCGCCAGGGAGACGACGCAGGGTGCGGGGGTGTGACGCGGCACGGTGCAGGAACTCCGCGGCGCTGCCGTCCGTCCTCCCCTCGTGGCAGGTCGCGAGGCCGCGCGACTGCCCGTAGGTTGGTGACGTCGGCCGACGAATGAGGAGCGTTCATGTCCATGCAGAAGGGCGCCAACACCGCGGTGCCGGTTCCCTCCGTCCGGGTCGAGCTTGGCTGGCAGGGCGGGCCGGGCGTGCCCGACGCGGATGCGTCCGCGCTCCTGCTCGCCGGGACGGGCCGAGTGCGCTCCGACGACGACTTCGTCTTCTACAACCAGCCGACGCACGGCTCTGGCTCCGTTCGGCACGACGGCAAGCAGCAGGGCCCGACCGTGCTGGACGTGCTGTCGGTCGATCTGAACCGTGTCGAGCCCGATATCGAGAAAATCGTGATCGCGGCGTCGTCGGACGGGGGAACGTTCGGTCAGTTCCAGGGCCTGTACGTGCGCGTGGTGGACGCGGCGGCCGGAACGGAGGTCGCCCGGTTCGACAGCGAGGGCGCCACCAGCGAGACCGCGTTCGTGCTCGGTGAGCTCTACCGGCGCCAGGGCGCGTGGAAGTTCCGCGCCATCGGGCAGGGGTACGATTCAGGCCTCGGGGGGCTGGCAGCGGACTTCGGCATCTCGGTCGACGAGCCGGGTCAGGCGGCACCACCGCCTCCGCCCGCCCCGCCGCAGCCGCAGGCACCGCC
>NZ_SMKU01000393.1 GCF_004349215.1 Actinomadura rubrisoli | reverse complement strand
GCCGGGGGCCGGGCCGGGGTGGACGCCGGCGAGCCGGTAGGTGGTGCCGTTGGTGCGGACAGCGCGCTCGCCGCTCCACATGGCACGGATGACGTCGATGGCTTCGGTGAGGGCGTCGACGGCTTGCCCGGGAGTGCGGCGCGGGCCGCCCATGGCGACGATGGCGTCCCAGAACGCGCCGGCGCCCAGGCCGAGCTGGAGGCGTCCGCCGGTGAGCAGGTGCAGGCTGGCGGCGGACTTGGCCAGCATGGCGGGCGGGCGTAGCGGGAGGCTGGCGACGGTGGGGACGAAGGTGATGCGTTCGGTGCGGGCGGCCAGGTAGGTCAGCAGGGTCCAGGTGTCGTGGAAGGCAGCCTGATAGGGGTGGTCCTGGATGGTGATCAGGTCCAGGCCCAGATTCTCGGCGGCCAGGGCTTGGCGCAACGGCGCCTCGGCGTCCTTCCAGATGGGGTCGATGTTGGCGCCGAACAGCAGCGGCAGGCTCATGACGATTCCTTAGGGATGGCGCCGTCCCGCACGGTGTTGCGCGCGCGACGGCGGTGGCGATCGGCCGGATGGCTGAGTTGGACGGACGGCGAAATGAGGTCGTTCAGCGGGATGGTCCGACGATCAGGTTGCCACGCAGTGCGGCGGCCTCGGCGGGCTCCCCCTTGGTGATCTCGAAGTCGTCGCGTCGGAGGGTCAGGCCGGACGTCCGGCGGCCTTGTCGTGGACGGCGGCCAGGTCGGTCAGTGGCCGCCGCTGCGCGACCTCGATCTTCAGGTCGCCGGCGTCTCGGCGGGCGCGGTGACGTATTCGGCGGACGCGCCAGGCCCCGTCATCGGCTAGAACGCCACCACCGCGTTCCCGGCCGTCCACGGCCGGTCAACCCGTCGCCGACCTCGGCGATGACGCCGGGAAGGTCGACATTCGGAACGTGCGGGAAGGTCAGCGGGAACACGTCCCGCAGGAACCCGGCTCGGATCGCGGCGTCCACCGGGTTGAACGAGGTGCTGGCCACCACCTGCCCGGCACCCGGTCAGTGTCCTCGTGGACCAGGACGTCGCTCACGGAAGCCGTCAGCCTGCTGCGGTACCAGGTCGAACAGCAGCTACAGGCTGAGGGAGGCATCAAATATGTGCAGTTCCAGCTCTTGGCGCCTTTACCACGCGTACGGTTCGCTGACCATGACCGAGCTGGCCGACGGCGGTCGTCTACAGCCGCAGCGGCTCGACCTACCAGGCCGGCCCGCTGGAGAAGGCCGGGCTCATCATGACCCGCGTCCGCGACCACATGCGCGCCCAGCCGTCCCGCACCGCCACCCCGCGCAAACGCCGCGCCGAAACCAGCCATCCGGCCGAAACCACTGCCTGACACGACGTAGGCGAACGGGGCAGACATGGCCGTCGGGGCGGCCGCCGGCTTGCAGGGACGGTCATGGCGGTGGTCGATGCGCTCGGCCCATCGGCGGCGTTGGCCGCCGGGCCGCGCAGGCTCGCCGACGAGTTCGTCCAGGATTCCAGCGAGTGGGGCCCCAGCGGTCCCGTCCAAGGTTGTGCCACGGCAGGCTCGGCGCAGCCGCCGCGACGCAGCCATCGGGGTTTCGAGCTGGGGCTGCCTCGCTGATCGGCTGGCTCAGCGGGCTCGGTCGTAGACCATGGCCATTTCGCCCAGCGCGCCGGTCTCCTGATGGGTGAGCGTCCACTTGGTAGCGGGCAGGCCGTCGTCGAACAGTCGCTGTCCACCTCCGGCGATTTCGGGAAAGATCATGAGATAGAGCCGGTCGAGCAGGTCCGCGGCCAGGAGCGGCTTGATGACGCTGGCGCTGCTGTTGACGAGGATGTCGCCTTCACCAGCGGCCTTGAGGTCGGTGACGACGTCCGCCGCAGGGGCGTTCACCACGCGGGTGCGTTCCCACGGCGCTTCGGTCAAGGTGGTGGAGAGGACGACCTTTTCCGCGTCGACCAGCCACTTGGCGTAGGCGCGGTCACGTGGGTCGGCGTTCTCGTCCCCGGCGACCGACGGCCAGTAGCCCATGAATCCCTCGGCGTTGATGCGGCCGAGCAGCGCCGTCGTCGCGCCGTCCCACATGCGGGTCATGTGGTCTCGGGCGACATCGCTGGTCACATACGGGGCGAATGCGCCGAAATCACCGGGTCCGCCGGGGCCGTTGTAGCGCCCGTCGAGGGTGAGGCTCAGGTTCGCGGTCACGTTGCGGCCGGTCGAGGCGGTCATTGCGTGCTCCTTGTATCGGTGTCGTGCGGGTCTGCGGCGAGGGTCGCCGCGAGCTTGTCCAGGCTCTGGCCGAAGCCGATCTCGATGCCTGCGATGAAGTCGGCGGAGTCGACAGTGCTATCGGTGATCCGGACGTGAACGTCAAGATCGGTGCCGGTGTCCGTGGGCCGGAGGGCGAGGTCGACGTGAGTCGTGAAGGCGAGGCTGCCGTCGGGAAGCACCGGGGAGGACCGGTAGGCGAGGCGCTCACCAGGGCGTACATCATTGACGACGCCCTCTGCGCGCCCGGCGACCCGGTCGGAGCCGTCGGCGTCCTCGGCATCGCGGTACTCCAGGACGACCCGTCCGCCCGGTCGCGCCTCGAAGACGAGCTCGGAGACGCGCAGGTCGTCGGGCGTCCACCAGCGGGCGAGCAGGGAGGTATCGGTGAGATGGCGCCAGACCAGCTCGGGGTCTCCCGCCAGTGACCGGAGGAACCTGAAGGAGCGGCCGTCGGCCCACCCGGCCTCCTGCGCGGCGAGTCGCTCTGCGTCCAGGCTGAGCCCGTAGCGGTCGTAAGTCTCGCGCGCGCCACTGACCTCGTCCGCTGTGTCGGCGAGCCGGCTGAGCACCGCCGCAAGGTCCCGCAAGGGAGCGGACCGGAGCGCGTAGATGCGGCGCTGGCCGGTGCGCTGCGAGGTGACGACGCCGGCGCGTTCCAATGTCTGCAGATGCTTGGTCGTCTGCGGCTGGCGCGCTCCGGCGAGCTGGGCGAGGACGCCGACCGAGCGCGGCCGCTCGGCCAACAGTGTCACGAGCCGCCATCGGGCCGGGTCGGCCAGTGCGGCGAGGAGTGCGTCCATGCCCACGATTATTCACCACAGCGAATATTCGCGTCAAGGAATAACTTGGCTCAGTCGGGCTGTGTCTGAGGCGGCCTGGCCGTGCCCGGGCGGACACCCTCCCGGCCGTCACGGAACAGCCGCTCTGCGGTTCGGGTGAGTGACCGGTCCGGAGGGTTGGAAGAAGCGGCGGCCCATCAGGTTTGATGTGGATGCCGTGCGAACGGGCGTCCGGCGCGCCGCGTCGTTCTCCCGGACATCGAGGGCCTTGCTCTGCACGTCCGACGCGCGGTACTCCGGAGACACGAGCATGTCCGGGAGCGTGGCCCTACTCCCCCGATGCCAGCGCCGATCGCCTCAATGACCGCGTCAACCGGTGCCTGGCGTTGGCGTTCTTCATCGACGACTCGACCGGCACCAACGCCCCGGTCCTCCATGCCTCGGAGCCCGGTCATCAGGTGACGGCGGGCATGTCCGGTGCGGTCACCGAGCCGGGCGAATGCCCGTGAAGACTGTCGTGGCGGAGAGGACGAACGCGTCCGGCCGCCGCAGGATGCCCTCAGGTGCCTCGGGATCGAGCAGCATGTCGAGCGTCTTGCGGTCCTCCACGTCCAGCGATTGGCTCGCCGTCTCTTGCAGCCGGGCCAGAAAGGCGTGCAGGAAGGAGCGGCCCGTCTCGTCCAGAGGCGCCGGCAGGTCGAGGAGGGAGGCGAAGCTGCCGACGCCGATGAGCCCGGCGCGGCTGAGCATCGCGGACCAGTCCTCGACCACGGTGGCGCTGCCGGGCAGCTCGGCTCGCATGTTTTCGAACCAGTGCTCCTGGACGACGTCGAGCCGCGCCTGGAGTCCCGGTTTGCCGATGCCGATGTCGCGCGGAAGGAACCGCATCGGCAGGCCGCCCTCCGCTACGGCGAGTAGCCCGCCGGGCCTCAGCACACCGGCGAGCAGGTTCAGCGCCCCTTGCTGATCGCCGAGGTGGTGCACGGCCTTGCTGCTCCAGACCAGATCGGCCGTGCCGATGCCGCCTCCCGCGTGCTCGCCGCCGTCCAGGCCCTCGGGCAGCTCTGCGTGCCTGCCGACCACCCTGCCGCCGAGGCCAAGGCGCTCGGCGCGGGCCAAGGCGCGGTCCAGCAACCCGGGTGTGCCGTCCACGGCCACCGTCTCGGCGTCCGGGAAGACCTCCGCGAACACGCAGGTCATCACGCCCGGCCCGCTGCCGATGTCGAGGATGCGCCGGACGTCCTTCTCCGGGCCGATCAACTCCCGCAGGCGTGCCGCCGTCTGGCGGAGGACCGGGAGCTGCAGTTCGCCGCTGGTCTCCAACTGGGCAGCCATGACCTCCCAGTCGATGTCGGTGTGTCCGTGCCCGGAATCGCTGTGTGAGCTCATGGCGAGGAGCGTGCACCCGTCGGCTTGGCCATGGCAAATCTTGTTGCCAATTCTGGGACAGTCCGAGACGGAACGCTCGTATACACGACCCACGCACTACCAACCGGTCCTCAACCCGGTGGCGCTTATCGACTTGAACGGCTGCGCGCCGAGCGCCTATCTTCCACCCTGGCCCACGGCACCGGCATCTGAGAGAACACCCTTGGTCGGCCGGGCCCCGAGAGCGTCCGCCCCAACCTGGAAGGGCTGCCGTAGTGTGCCGGAGTCCTGCCACGTCGGTCGTGTCGGAGCCTTGTCGGCCAGGGAAAGCTTGACTGCCTGCGGGCGGCGGGGGCGCCGCCGATCGCACGAGCGCCAGACGGTGTCTTCACTCCCGAAATTCGCTGCGGTGCGGCGTTCTGGGAGGACGGGTCGGAGGTCGCATACGCGCACTGGCAGTCTGTACCGGTCAACCCCAAGCTTCAAAGGAGCCGGCCCATGCCGTCCGCTATCGCGGAGTTGTCCGCCGTCAGTCTCGACTGCACCGAGCCACCGGCGCTCGCCGCCTTCTACTCCGCGCTGACGGGCGGGGAGATGACCCATGACAACCCGGAGGCGTCCGCGATCGTGCTGCCGGGTGGGCCACAGATCATCTTCCTGCGCGTTCCCGGCTACCGGCCGCCGACCTGGCCGCAAGGCGACCGGCCCCAGCAGTTCCACCTGGACTTCGACGTCGACGACCTGGACGAGGCCGAGCGCGCCGTACTGGAACTGGGCGGTGCGAAGCCGGACTTCCAACCGAACCCGGAACGGTGGCGCGTCATGACCGACCCTGCCGGCCACCCGTTCTGCCTCTGCCCACGTCGCCGCTAAGAGAAGCCGCCCCCAACACCCGAGCCCTCCGCGCTGAACCCTGCCCTGGTACGCCGGTCCGGTTGATGTGTGACGGATCCGTTCCCGGCGTGTGCGGGAGCCGCGCGCCCAGGCGCATTGCCCCACGTCGTCCATCTGGGGGCCGGTTCTCTCGGTGATCGCCTCCAGGAACGGGGCGGGTCGGCCCCGGTGGAGGTCGGCGGTTGTCCGGCAATGGGGGAATCTGGCTGCTTCACCGATTTCAGCGGGACGTGCCGCTGCTTCTGCGAAGTCGGGCTTCCGCCACGGCGCCCCAGGCGAACAAGCACGGCGTTCCCACCGCGAAGATCACGCCGCAGACGATGATGAAGACCGCGAGGCCCCTTTGTGACCTGGTCGTTTCTATACTGGATCTATCCGGGTTGGCTGGATCGTAGAGAACCTTGATGTGGGCGCCCACCCGCTCATCGCCCGTGTACCGCACCACATGCCGGGTTCCGTCGAAGGCCGTGAAGCTGACGTCGATCTTCGGGGTCGTGCCCATGCCCGCTCTGACCAGTTCCCTGGAGACCACCACCCCCGTGGTGGACCGTCCGCTCTCGGAAAGAACCGAGGCGTCGCCGAGCATGGACCAGCCCCAGCCCACCATGAGGACACCCAGCAGGGCGAAAGGGAGGGACGCCAGCATCTTCAGGAAGGAAACGGCCAGAGAACTCTTCGGCTGCCTATCGGAGGGTCGGCCCCCACCTCCTGTAGACGCCCGCTGATGCCCGCCGAGCACAGGGTTCCCCTTTCGCGATGTTGTTGCCCTGAAGCCAATTCTCGCTGTCTTGGCGCACCGGTGCCATGAGAAGGCTCTTTGGGCCGCGGGTGTGCAGGTCGCTGGCTTGGATGGCTTGCCATGAGACCTTAGACGGCGCCTCTCTGGAGTTCGTCGCATCGCTGTAGTGGTTTGCGGCGGCGGCTTCGGGCTCGTGCTAGGAGCGACGCCGCTGTGACCATGATGGCGCCTCCCGGCGCGAGACCCAATGCCGCAGTCGTGGTGCTGCGTACGGCGGCCAGTGCGACGCCGGAGACAGTCGTCGCAGCGGTCGCCGTGAGCGCGATCCAGGCACCCAGTACCTGGTCGTGCGTCCTAGTTATGCTGCCTTACCACAATCCGCCGGGGGCGGTGACGAGGAAGGCCGTCCTGCTGGGCGACGCAGAGGACGACGCGCCACGTGCCCCGGGAAAGACGCGTTTGCGGTCCAAGGCAGCCACTCCTCCAGTTACGTGTTCTGAACGATCGTATCTACAACGATAGTTCTTGTGTAACACTAGAGGTATGAGCGACTCGATCACGAGTGAGACCGTCACAGTGCGGCGCGGCCTGCCGTCCGGCTCCGAGGAGCGGGCTGCGCGTCTCTACTGGGAGGCGTTCGGACGCAAGCTCGCCCCCGCGCTCGGCCCGCCGGAGAAGGCCGTGCCCTTCATCGCCGTCCACCTTCAGCACGACCGGGCCATCTGCGCCCTGCGCGGCGGACGGCTCATCGGCGTCGCCGGCTATCAGCTCGCGGGGCGGACCCTGGTCGGCGGAACGGCCGGTGACGTCCTGCGCGCCTACGGAAAGATCGCAGGTCTCTGGCGATTGGCCCTGCTCGCCCTCTTCACGCGCACCCCCGCCCCCGGGCAACTGGTGATGGACGGTCTCGCCGTATCCGCCGAGGCCCGGGGAAAGGGCGTCGGCAGCCTTCTGCTGAAGGAGGTGGTCGTCCTGGCGGCGGAGCACGGCTGCCGCGAGATCAGACTGGACGTGATCGACGTGAATCCCCGTGCCAGGGCCCTGTACGAGCGGCATGGCTACCGTCCAGTGCGCACCGAGCACACGCCCTATCTGCGCGACCTGCTGGGGTTCGGCTCGGTCACCACAATGCGTCGCGCACTCGCCGCATCCGAAAGGGCTGCCACGTCATGACGACGAACGATTCACCGAGCGCGTCGGTACCGCCGGTCCAGGTCCCCACCCGGATGCTCGTCGAAGCGCTGATCCGTACCGACCACACCGTCGACACCGGCGAGCTCTACGCCACCGCCCCGCAACTCGGCATGACCGACCAGCAGGTACGGCTGTGCATCAAGCGGCTGGTCGCCGAGGGACGCTTCACCCAGCAAGGCCGAGGCCGCAAAGCACTACTGCGATCCACCAAGACTACTGAGGCCACCCTTGGACCCGACGTCGAATTCGTCGCACACGCCTTCCGGCAGGACGCCGGCCTCGCCCCCTGGGCCGGCGCCTGGCACCTGGTCGCCTTCGCCGTACCCGAAAGCACCCGCACCGCACGCGACACACTGCGCACCGCGCTCACCCGCCTCGGCGGCGCCCCCATCCAAGGCGGCCTCTACGTCAGCGCCAACCCCTGGGAACCCTACGTCCAAGACCACGCCCACCGCCTCGGTATTCTCCACCACCTCACCTTCCTGACCACCAACGACCTGCGCCAGGGCGACGAGCGCGCCCCCACCGCACTCGCCCGCACCCTGTGGCCGCAGGACGAGATCGCCGACCGTTACCGGCGGCTCTCCGCCGTGGCCGAGCCGCGCCTGCGCCGACTCCAGGACGGGACCGCCCTCACCGTCCCGCAGCAGCTGACCATGGCGGTGGAACTGGCCACCGAGTTCACCCGCGCCATGGAACCCGACCCCCTCCTACC
>NZ_SMKU01000392.1 GCF_004349215.1 Actinomadura rubrisoli | reverse complement strand
AGGCAGGGGTTCTCGGGGCGGGCGGCGGTCGCGGGCGTCGGGATGACGGCCCTGTCGCGCGAGTCCGGGCGCACCGAACTGAGCCTGGCCGCCGAGGCGTCCCGCGCGGCCCTCGCCGACGCGGGCGTCGAGCGGCCGGACGCGATCCTCTCCTACCACCTGAACGACTCCGCGCCCGTCCTCTACCTGGCCCGGGAGCTGGGGCTGCGCGAGATCGGCTGGCACAACGAGATCTACGGCGGCGGGACGCAGAGCGCGTCGATCCTCGCCGACGCCGCGATGCTCGTGGACGCCGGTGTGGCCGAGACCGTCCTGGTCTACCGGGCGCTCAACGGCCGCTCCGGCAAGCGGATGAACGCGCTCGGCCTCAAGCTGGGCGAGGGCACCGAGGAGCAGTTCACCCACCCGTACGGGCTGGCGGGTCCCGTCCACCAGTTCGCCATGGCCGGGCAGCGCTACCTGCACGACACGCGCCTCTCCGAAGAGCACACCTACGCGGTCGTCGCGCAGTCGCGCGCGCACGCGTTCCGCAATCCGCGCGCTCTACGCGGAGAGCGCCTCGACCTGCCCGCCTATCTCGCCGGCCCGATGGTCGCCTCCCCGATGCGGCGGCTCGACTGCTGCCAGGAGACCGACGGTGCCTGCGCGCTCGTCGTCACCTCCGCCGGGCGGGCGCCGGACGCGCCGCGGATCCACGCGGTCGTGCGCGGCGGCGGGCCCGGCGCGTCCGGGATGGACAAGGCCGGGGACGTGACGCGGATCTTCTCGTCCTACGTGGCCGAGCCCCTCTTCACGGCGGCCGGGATGAGGCCCGGGCACATCGACGTCGCCCTCCTCTACGACGCCTACAGCTGGCTGGTCCCGCGCCAGTTGGAGGACTTCGGGCTGGTGCCGCGCGCCGACCTTCCCGTGATCCTGCGCGCCCAGGAGATCGCGTGGAACGGGCGCTTCCCCGTCAATCCGCACGGCGGCCTGCTGTCGGAGGGCTACGTGCACGGGCTGAACAATGTCGCCGAGGCCGTCCGGCAGCTCCGCGGCACCGGAACGTGCCAGGTCAGGGACGCGGGTGTCGCGCTGTGCACCGGCTTCGGCGGCGGCTACGGCAGCGCCGCGATCCTCACCGCGGCCTGAGAACGGCGACCGCGGCGTACCGTGGCGCCGTGAACTCCACCAGGGCCGCCACGATCCGCCGCGCGCTGCGGGCGCGCGGCCGCGTGCTGGACGCCGGCCTCACCCTGACGGTCGGGATCATCGTCGCGATCATGATCCACACCTCGGACGAGGAGTACTCGCGTCCGCCCGACGCCCGCGCGTACGCGATCGGCGTGGCCATGACCCTTCCGCTGTTCCTGCACCGGGTGCGCCCGATCATGGCGCTGGTGCTGGCGAGCGCGGGACTGTTCGTCTACTACGAGCTGGACTACCCGGGGATCCCGCCGACGGCGGCGCTCGCCCTCCCGTTCTACTCGACGGTCTACGCGGGCCACGCGCGCTGGGCGGTCGCGGTCTGCGTCGGCTTCTTCTCGGTCGGCTACGTGATGGTCATCCGGGAGGCGAGCGATCCGCTGGCGACGATGGCCGCCTTCCTCACGCACGCGGCGTTCGCCGTGACCGTGATGCTCCTCGCGGAGGTCGTGCGGAACCGGCGGGCGCTGGCCGCCGAGACGCGCGAGCGGCTGCGGCTCGCCGCGGAGGAGCGCGAGCTGGAGGCGGCCCGGCGGGTCGCCGAGGACCGCGTCCGCATCGCGCGGGAGCTGCACGACACCGTCGCGCACAGCATGGCCACGATCGCGGTGCAGGCGGGCAGCGCCCTGCACATCCTGGACGACCGGGACGAGGGGGCCCGCCCGGCGCTGGCCGCGATCCGGGAGACCAGCAAGCAGGCGCTCAAGGAGATGCGCGCGACGCTGGGCGTCCTTCGGTCCGGGGCGGACGCGGGGGACCGAGGGCCTGCCGGGCTCGACCGGCTCGACGCGCTGCTGGAGGCCGTCCGGGCGGCCGGGGTCCCGGTGGACCTCCAGGTCACCGGCACGGCGACGGCGCTCGCCCCGCCCGCCGACCACGCCGCCTACCGGATCCTCCAGGAGTCGCTGACGAACGTCCTGCGGCACGCGGAGCCGGACGTCCGCGTCCGTGTGTGGATGGCCTACACCGGCGACGGGCTCGACCTGGAGATCGTCAACAACGGCGGCCCCGGTCCCGGGGAACACGGGCAAGGGCAGGGACACGGTCTGAACGGCATGCGGGAACGCGCTCTGGCCATCGGCGGCGCGTTCTCCGCGGGACCCGGCCCGTCCGGTGGCTTCCGGGTCACGGCCCGCCTGCCCGCGAACCCCTCGCCTGGGAACGGTCCGTCCGGAGGCGGTCCCAGCGGGAGGCGCGCGGACGTGCCGGAGGGCGCGTCGTGATCCGGGTCGTGCTCGCCGACGACCAGTCGCTGGTGCGCGCCGGGTTCCGGATGCTGCTGCGGTCCGCGGACGACATCGAGGTGGTCGGCGAGGCCGAGCACGGCGGCACGGCGATTGCGCTGGCCCGCGAGCTGCGCCCGGACGTGGTGCTCATGGACCTGCGGATGCCCGAGATCGACGGGCTGACCGCGACCCGCCGGATCGCCGCCGACCCGGCGCTCGCCGGCGTGCGGGTCGTGATCCTCACCACGTACGCCGAGGACGAGAACGTCTACCGGGCGCTGCGCGCGGGAGCCGCCGGGTTCCTGGTGAAGGACATCGAGCCCGTCGACCTGCTGCGGGCGCTGCGGGTGGTCGCGGGCGGCGAGTCACTGCTGGCCCCCGCCGTGACGCGCGCGGTCATCGAGGGGTTCGTCGCGCGGCGTGCCGAGCCGGCGCCCGCGGCGCCGGAGCTGCTCGGCGCGCTCACCGACCGGGAGCGCGAGGTGGTGCGGTTGGTGGGGCGGGGGCTGTCCAACGACGAGATCGCCGACGAGCTGGCGGTAAGCCCCCTGACCGCCAAGACGCACGTCAGCCGGGCCATGGGCAAGCTGGGGGTCCGCGACAGGGTCCGGCTGGTCGTGCTCGCGTACGAGGCGGGCCTGGTCATCCCCGGGTCCGGGCGCTCATGATCTGCTCGCGGAGCTCCTGGGACGTCGGCGCCTCCAGCAGCGCCGGGCCCTCCCGCGAGGGGACCAGGGCCCACCAGGACCCGGTGGACTCGCCGTACCAGACGCGCACTCCCGGGAACTGCTCCTGCATGCTTCGCGCGGTGGCGGCCCGCAAGGCCGCGGGCGTGGGTTCCTCACGACCGGCGGCGCCCCGTTGAGCCGTCATGCCGCCTCCCCCCGTAGATCTCTCCGGTAACAGCGTCCCCACGGACCAAAGCGTCACCCCTACTCGGCAAATTGTGACTAAGCACACTATGGGGCTTGGGGGCGCCGGACCGTGGGATACCGCGCCGGGCGTACTCCGACGGAAGTACGGGACCGGGCGATTGACGCCGTCCGCCGGATTCCCCGCGCGGCATCCAGCGTCAGGCTGACGGGGAAGGAAGATCTCCGTGAGCGAAACGCGTCCGCAAAGGTGGCACCTATGAGACTGGCCAGGCTCGCCCGGCTCTGTTATCGGAGACGGCGTCTGACCGTCTCCGCCTGGATCGCCGGCACGATCGCCGTGCTGGTGCTCGGGTTCGGCTTCGCGGCGGACCCGCTGAACGACTTCTCCGGCGGCGGCTCGGGCTCGGCGAAGGCGGAGGACCTGCTGAAGGATCATTTCCCCAAGCAGAGCGGCGACAGCATCACCCTCGCCGTCCGCGCCGGCGGCGGGGTGCGGTCGCCGGAGGCCCGGGCCAAGGTGGAGCAGGCCGTCGACCGGCTCGCCAAGACCCCGCACGTGTCGTCGGTGGCCTCGCCGTACGACGCGCCCGGCCAGATCTCCCCGGACGGTCGGACGGCGTTCGCCACCGCCGACCTCGACGTCATCGCCAACGACATGCCCGTGGCCGACGTGAAACGGCTTCTGGACGACGTGCGCACCAGCTCCGGGCCCGTCCGGCTGGAGTTCGGCGGGGCGGCGGTGGACACCGCCGAGACGCCGGGCGGGGGCTCGGCCGAGGGGATCGGCGTGCTCGCCGCCGTCGTCATCCTGCTGATCGCGTTCGGGTCGCTGCTGGCGATGGGGCTGCCCATCGTGACCGCGCTGCTCGGCATCGGCTCCGGCCTCGGGCTCATCGCGCTGCTCGGGCACCTGCTGCCCGCGCCGTCGTTCAGCCCGATCGTGGCGGCGCTCATCGGGCTCGGCGTCGGCATCGACTACGCGCTGTTCATCGTCACCCGCTACCGGGAGGAACTGCACGCCGGCAGCGACCCCGAGGAGGCGACGGTCATCTCCCTCACCACGGCGGGACGGGCCGTGCTGTTCGCCGGCACCACCGTGGTGATCGCGCTGATGGGCCTGTTCGTCATGCAGCAGAAGCTGCTCAACGGCGTCGCCGTCGCGGCCGGGCTCGCGGTGCTGATGACGATGCTCGCCGCCGTGACCCTGCTGCCCGCCCTGCTCGGCTTCACCGGGCACGCCATCGACCGGTTCCGCGTCCCGGGCCTCGGCCGGGCCCGCCGCCCGCTCGCCGAGCGCTGGGCGCGGACCGTCCAGCGCCGTCCCGCCCTCGCGGGGCTGTGCGCGACCGCGGTGCTGCTGGTGCTCGCCGCGCCCGCCCTGTCGATGCGGCTGAGCCTGCCCGACTCCAGCACCCAGCCGCACGACACCAGCGCGTACGCCTCGAACAAGATCCTCTCGGAGGGCTTCGGGCCGGGCACCTCGGCGCCGCTGGTGATCGTCACCCAGGGCGGGGACGCGCGGCCGGTCGCCGACGCCGTCCGCTCGACGCCCGGCGTCGCCGCCGTTCAGCCGCCGCGCACCAGCCGCGACGGCGCCGCCTCGATGCTGATCGCCTTCCCGAAGACCGGCGCGCAGGACGAGGCCACGCCGCGGCTCGTCCACACCCTGCGCGACAAGGTCATCCCCGGCGCCATCGCCGGGACCGGCATGAAGGCGTACGTGGGCGGCCCGAACGCGGCGGCGATCGACTTCGCCGACAGCGTCAGCACCCGCCTCCCGTGGCTGATCGCGGTGGTCGTCGGCCTGTCGCTGCTGCTGCTGGTCGCGCTCGTCCGCTCGGTCACCGTGGCGCTCCAGGCCGCGCTCATGAACCTGCTGTCGATCGCGGCGGCGTACGGCGTGCTGACGGCCGTCGTCCAGTGGGGCTGGGCGGGCCGCGCGCTCGGCTTCCCCACGGACATGCCGGTGACGACGTGGGTGCCGCTGATGATGTTCCCGATCCTGTTCGGGCTGTCGATGGACTACGAGGTGTTCCTGGTCTCCCGGATCCGCGAGGTGCACCGGTCCGGGGTCGCGACCCGCGAGGCCGTCGCGCAGGGCCTGTCCCGCACCGCCCGCGTGATCACCGCGGCCGCCGCGATCATGGTGATGGTGTTCCTGTCGGTGCTGCTCGGCGCCGACATCGCCGTCAAGCAGATCGGCCTCGGCCTCGGCGTCGCCATCCTGATCGACGCGACGATCGTGCGGATGGTGCTCGTCCCCGCGCTGATGGAGCTGTTCGGCGAGGCCAACTGGTGGCTCCCCGGGCCGCTGGCCAGGCTCATGCCCGGCCGCGCCGAGCACGAGGCGCCGCGCCCCCGCCTCCCGGTCTCGGGCTAGCCGGGCCGGCCCGATCCCGGGTCAGAGCATGATCGTGAGGCCGTCGCGGGCGCGCTCGCAGCCCGCGTCCGGCCTCGCGAGCATGTCGGGCCCCATGCGCCGTGAGGACGACCCCGCGGCACGTCCACCGACCCCAGAAACGCGACCTCCACGACGCGTGGATCAGTGAGTATTGATGCCGTCGAACATGACCTTGAGGTAGTGGTCGGCGAGGCCCTGCGCGTTGAGGCGGCCGCCCGGCCGGAACCAGCGGACCGCCACCCAGACCGTGTCGCGGATCATGCGGTAGGTCAGCTTGGGGTCGATGTCGTCGCGGAACAGCCCGCCGGCCTGGCCGGCCTTGATGGTGTCCACCCACATCTTCTCGACCTCGTCCTCGGACTTGGACAGGTAGGCGAACCGGTCCATGCCCTTGAGGTAGTTCCAGTCGTTCTGCATCACCGTGATCGCGGCCCGGTGCGGCTCCAGCGTGCCGAACGCGATGCGGACGAGGTCCGCGATCGTGTCGCGCGGGTTCTTCCCCTCGTCGATCACGCCCTGGTAGGCCGCCATGATCTCGTTGAAGAACCCCGCGAGGATCTCGTCGACGATCGACTCCTTGGAGTCGAAGTGGTGGTACAGGCTGCCCGAGAGGATCCCCGCCTCTTCGGCGATGTTGCGCACCGTCGTGGCCTGGAAGCCCTTCTCCGCGAAGAGTTCGGCCGCGAGCTTGACCAGGTGCTCGCGCCGCTCCGAGGCCAGGGCGGGCGTGCCCTTGCCGCGGCGGCGGCCGCCGCCCTCGCCCGCGCCGCGGGTCCCGGGCCGGCCTGAGTTCGCGCTCGTGGTCGTCACCCCCTCATTATGCCGTCTCGCCCAACCGCTTGCTCAATGACGCGTCGACATGCAGGGTACGTCCTGGCTCAAGCGCTTGCTCGCGGTCGTCGGAGTCGTCCGCCGTGCATAGGGTCGGGGCATGCCCGATGTGATCGTTTTCGACCTGTACGGAGTGATCGCCCGCACCCAGACCCCGGAGTCGGTGCGGCGGATCGAGGAGCTGGCCGGGATCTCCGGCGCCCCGTTCTGGGACGCCTACTGGTCCTGCCGTCCCGCCTACGACGCCGGGCGGGAGAGCGCGGCCTACTGGGCGGACGTCGCGGACCGGCTCGGCGCCGCGTTCCCCGACGTCCCCGCGCTGATCGAGGCCGACCTGGAGAGCTGGACGGACGTCGACGACCGCATGGTGGCCCTCGTCAACGAGCTGGCGGACCGGGGCAGGACGCTCGGGCTGCTCTCCAACATCATCACCGACCTGGTGCCGCGCTTCGAGGCCCGGCACGCGTCCTGGCTGGAACGTTTCGACGCGCTGACCTACTCGTGCCGCATCGGCGTCGCCAAGCCCGACCCGCGCGCGTACGAGATCTGCGCCGAGCGCCTCGGCGTGCGGCCCGCCGACGTCCTGTTCTTCGACGACAGCGAGCGCAACGTCGCCGCCGCCCGCGAGGTCGGCATGCGCGCCGAGGTGTTCACCTCTCCGTCCCAGGTCCGCGCCCTGACCGCCTGACGTCAGGGTTCCCGCGCTGCGGACCGGCGGGGAGGGCGCAGGCCGCGGCCGCGACCAGGACGAGGAGCGCCGCGATGGCCCGGAAGGCGTCGCCGTAGCCGTCCAGGGTGACCAGGGCGGCGAGGCCCAGGGCGCCGCCCACCTGTTTCGCCGCGTTCATCAGGCCGGACGCGGCGCCCGCGTCGTGGGCGGGGACGCCCGAGGTGACGGCGCTGGTGAGCGGGGTGTTGAGGAGGCCGCCACCGAGGGAGATCAGGACGGCGGGCCCGAGGACGCCGGTCAGGTAGTCGCCGCCGGGGCCGAGGCGGCTCTGCCAGAGGAAGCCTCCGGCGGCGACCAGGGAGCCGGCGGCTATCAGCGCGCGGTCGCCGACGCGCCGCATCAGGCGCGGCGTGAGCTGGAGCGCGACGGCCATGGTCAGCAGGGTGTGGGGGAGGAACCCCAGGCCGGTCTCCAGAGCGCTCATGTGCAGGACGTTCTGCATGGAGAGGGCGAGGAAGTACCACATCGGGCTGAGGCACGCCCCGGCGAGCAGCATCGCGACGTTCCCGACGGCGACCGAGCGGATGCGGAACAGGCCGGGCGGTATCAGCGGCGAGCGGACGCGGGCTTCGGCGGCGACGAAGGCGGCCAGGGCGGCGGCTCCGAAGGCCAGGGCCGCCTTCGCGTGCGCGATGCCGTAGGTCAGGGACGCGATGCCCGCGGTGGCCAGGACGGCGCCGAGGACGTCCAAGCGCGGGCCGGGGCGGCGGGCGTTCGGGAGGAGGC
>NZ_SMKU01000391.1 GCF_004349215.1 Actinomadura rubrisoli | reverse complement strand
GTGCCGCAGCGCTCGGCGACGGTGGCCAGGGCGGTCCAGGCGTCCGGGGCCTGGGTGGAGAACAGGAGGTCGGCCAGCCGGGCCGTCCGGCCGCGCCGGACGACCTCGTGGCCGAGGTCGCGGAACAGCGCGACGACGTCGCAGGCGGGCTCGTCGAGCAGGTCGACGCCGTCCAGGCGGAGCCGCATCTCGGGATTGCCGCTCCAGCCGGGCCCGCGCGTCCCGAAGATCTCGGCGAGCCGCTCGACGCAGTCCTCGCCGCGGTCGGTGGACAGGGCGAGCCGCCCGCGCCCGACCCGGACGCTGCGGTGGTCGGCCCAGCCGCACAGCAGCGACGCCTTGGGCGGTGGGGTGCCGCAGCGCTCGGCGACGGTGGCCAGGGCGGTCCAGGCGTCCGGGGCCTGGGTGGAGAACAGGAGGTCGGCGCCGGGCAGCAGGGCGCCGCGCCCGGGTTCGAGGGTGATGACGTACGGGGCGACGCGTCCGGGGAAGCGGGCCGGGTCGGCCTCCTGGAGCGTGACGAGCCCCTCCCACGCGACCGGCTCGTCCACGGCGAACCAGGTGATCACGGCCTCGGCGCCGAACTCGCGGAAGGTCGCGTCGGTCAGCCGCTCGGCGATCGCCTCGCGCAGCCCCTCGGCCGTCTCGCAGAGCCTGCGGTGCCACCACGGCGGCTCGGGGTCGGACGCCCGGCCGGTCTGCCAGCGGATGCCGGCCCCGGCGAAGTCCGAGCGCCGCTCCGCGCCCGAGTCGTCCACGACCACGCAGTGCCAGCCGTCCGGCTCGCCGCGCAGCAGGACGCGTGCGGGCACGCGCCGCCGGTCAGCCCCCTCAATCCGCATTCGGACGACCCTATCCGCCCAAGAGGCGCAGCACGCTCCATTCGGGCCGCTCCCGGCGCGCCTTCCGGCCGTCCGCCGGGGCCGGGGGCGCCGCGTCCGGCTCGACCAAGATCGTCCCGCGCGCCGCTATTGCGGACAGGCGGTTTCCCCGCGACACGGCGACCGTTGCTTGGTCCGGACGGATATGTCGGTACGGTCGGAGGGCACTGGCCGCGCGGGGCGCCCGCCCCGGGGCCGTCCTACCCGACCTTCCGGAGGTTCGAGCGTGACCCACTCCGATCAGGTCTTGCGTTCCCCGAAGGAGCGCGAAGCGGTGAACGGCGCCGTCCGCGCGCTCCGGTCGGCCGCGCCCGCCGGCTGGGAGCGGCTCGGCTTCGAGTTCCGGGCGACGGTCGGGATCGACAGCGCCTCCTTCGAGGTCGAGGACGCGGGCGGGGAGCGGCGCAAGGCCATGCCGCCGGGCCAGGCCGTCGGCAGGATGGACGAGCTGCGCCGCGTCATGTACCGGCGCGGCAAGGGCGCCTGGTTCACCGCCCGCCTGGAGGTCGAACGCTCGGGCCGGTTCAGCGCCGAGTTCGACTACGAGGGCGAACCCGACTTCACCCCGCCGCTGACGCCCTCCGCGTACGCCCTGGACCTCGACCGCTTCCCCCGGACGGACGAGCACATCCCCGACTGGCTCCGCGAGAAGCTCCGCGACGCCTGACCGACCGGGGGCGGCGTCGGGGGGCCGCGTCCCGGGGTGTGGACGGAGCAGCGCCGGAGGCGGGGCAGACTTGAGGGGTGCCCGCGACCCTGCCCGATGGTGATCCCGTCCCCGCCGACGGCGCGCTGCCCGGCAGCGCCCTGGAAGGGCTCGGCGGCCGTCCGCTCGCGTTCTACGTGCACGTGCCCTTCTGCGTGACCCGGTGCGGGTACTGCGACTTCAACACCTACACGGCCACCGAGCTGGGTCCAGGCGCGAGCCGCGACTCCTACGCCGACACCGCCGTCGCCGAGGTGCGGCTGGCGCGGCGCGTCCTGGGCGACGCCGACCTGCCGGTGGAGACCGTGTTCGTGGGCGGTGGCACGCCGACCCTCCTGCCGCCGGACGACCTGGGCCGCGTCCTGGCCGCCATCGACGCCGAGTTCGGGCTCGCGCCCGGCGCCGAGGTCACCACCGAGGCGAATCCCGAGTCGGTGGACGAGGCGTACGTGGGGAAGCTGCGCGAGGCCGGGTTCACGCGCATCTCCTACGGGATGCAGAGCGCGCGCGAGCACGTCCTGGCCGTCCTCGAACGCACTCACACGCCCGGCCGCGTCCCGCAGGTCGTCGACTGGACGCGCAAGGCGGGCTTCGAGCACATCAACCTGGACCTCATCTACGGGACGCCAGGGGAGAGCGACGACGACTGGCGAGCCTCCCTGGAAGCCGCCCTCGCCATGGAACCGGACCATGTGTCGGCGTACGCGCTCATCGTCGAGGAGGGCACCCGCCTGGCGGCGCAGGTGCGGCGCGGCGAGCTGGCCGCGCCCGACGACGACGCCATGGCCGACCGGTACCTGATGGCCGACGAGCTCCTGAGCGCGCACGGCCTGCGCTGGTACGAGATCTCCAACTGGGCGACCGGCCCGGACGCGGCCTGCCGCCACAATCTCCTCTACTGGACGGGCGCCGACTGGTGGGGCGTCGGGCCCGGCGCGCACAGTCATGTCGGCGGGACGCGCTGGTGGAACGTCAAGCACCCCGCCGCGTACGCCGCCCGCCTCGCCGAGGGGACGACCCCGGCGCACGCCCGCGAGGTCCTGGACGACGAGGACCGCCGCGTCGAACGGATCATGCTGGAGGTGCGGCTCGCCGCGGGCTGCCCGGCCGAGCTGCTGGACGACGCGGCCGTCCGGCGGGCGATCGACGGCGGGCTGGTCGAGCCCGGCCCGTACGAGGACGGCCGCGCGGTCCTGACCCGGCGGGGCCGTCTGCTCGCCGACGCCGTCGTCCGCGAGTTGACCTGACCTCGCCCCGGGCCGGGCCCGCGAGCACGGCTCCCCGTCAGGTGATCATCGGCCAGGCCATGAAGGACGGGTAGCGGTACCACTCGCCCCGGTTCCCCGCGAGCCCCGCCATGATCAGGAAGACGATCGCGGCGATGGCGGCCGCGAACAGCGTGAGGAACCCGATGAGCACGAACATCAGCACGAAGCTGATGATCGCGTAGGCGAGCTGGGTGATGGCGAAGTTGAGGCCCTGCGCGCCGTGGTGGCGCAGGAACGGCGACTCGTCCTTCTTGATCAGGTAGACCAGCAGCGGGGCGATGAAGCCCAGCAGGAACTGCCCGAGGTGGGCCAGCATCGCCCAGGTCCGCTCGTCGGAGGTCGCCGCGTAGCCGGCGGGCGCGCCATAGGGCTGGAGTTGCCCGCCGTACCCGTAGCCCGGCGCCTGGCCGTGCCCGGGAGCCTGTCCGTATCCGGGCTGCTGTCCGTAGCCGTACCCCGGCTGCTGCTCATAGCCCGGCTGTTGTCCATAGCCAGGCTGTTGTCCGTAGCCGGGCTGTTGTCCATAGCCAGGCTGTTGTCCGTAGCCGGGCTGTTGCCCATAGCCAGGCTGTTGTCCGTAGCCGGGCTGTTGTCCATAGCCAGGCTGTTGTCCGTAGCCGGGCTGTTGCCCATAGCCAGGCTGTTGTCCGTACCCGGGCTGTTGCCCATAGCCAGGCTGTTGTCCGTAGCCCGGCTGTTGCCCATAGCCGGGTTCCTGGCCGTGGCCAGGCTGCTCTCCCTGACCGGGCTGGTCACCCTGGCCCGGCTGGTCTGGCGGCCCGTACGTCATCGGGTGCTCCTTCTACGGACCGCCGCGCGGACGGGCGGGCCGGGGGTCAGGGTGCGGTCACGAAGTCGATGAGCTCCTCGACGCGGCCCAGGAGGGCGGGCTCCAGATCCGTGTAGGCGTTCACCGAGCGCAGGATCCGCTTCCAGCTCGCACCCACGTCGTCCCCCCAGCCAAGCTCGGCGAGAACCCCTTCCTTCCAGGGTACGCCGCGGGGGACGCGGGGCCAGGCCCGAATGCCCACGGACGCGGGCTTCACGGCCTCCCAGATGTCGATGAACGGGTGTCCGGTGACGAGCACGTGCGGGGAGGAGACCCGCGCGGCGATACGGCTCTCCTTGGAGCCCTCCACGAGGTGGTCGACGAGGACGCCGAGCCGCCGGCCCTCGTCCGGGGCGAACTCCTCGACGATGGCGGGCAGGTCGTCCACGCCCTCCAGGTACTCCACGACGACGCCCTCGACGCGCAGGTCGTGGCCCCAGACCTTCTCCACCAACTCGGCGTCGTGGAGGCCCTCCACGTAGATCCGGCTCTCCTTGGCCACCTTCGCGCGCAACCCCTGGACGGCGATCGAGCCGGACGCCGAGCGGGCCGGCCCCCGGGGCGCGGCGCTCGGCCGGACGAGCGTGACGGGCCGTCCGTCGATGAGGAACCCCGACTTCGTCAGCGGGAACACGCGGCGCTTGCCGAACCGGTCCTCCAAGGTGACGCCGAACTTGTCGCAGCCGACCACGGCGCCGCAGAACCCGCTGTCCGGGTCCTCGGCGACGAGGCCGGGTTCGGCCGGGATCTCGGGGATCTGTCCTTTGCGAGGCCGTCGCCAGTCGCCGGACAGTACGTCGTTTCCATAGTCCTTACTCGGCACAGCTCCGCACATTAACCGGAAGGATAAGATCGCGCAGCCGTCCGCGGGCGTGGGGCGCGCGTCGTATCGGAGACGCCGCGCGACCGGCGGGGAAGGCGCGGTACGGCGGTTCTGGAGCGGCGGCTGTCCCGCGGGGACTCCAGAGTACGGCCGCCGGGTCGTACACTTGGCACTCGAAAGTACGGAGTGCCAAGCGGGAAGGCCAGGGGGCGATCATCGGCCGATGGGGCCTGCGGTAGGGGAAGAAGGAGGTGAGCACGTGCTGGACGACCGGAAGCTCGCGGTCTTGCGCGCCATAGTCGAGGACTATGTCTCCACCAATGAGCCGGTGGGTTCCAAGGCCCTGGTGGAACGGCACAACCTCGGCGTGTCCTCCGCCACGATCCGCAACGACATGGCCGTGCTGGAGGAGCAGGGGTACATCGCCCAGCCCCACACCAGCGCGGGCCGGGTCCCCACCGACAAGGGGTACCGGCTGTTCGTCGACCGGCTGTCGACGATCAAGCCGCTGTCGATCGCCGAGCGCCGCGCCATCGAGACGTTCCTGACCGGCGCCTACGACCTCGACGACGTCGTCGGCCGCACGGTGCGGCTGCTCGCGCAGCTCACCCGGCAGGTCGCCGTCGTGCAGTACCCCTCGCTGACGCGCTCGGCGGTGCGGCACGTGGAGCTGGTCCCGGTCGCCGAGGGCCGGCTGCTGCTCGTCCTGATCACCGATACGGGACGGGTCGAGCAGCGGGTGATCGACACCTACGGCCCGATCTCCGAGGAATCGATCGGGCACCTGCGGGCGTTGCTCAACACATGCCTGGACGGTCTCGGCCTCGGCGACGTGCCCACGGCCGTCGCGGACCTCCCCGACAAGGTGGGTCCCGACGACCGCCCGCTGGCCGCGTCGGTGCTGTCGGTCCTGCTGGAGACGCTCGTCGAGAAGCACGAGGAGAAGATCGTCTTCGCGGGGGCGGCGAACCTGGCGGCGGTGGACTTCTCGCAGAGCCTGCGGGAGGTCCTGGTGGCGCTGGAGGAGCAGGTCGTCCTCATGCGGCTGCTCGGCGAGACCGGCGATTCCTCTACTGTTACGGTGCGGATCGGCACCGAGAACCCCGACGAGGGGCTCCGATCGACCTCGGTCGTCGCCGCCGACTACGGCGTGGGCGACCTCACGCTGGCCCGGCTGGGAGTGCTCGGGCCGACACGCATGGATTACCCCAGCACGATGGGAGCGGTACGGGCAGTGGCACGCTACGTGGGACAGATCCTGGCGGGGTCGTAAGGTGGCCAACGACTACTACGCGATCCTGGGCGTCCGGAGGGACGCCGGCGCCGACGAGGTCAAAAGGGCCTACCGACGGCTCGCGCGGGAGCTCCACCCGGACGTCAACCCGGATCCGGAGACCCAGGAGAAGTTCAAGGAGATCACCCAGGCGTACGAGGTGCTCTCCGATCCCAAGAAGCGCGAGATGTACGACCTCGGCGCGGACCCGTTCGCGTCCGGCGCGGGCGGGGCGGGCGCCGGCGGCTTCGGCGGCGCCGGGTTCCCGTTCAGCGACATCATGGACGCCTTCTTCGGCAGCGCGGCCTCGCGGGGCCCGCGCTCGCGGGCCCGCCGCGGCCGCAACGCGACGCTGCGGGTCGAGCTGGACCTGGCGGAGACCGCGTTCGGCACCACCCGCGAGCTGTCCATCGACACCGCGGTCGCCTGCACGAGCTGCGAGGGCACGGGCTGCGCGCCCGGTACCCACCCGGACACGTGCGAGACGTGCCACGGCCGCGGCGAGGTGCAGCAGGTGCAGCGCTCGTTCCTCGGCCAGGTGATGACGGCGCGCCCGTGCCCCGCGTGCGGCGGCTTCGGCTCGGTGATCCGCAACCCGTGCGCCGAGTGCTCGGGCGACGGCCGGGTCCGCACCCGCCGGACGGTCAAGGTCAAGATCCCCGCGGGCGTCGAGAACGGCATCCACATCCAGCTCGCCGGGGAGGGCGAGGTCGGCCCCGGCGGCGGCCCGCCCGGCGACCTGTTCCTGGAGATCGTGGAGAAGCCCCACGAGATCTTCGAGCGGGAGGGCGACGACCTGCACTGCACGGTCCAGATCCCGATGACGGCCGCCGCGCTCGGCACCAGCGTCACCGTCGAGACGCTCGACGCCGCCGAGCCCGTCGACATCAAGCCCGGCACGCAGTCGGGCCAGGTCATCACGCTGTACGGGCGGGGCGTCCGGCACCTCAACGAGAGCGGCCGCGGCGACCTGATGATCCACGTCAACGTGGAGACGCCGAACCGGCTCGACGAGGAGCAGGAGGAACTGCTGCGGCGGCTGGCCAAGCTGCGCGGCGAGGAGCGTCCGCCCGGCAAGTTCGCGCCCGGGCAGCGCGGTGTGTTCTCCCGTATAAGGGATGTGTTCAACCAGCATTGAAGCGAGGCCGTGGCGGCCTACCGCGAAGGCCGCCGCGGCGATTCCCCGCCGTGACCGTGCCCCGCACCGTCCACGGCGGGTTCGCTCGTCCTTGAGGGGGTCGCGATGAGTCCGCCCGTGTTCCTCGCCGCGACCGCGGCGCTGGAGGGCGAGCGCGTGGTGCTCGACGGTCCCGAGGGCCGGCACGCCGCGGCCGTGCGGCGGCTGCGGCCCGGCGAGCGCGTCGACCTGACCGACGGCGAGGGGCTGCTGGCCGAGTGCGTGGTCGCCGCGTCCGACCGCGCGTCCCTCACGCTGGACGTGGTGGCGCGGCACCGTCAGCCGCCGCCCCGGCCCCGCCTGGTGGTCGTCCAGGCCCTCCCGAAGGGCGACCGGGGCGAGCTGGCCGTGGAGACCATGACCGAGGTCGGCGTGGACGAGATCGTCCCGTGGCAGGCGGCCCGCTGCGTCACCCAGTGGCGGCCGGAGCGCCGTGAGAAGGCCCTCGCCCGCTGGCGCGGCACGGCCCGCGAGGCGGGCAAGCAGGCCCGCCGCGGCCGTCTGCCGGAGGTGTCCGGCCTGGCGTCCACGCAGGACGTCGCCGCCCGCGTCGCCGCCGCGTCCCTCGCCCTGGTGCTGCACGAGGAGGCCGACGCGCCGCTCAGCGCCGTCGAGCCGCCCCCGGACGGCGAGATCGTCGTCGTGGTCGGCCCGGAGGGCGGCATCACCGGCGAGGAGCTGGAGCGTTTCAGCGCGGCGGGCGGGCGTCCCACCCGGCTCGGCCCCACCGTCCTGCGGACGTCGACGGCGGGCGTCGCGGCCGCCGCCGTCCTCCTGGCCTTCACTGGCCGCTGGTAGCGCGCGCGGGCGCCCAGGGCCCCCTGGAGTGCACCTCAGCGCCTCAAGACGCCCAAAGGCCCCCAAAACCCCGCAAAGCCCTCCAGGTGCGGCGACGGCGTTCTCAGGGGCCGTCAGGGGGTGGTGCCGGGCTCGGCGCCCGGGCCCGACTGGGTGGTGGGCTCGGTCGACGTCGGCGACGGCTGCTCCGTCGGCTCGGGGTCGGTGGGCTTGGAGGTCACC
>NZ_SMKU01000390.1 GCF_004349215.1 Actinomadura rubrisoli | reverse complement strand
GCCTCGGCCGCCCCGCCCGCGACGCGCCCGGGCTGTCCGGGTCGTCCCGGATACTGGGGACATGACGAGATCGCTGGTGTGGGTGAAACCGGAGGGCGCGGAGCTGGCGGAGGTCGACCTGGAGGCCGGACGGATGGCGGCGACCGGCTCGGCGATCGGCCGCGATCCCCTCCCCTACCGGCTGGAATACGAGCTGACGACCGGCGACCGGTACGTGACGGCGCGCCTTCTCGTGCGGACGTCCGGCACCGACGAGGACACCGGGCCGTGGCGGCGATGGCTGGAACTGGTCAACCGGCCCGAAGGGGAATGGACGGTCAACGCGCGCGCGGAAGGGCATGTGGCGCTGCCGCCGCCGGGCGGCGACGCCGCCGCGATCGAGGGCGCGCTCGACTGCGACCTCGGGCTGTCGCCGCTCACCAACACGATGCCCGTGCTGCGCGGCGGGCTCCTGCACGGCGGCGGGCCGGCCGACCACGTGATGGCCTGGATCTCCGTGCCCGACCTCGCGGTCATGCCGTCCCGGCAGACGTACACGTTCGTCCGCCGGGACGGCGACCGCTCCGTGGTGGGGTTCTTCACCCCCGGCTTCGCCCGGGACATCGTCTTCGACCAGGACGGCCTGGTGGTCGACTACCCCTCGATCACCCTCCCGTCCACCGGGTCCTGAACGGCCGGCGATCCGACAGCGGGCCCGGAAGCGGTCAGCGGGCCCGGAAACGGTCGAACAGCCGGTACATGAACTCCGTGCCCTGCTGGAGGGCGGCGACGGAGATCCGCTCGTCCGTCCCGTGCATGGTGACCAGCTGATCGTTGTCGAGCACGTACGGGTAGACGCCGTAGCCCGGGACGCCGCGGGACGTCCACGGCGCCAGGCTCGTCCCGGCCTCGAAGAGGGCGGGGGCGAACACGGCGCCCGGATAGGTCCGCCGGGCCGCGTCGCCGATCGCCGCGTACAGGGGCGAGTCGATGCTGGACGGTGGCTTGGCGAACGTCTCGTCCAGGCGCTTGAGGGCGGCCTCCTCGGACTCGCCGGGGTTGCCCACGAGCTTGACCGTCACATCGCGGCCCGCGAGCCGTTCGCGGACGCCCGCCAGGAAGTCGCGTGGGCGCTGGCCGCCCGGAACGCCCCGGCAGTTGATCCGGACGGTCGCGGCGGACGGGATGACGTTCTCCTTGTAGCCCGCGTCCTCGATGACGAAGGCGTGGGTCGTCCGGAGAAGGGCGCGGTGGAGCCAGGGATATGAGCTGCGCTTGACGACCAGGGCCGCGGCCCGTTCCCGGGCGTGCTGGGAGCGGGCGGAGAGCAGGAGCTCCAGCGCGCGCTTGAACGGGGCGTCGCGGGTGGCCTTGGCGAGCGCGGAGAAGTACTCGCGGGTAACCGGGGTCAGCGTGACCGGCGCCAGCCACGTGTCGAGCGCGGTGACGGCGCGCGACAGCTTGGCGATGGCCGAGTCGGGGTTGGGCTTGGAGGAGTGGGTGGCGGTCCCGTCCGCGACGAGGTCGAGGTTGAAGTAGACCTTGTCTTGGCGCGTCACCGTGATGAGCATGGGCGTCGTCCGGTCCTTCTGGGCGAGGAACCAGCCGCCCTCGGTGAGGACCATGCCCGCGTCGATCTTGTTCCAGTGGTGCTCGGCGAGCCACCGGGAGCCGTACTGTCCCGCCTCCTCATCGCAGTCGGTGAGCACGATGATGTCCCGGTCGAACTTGCCGCCCTCCTTGAGATGGCGCAGCAGGGCGGTGATGAACGCGGCGTTGGCGCCCTTCATGTCGAGGGAGCCGCGGCCGTAGATCTCGCCGTTCTTGACGACGCCCGCGAACGGGTCGACCGACCATTTGTCGCGTTCGACGGGCACGACGTCCGAGTGGCCGAGCAGCAGCAGCGGCGGGGCCGCGGTGGTGCCCTTGATCCGGGCGACGAGGTGGACGTTGTCCTTCTTGGGCGTGGGGATGATCTCGGCGGACACGCCCGCCGACTCCCAGAGGGCCTTGAGCATCTCGGCGTGCGGACGGGTGACGCCGCCCTCGCCGAAGTTCTGGGTGTCGAACGCGAGCATCCTCTTGAGCAGGGCGAGCGGGTCGAGGTCGGGCGGGGCGAGCCGGCGGGCGGGCGAGCCGGGCAGGGCGGGCGCGGCGGCGGCCGTCCCGCCCGCGAGTGCGCCGCCCGCGAGCAGGACGGCCCCCGCACCGGTGCGGTGGAGGAAGGTGCGGCGGGTGACGGGCAGTGGGGAGTCGGGCATGAGAGCTCCTCCTTCGACGGCGGGAGCGCCCGGCGGGCGGGGCTGCAGGGCTCTCCCGGACCCTGGACGGGCGGGGACGGGCCGCCGCTCCGGACCGCGGCCGCCGCCTCCGCCTCGATCATCAGCGTGACACGGGGCGTTCCCGATCTCCAGCGGGACCCGCGAAGCATGATCGACGACGGCCGGACGCCCCCGCCGCCGCCCCGTCCACGGGTGCTCCACGGCCCCGGCCGCGTTGTGATCACTCCGGAACGGACCGTGGCGCGGCCATGGCCAGACCCGGCCCGGTTAACGGTGAGTAACCCCATGTTGGCTATGGACAAACGGCCCGGTGCACGATGAGATGACGCACCAAGATTTTGCTTACTCCCAGGTGGCCCCGATGACGGATGTTGTGCTAGACGGCGTCGACAAGGTTTATCCGGGCGGGCAGGTGGCTGTTCGGAACGTGCGTCTGCGCATCAACGACGGTGAGCTGTTCGTCCTGCTCGGGCCGTCCGGGTGCGGCAAGTCCACCATCCTGCGCATGATCGCCGGCCTGGAGGAGATCACCTCGGGCGTTCTGTGGCTGAACGGGGCCGTGGCCAACGAGCTGTCCCCACGGGATCGGAACGTGGCAATGGTGTTCCAGGAGGGCGCGCTCTACCCGCACCGCACCGTCAAGGGCAACATGATGTTCCCGCTGGAGGTGCTGGGTGACGACCGCGCCGAGGCGACCGCCAAAGTGGTCGAGCTGGCGCGCGCGCTGGGCATCAACACGATGATCGACCGGCTGCCGCGCACGCTGTCGGGCGGGCAGCGGCAGCGGGCGGCGATCGGGCGGGCGCTGATCCGCGAACCGTCGCTGTTCCTGATGGACGAGCCGCTGTCCAGCCTGGACGCGGGGCTGCGCACCGAGCTGCGCGTCGAGATCGCCGCCCTGGTCCGCTCCAGCGGCACCACCACCGTCTACGTCACGCACGACCAGGTCGAGGCGATGACGATGGCCGACCGCATGGCCGTGCTCCGCGACGGCGTCCTGGAGGACGTCGGCACCCCGGAGCAGATCTACCAGGACCCGGCGACGGTGTTCACCGCCGCGTTCCTCAGCTCGCCGCCGATCAACCTCCTCCAGGCCACCCTCTGGGGCGTCGAGGGCGAGGGCCTGCTGCTGGACCTCGGCCCCCAGCGCCTGTCGATCCCCTGGGACGATCCGCGCGCGTCCTCCATGATCAGCCACCACGGGAAGCACGTGATCGTGGGGATCCGCCCGGACACCCTCGCCCCGATCGCCGCGGGGTCCCCCGCCGCGCCCGGCACCGTCCTGTCCGGCCAGGTGCGCGCGCTGGAGTTCCACGGGCACGAGTGGCTCGCCTACGCCGAGGTCGGCATCCCGACCGTGGACGCGAACGAGGTGGGCGGGATCAAGAAGCCCGACGAGCCCGAGCCCGAGCAGATCGGCCTGGTCGGACGGCTGCGGGCGCTGCTGGGCCGGTCCGCGGTCGTCGACGAGCCGGCGCCGGAGGGGCACGCGGGCCACCACCGCCGCTCCGACCTCGTCTTCCGCATCGCCTCCGGCAACCGCCCGAACCGCGGCGACCATGTCGCGCTGTGCGTGGACCTGGAGCGCGTCCTGCTGTTCGGCGCCGACGGCCGCCGCGTCACCCCCGTCCAACGATGACCCGCCGCAGGCACCGCAGCCCGGCGTCGATCTCGGCCGTCGTCACCGCGCCGTAGCCGAAGACCAGCCCGGGGGCGGGCGGCCCGGTCACGGCGAACTCCGACAGCGCGAACAGCCCGACGCCCTCCGCGAGGGCCCTGCGGACCAGGTCCGCGTCGTCGGTGCCGTCCGGGAGGGTGGCGCTCAGATGCAGCCCCGCCGCGGACGGGACGGGTTCGAGCCGTCCCGCGAACCAGGTGCCGAGCAGCTCGGCGACATGCTCGTGCCGCGCCTGGTACTCCCTGCGCGACCTGCGGATATGCCGCGCCAGCAGCCCCTCGTCGATGAACCGGGCGAGCGCGGCCTGCGCCGGGATCTCGGCATGCCAGGACGAGACGTACCGGGCCATGCGGAACGCGCGGTGCAGCGACGGCGGCGCCACGAGGAACCCGAGCCGCACCACCGGCCGCATGATCTTGGAGAACGTCCCGGTGTAGAGGACCCGGCCGTCCTCGTCGAGGCTCTGCAGCGGCTCGATCGGACGGCCGCCGTACCGGTACTCGGTGTCGTAGTCGTCCTCGACGATCACAACGTCCCGCCGCCGGGCCCAGTCAAGCAGCGCCCTCCGCCTGGGCAGCGACATGGGCATCCCGAGCGGGAACTGGTGGGACGGCGTGACGTACACGGCGCGGGCCCCGTCCGGAAGGGCGTCGACCCGCAGCCCCTCCGCGTCGACCGGGACGCCCACCACCCGCATGCCCGCCGCCCTCAGCAGCATCACCGCGGGCGGATAACCGGGATCCTCCACGGCCACCACATCGCCGGGCTCCAGCAGGACCCGGACGATCAGATCCAGGGCCTGCTGGATCCCCGAGGTCACCACCACGTCATCGGCGCCCGCCCGCACCGACCGCGAGACCCCCACATGCCGCGCGATGGCCTCCCGCAGGCCCCGCAGCCCCGCCGGATCGCCCGCCGCCGCCGGATCGTCCAGCGCCGAGGCCCGCAACCGCCCCGCCATGATCCGCCGCCACGGCTCGTACGGGAACAGCCGCACGTCGGGCAGCCCCGCGCGGAAGTCCCACCTGATCCCCGGCATCCGCCCGGGCCACACCGAGATGTCGTCCCAGACGCGCCTCGGCCGCAGCGGCGAGGCCGCCGGGGCGCCCCTCGCCACGGGCCCGGCCTCCTGGACGAACGTCCCCGCGCCCACCCGGCCGGTCAGGAACCCCTCCGCGGTGAGCCGGTCATAGGCGACGCCGACCGTGTTGCGCGAGATCTCCAGCCGCCGCGCCAGCTCCCTGGTCGGCGGCAGCGCCTCGCCCGCGCGCAGCCGTCCGTCCAGGATCGCCACGCGGAGCTGCCGGTAGATCTGCCCGGCGAGATCCCGGCGTCCCACGAGGCTGACATGCAGGTCCACGCGCCCGACCCTAAATCGGCTCAGTCATTTCGCACAATTTTGGCCCTGTACCTGGGCCTCTCTCCGTCCCTACGGTGAACGCATGGACCTGCTGACCGAACTGCTCACCACCGACTTCAGGGACCTCGACCGGAAGGCCCTCGACCTCTACCTCGCTACGGTCGCGCAGGTGACGCCCGACGCGCTGGCCCTGCCGACCCCCTGCGCCGACTGGACGGTCAACGGCCTCCTCCGCCACCAGGTGAGCCAGGACGAGGGCTTCGCCGCCGCCGTGCGCGGCGACGGCGCCCGCCTCCGGAACTGGCGCAACGGCGACCTCGGCACCGACCCCCACGCGGCCGCCGTGACGTCCGCTGACCTCGTCACGAAGGCGTTCTCCGAGGTGAGCCTCGACCAGGAGCTCATCCTGCCCGAGGTCGGCGAAGGCGGCGGCTTCCCCGCCTCCCTCGCGATCAGCTTCCACCTCGTCGACCTGGTCGTCCACGCCTGGGACGTCGCCGCGGCGATCCACGTCCCCTGGGAGCCCGCCGACGACCTCGTCGCCGCGTCCCTCAAGGTCGCCGGAATCGTCCCCACCGACCCTGGCAGCCGCGGCCCCGGCCTCTCGTTCGACCGGGCCGTCCCGTCCCCGGACGGCGCCGCACCCGCGGACCGCCTGCTCACCCTCCTCGGCCGGACGCCCACATGGAGCTGAGGACGTCGTGGCGCCGAGGCCCCGCCAAGTCCCGCGGCCCCATCCTGGTCAGCGTCACCGACTTCACCGGCACCGCACGCGACCTGCCGAGGATCTACCGCGCCGGCCTGGAACTCCGCCGCGCCTGGCCCGACCTGGAGGGCGCCGTCGGCCTCTGGCTGTGGACGAGACCCCTGCAGCGCCGGAGCGGCTCAGTCTCCATCTGGACCACCGAGGCCGACCTGCACCGCTTCGTCGCCTGGCCGCCCCACGTCGCGATCATGCGCCGCTTCCGGCACCGCGGCCGGATCCGCGCCCACACCTGGGAGGTCGACCACTTCGACCCGGGGCAGATCTGGGCCCGCGCCCACCAACTACTGGACGCTCAACCCGAGGCCCCGTCGCACACCGAGTCCCGGTAGAAGCCGATCTTCCACTGGACCTGCTCCTGCTGCTCCCGCAGCTTGGCGATCTGCTCTTCCACCCGGCGATCGTGAGCCTGCAAAAGCTCCAGCCGCTCCTGGACGGTCTCCGTCCCGCCCCGGGCGAGCTCGGAATAACGCAGCATCTCCGCGATCGGCATGCCCGTCTCGCGCAGACACCGCAACATCCCGAGCCACTGCAGATCGTCATCACTGAACACGCGCCGCCCCGACGCGTTCCTAGCGATCCCGGACAGCAGCCCGATCTTCTCGTAATAGCGCAACGTGTCGATGCTGAAGCCGCTCTTCACGGCGGTCTCACCCGGAGAGTAGGAACTCACCCGCCAAGAATCCCACCGACAACACACCCGGCGCCAGAAAAACCCGCCCAGTAGACCACCGCATGCGCCGATCCAGAGGAGAACGACGGAAAACCACCACCCAGGCGAGCACCGGTGCCTTGCTAGGGCGGTCGTTGGCAGGGCTGATCACTGCGCGCCAGCGGCGCGAACACCTCAGCCGCAGCACGCAGCACCAACCCCCAGTCACAACAGGCTGACCTAACAAGGCACTACTAGGCGATGCCGCCGGTCGTCCATGGCGCACGCCGAAGACAAGCACAAGCGCGCCCCCTCAGCGCGGACTGTCGCCACGACGTAGCGGGCGACGTCGAAGCCCGGCACGAAGCCGGAGTCGTAGGCGAGCCGGGTGATGTCGAGGTGGGGCACGGGGTTGTCATCGCAAGGGCGATCGCGCGCTTGACGTCGGGCGCGTAGCAGCGGTCACCCGCCATCGTCGGCGTGCAAAGGAGGGGACGGGGAAGAGCGGCGATTCCGGATGGACGGGCGGCCCCCAGATCGTCCCGATCAGGAGCACGACCGGCGCTGCCCTTGAAGGCTGTGCGTGGTGAGCGGCTCGACGGCCTTCTTGAAGGCGACGATCAGGTGAGGCAGCTCAGCGGCGGCCAAGCTCCTCGTGAACGGTTCACCACCACGCCCCACCTCGCCGGGCGGGACGCCAGCGGATCTCCGTCCGCTCCGCGTACACATCGATGCCGGAACTCGCGGACGCCCCAGGCACGGGGGCGTCCAGCGCGTTGAGCAGGCCGGTCATCTCCGTGCGGAAGAAGCAGACCGGATCCTTGCCGGGGACGCTGCAACTGGGCCGGGCAAGCCCAGGCGGGTTACGGCCCTCCTGGCTGGGCCTGATGCCGTGGGGCTCCCACTGGCGGAAGCAGACGGTAGGTGTAGCGGCCACCCGGATCTCTATCGACGTAGAACTGTTGGGCGTTGGCGTGCTTGAAGCGGTTGTGCCAGCCGCAGCAAAGGGCGAGTTTGTCGATGTCGGTGGGGCTGTCTCCCAGGACCCAGCCGTCGACGTGGTCGACTTCGCACAGCGTGCCGGGGACTTCGCAGCCGTGTACCGCGCAGGTCGGGTACAGGGTTTCCAGCACCTGGCGCTGCCCGGCTGTGGCGAACCGGACCCGGTGGCCGAGGTAGAGCGGGGTGTTGCCGGGCCCGAGCAGGAGTGGCGAGACTCCGGCGGACAGGGCGATGCGGCGGGCCTGCTGGGGCGGGATCGGGGTCCCGT
>NZ_SMKU01000038.1 GCF_004349215.1 Actinomadura rubrisoli | reverse complement strand
CCACGCGGCGTACGTGATGTACACCTCCGGGTCCACCGGCACGCCGAAGGGCGTGGTCATCACCCACCGCAACGTGGTGAACGGGGTGATCCGGCTCGCCTCCTCGGTGGGGGTGGACGCCGGGACGCGGATGCTCGCGGGCACGTCGGTGAACTTCGACGTGTCGGTGTTCGAGATCTTCACCACGCTGTCGGTGGGCGGCACCGTCGAGCTCTCGCGGGACGTGCTGGAGATCGGCGAGCGCGACGGCTGGTCCGGCGGCGTGATCAGCACCGTGCCGTCGGTGTTCTCCGAGCTGCTGGACCAGGTCTACGGCAAGGTCAGGGCGGACACGGTGGTGTTCGCGGGCGAGGCGCTGCCCGCCTCGCTCGTGCGGCGCGTGCGGGAGGCGATCCCGGGCGTCCGCGTCGTCAACGCCTACGGCCAGACCGAGAGCTTCTACGCCGGTGCCCTCTCGCTGCCCGCCGACCAGGAGTGGACCGGGACGAGCACCGCGCCGATCGGCAACCCGCTGGGCAACATGCGCGCCTACGTCCTCGGCCCCGGGCTCGGGCCCGTCCCGGTCGGCGCGGTCGGCGAGCTGTACGTGGCGGGCAGCGTGGGACGCGGCTACCACGGCCGCCGCGCGCTGACCGCGGAGCGGTTCGTCGCCGACCCGTTCGGCCCGGCCGGTTCCCGGATGTACCGCACCGGCGACCTGGCGCGCTGGAACGCGGACGGTCAGCTGGAGTACGTCGGCCGCGACGACGTGCAGCTCAAGGTGCGCGGTTTCCGCATCGAGCCCGGCGAGATCGAGGCCGTCCTGACCGACCACCCGGGCGTCACCCAGGCGGTCGTGACCACCCAGGACGTCCCCGGCGGCGGGCCGAGGCTGGTCGGCTACGTGGTGCCGGTCGAGGCCGACGAGAGCGGCCTCGGCACCGTCGAGAGCCTGAGCGACCTCAACGTCGACCTGACCCAGAGCGTGTCCGCGCGCGAGCTGCGCCAGTTCGTCTCCGGCCGGCTGCCGGAGTTCATGGTCCCGTCGGTGCTGGTGATGCTCGACCGGCTGCCGCTGACGCCCAACGGCAAGCTCGACCGCGCGGCGCTGCCGGAGCCGGAGTTCACCGGCGGGCGCTACCGGGCGCCCCGGACGGCCGCCGAGGAGGTCCTCGCCGACGTCTACGCCGGGGTGCTCGGCGTGGAGCGCGTCGGCGTCGACGACGACTTCTTCGCGGTCGGCGGCGACAGCATCCGCGCGATCCAGGTGGTCTCCCGCGCCCGGGCGCGCGGCGTCGAGGTCACCCCCCGGCAGATCTTCGAGCGCCGCACGGTCGGCGAGCTGGCCGAGGTCGCGGGCACGAGCGGCGACCTGGCCGCGGGCGCGGCCCTGGCGGAGCTCGCCGGAGGCGGCGTGGGCCGGGCGCCGCTGCTCCCGGTCGGCCGGTTCCTGCTGGAGCACGGCGGCGGCCTCGACCGGTTCTCGATGTCGGCGGTGGTGGACCTGCCGGAGGGCATCGACGGCGCCGGGCTGGCGGCGACCCTCGCCGCGGTCCTGGACCACCACGACGTCCTGCGGTCGCGGCTGGTGCCGGACGACGGCGGGAGCCTGGAGATCGGCCCCGCCGGGTCGGTCGACGCGCCGGCGCTGATCCACCGGGTCGAGTGCGGCGGCGAATGGGACGAGCGGTGGCGCGACCTGGCCGCCGCCGAACTCGACGCGGCCACCGGGCGGCTGGACCCGGCCGCCGGGGTCATGGCGCAGTTCGTCTGGTTCGACCGGGGACCGGACGCGGCGGGACGCCTGCTCCTGGTCCTGCACCACCTCGTGGTCGACGGGGTCTCCTGGCGGATCCTGCTGCCCGACCTCGCCGCCGCCTGGCAGCAGGTGCGCGACGGGGCGGCGCCCGCGCTCGCCCCGGTGGCGACCTCGGCGCGGCGCTGGGCGCACGCCCTGGTGGACGAGGCCGCGTCGCCCGGCCGGGCGGCCGAGCTGGCCATCTGGCGATCGGTGGTCGCCGGACCGGACCCGGTGCTGGGTGCGCGGCCGCTGGACCCGGCCGTGGACGTGATGTCCACCGTGGAGCACGTGTGGGTGGAGCTGCCCGCCGCGGTCACCGAGCCGCTGCTGACCGCGCTGCCCGCGGCGTTCCGCGGCGGCGCCGACGACGGCCTGCTGGCCGCGCTCGCGGTCGCGGTCGCCCAGTGGCGAGGGGGGCGTGGGGTGGCCGAGTCCTCGGTGCTGCTCCGGCTGGAGGGGCACGGCCGCGAGGACGGCATCGTCCCCGGCGCCGACCTCTCCCGCACCGTGGGCTGGTTCACCAGCATGTACCCCGTCCGGCTGGACGTCGCCGGCATCGACCTCGACGAGGCTGGCGCCGGCGGCCCGGCCGCCGGCGAGGTGATCAAGGCCGTCAAGGAGCAACTGCTGGCCGTCCCGGACAAGGGCGTCGGCTACGGCCTGCTGCGCCACCTGAACCCGGAGACCGCCGAGGTGCTGGGCCGGTACCCCGCCGGCCAGATCGCCTTCAACTACCTGGGCCGGTACTCGGCGTCCGACATGCCCGAGCACCTGCGGGGGCTCGGCTGGACCCGCGCCGACGGCACCACCGACCTGATCGCCGAGCCGGACGCGGCGATGCCGGCGATGGCGGCGCTGGAGATCAACGCGCTCGTCACCGACACCGGGCGGGGCCCCGAGCTCCGGGCCCGGTTCGCGTTCCCGGCGGGCGTGCTGGACCGCGCCGGCGTGGAGCGGCTGGCGGAGGAGTGGGCCGCGGCGCTGGAGGCGCTGGCCCAGCACGTCACGCGGCCCGGCGCGGGCGGGCTGACCCCGTCGGACGTGCCGCTCGTCGCGGCGACCCAGGCCGAGATCGACACCTGGGAGCGCCGCTACCTGGACCTGGCCGACGTCTGGCCGCTGACCGCGATGCAGTCCGGGCTGCTGTTCCACGCCATGCTGGCCGGCTCCTCGTTCGACGCCTACCAGATGCAACTGGTGTTCCACCTGTCCGGGCAGGTCGACCCGGACCGGATGCGGGCGGCGGGGCAGGCGCTGCTGAACCGGTACGCCAACCTGCGCGTCGCGTTCGCGACCGACGCCGCCGGGGACCGGGTGCAGATCGTCCCGGGCCGCGCCGGGCTGCCGTGGGCGCTGCGCGACCTGAGCGGCCTGGACGGCGAGGAGCGCGAGCGGGCACTCCAGCGGTTCCTCGCCGAGGACCATGCGACCCACTTCGACCTGGCCAAGCCGCCGCTGCTGCGGATGTCGCTGGTGAAGATGGCCGAGGACCGCTGGGAGCTCGTCTTCACGGCGCACCACGTCCTGTTCGACGGCTGGTCCGTGCCGCTGCTGATGCAGGACCTGCTGCGCCTGTACGGCTCGTCCGGGGACGCGGCGGCGCTGCCGCGGGTGCGCGGCTACCGCGACTTCCTGGAGTGGCTGTCGGAGCAGGACCGCGACGCGGCCGCCCGCGCCTGGGACGCCGAGCTCGCCGGGATCGAGGCGCCCACCCTCGTCGCCCCGGACGGGGTGTCGGAGTCCGACCCGGCCGGCATCGGCCAGCTCGACGTCCCGCTGCCGGCCGGCGCGGCCCGCGAGCTGGGCCGCCGCGCCGCCGAACTGGGCCTCACCCTCAACACCCTGGTGCAGGGCACCTGGGCGATCCTGCTCACCGGGCTCACCGGCCGCCGCGACGTGGTGTTCGGCGCCGCGGTGTCCGGCCGCCCGCCCGCGGTGCCGGGCGTCGACTCGATGGTCGGGCTGTTCATCAACACGCTGCCGGTGCGGGTGGACTGCGACCCTGCCGCCTCGCTGCGCGACCTGCTGACCGGCCTCCAGGACCGGCAGACCGCGCTGCTCGACCACCACCACCACGGGCTGGTCGAGATCCACCAGGCGGCCGGGCTGCCCATCCTGTTCGACACCCTCGTCGGGTTCGAGTCCTTCCCGATCGACCGCGCCGGCCTCACCGAGGCCCACACCGAGGCGGGCATCGAGATCACCGGGCTGAGCCCGCTCAGCGGCGCCCACTACCCGCTGGTCGTGATGGCCTTCGCCGACCCGCACCTGCGGGTGGCCGTCCAGTACCAGCGCCACCTCTACGACCCCGAGGACGTCCAGGCCGTCACCGACCGGTTCGCGCGGATCCTGCGGCTGCTGGTGACCGACCCCGACACGCCGGTCGGAGCGCTGGACCTGCTGGAGCCCGCTCAGCGGACCCAGGTGCTCGACGAGTTCAACGACACGGCCGTGACCGCCCCCGGGCGGACCCTCGCCGACCTCTTCGAGGAGCGGGCCGCCGCCACCCCGGACGCGGTCGCGCTGGCGTTCGGCGGGCAGACGCTCACCTACCGCGAGCTCGACGCCCGCGCCGACCGGCTCGCGCACGTGCTGGCCGCGCGGGGCGTGGCCCAGGACACGGTGGTGGGCCTCGCGCTGGACCGCTCGACGCAGCTGATCGAGGCCATGCTGGCCGTCCTGAAGGCGGGCGGCGCCTACCTGCCGGTCGACCCCGACTACCCCGCCGAGCGCGTCCGGTTCATGCTGGACGACGCCGAGCCCGTGCTGCTGCTGACCGACTCCGGGAACGCGGCGGGCCTGCCCGACAGCGACTGCCCGTACCTCGTCCTGGACGACCCGGCCACCGTCGCCGACGTCGCGGCGGCGCCGGACGGCGCCCTGCCCCGGCCATGGCAGGACCACGTCGACCAGCTGGCGTACGTGATGTACACCTCCGGGTCGACCGGCGTGCCGAAGGGCGTCGGCGTCACCCACCGGGCCGTCACGGGCCTGGCGCTGGACCAGCGCTACCGGAACGGCGCCCACGAGCGGGTGCTGTTCCACTCCCCGCAGTCGTTCGACGCCGCCACCTACGAGCTGTGGGCGCCGCTGCTCGGCGGCGGCCGGCTCGTGGTGGCCCCGCCCGGGCGGATGGACGCCGCCGCGCTCGCCGCGGTGATCGCCGAGCAGGGCGTCACCGCGCTGTGGCTGACCGCCGGGCTGTTCAAGGTGATCGCCGACGAGCACCCGGACTGCTTCGCCGGTGTGCGCGAGGTCTGGACCGGCGGCGACGTGGTGTCCCCGCCGGCGGTCCGCGGCGTGCTGCGCGCCTGCCCCGGCCTGACCGTGGTCGACGGCTACGGGCCGACGGAGACCACGACCTTCGCCACCTGCCACCCGATGCCCTCCGAGGAGCAGGTCGGCGAGTCGATCCCGATCGGCCGTCCGATGGACGGGATGCGGGTGTACGTGCTGGACGCCGCGATGCGGCCGGTGCCGGTCGGGGTGCCCGGCGAGCTGTACATCGCCGGCGTCGGGCTCGCGCGCGGCTACGTGCACCGGGCCGGGCTGACCGCGGAGCGGTTCGTGGCCTGCCCGTTCGGCGCGCCCGGCGAGCGGATGTACCGCACCGGCGACGTGGTGGCCTGGACGCCGGACGGCGCGCTGGCCTTCCAGGGCCGCGTGGACGCCCAGGTCAAGATCCGCGGCTTCCGGATCGAGCCCGGCGAGGTCGAGGCCGCCCTGGTGGCCCACCCCGGCGTCGCGCAGGCCGTGGTCACCTGGAACGACGACCGGTCCGGCGAGCGCCGGCTGGTCGGCTACGTGGTGCCCGGCGCGGCCGGCGCGGACGTCGCCGAGGTCGCCCGCGAGCAGGTCGACGAGTGGGAGCAGATCTACGACCAGGTCTACTCCGGCTCGGACGCCGCGTGGGGCGAGGACTTCGTCGGCTGGAACTCCAGCTACACCGGGCGCCCGATCCCGGCGGCCGAGATGGCCGTGTGGCGGGACGCGGCGGTGGAGCAGATCACCTGCTGGTCGCCGCGCCGCGTCCTGGAGCTGGGCGTGGGCACCGGCCTGCTGCTGTCGCAGGTCGTCGGCGACGTCGAGGAGTACTGGGGCACCGACATGTCCGCCGCCGTCATCGAGCGGCTGCGCGGCCAGGTCGAGCGGGCCGGGTTCGCCGGCCGGGTGCGGCTGCGGCACCAGAACGCCGACGACATGGCGGGCCTGCCGCGCGAGCACTTCGACATCGTGGTGCTGAACTCGGTCGTCCAGTACTTCCCCGACGCCGGCTACCTGGACCGGGTCCTGGCGCAGGCCATGGACCTGCTCGCCCCGGGCGGCCGGATCCTGGTCGGCGACGTCCGCAACGCGGCCTCGCTGCGGCTGTTCCGCGCGGGCGTGCAGCGGGCGACGCAGCCGGACTCCGCGCCGGCCGTGGCGCGGGCCGCGGTCGCCCGCGCGATGCTGATGGAGAAGGAACTGGTCCTCGATCCCGAGTGGTTCACCCGGTGGGCCGAGCGGCACGGCGCGGCCGCCGCCGACATCCGGCTCAAGCCCGGCCGCCCGCACAACGAGCTGACCCGGCACCGCTACGAGGTCGTCCTGCACAAGGCCCCGGTGGACGCGGTCCCGGCCGCCGACGCCCGGACGCTGCGGTGGGGCCGCCAGGTCGACGACCTCGCCGGCCTGGAGCACCTGTGCGGCGGCCCGGACGGCGGCCCGGACCGTACGGCCCGCGTCGTCCGCGTCACCCGGATCCCCAACGCCCGGCTCGCCGGGGAGGTCGCGACCGCCGCCGAGATGGGGGTGATCGAGCCGCCGGTGCCCGCGGGCCCGCCGCTCGACCCGCAGGAACTGGCCGAATGGGCCGCCGAGCGCGGCCGGGGCGCGGTGCTGACCTGGTCGGCCGCGGCGGCCGACTGCTTCGACGCGGTGGTGTTCACCGATGGACCGGCGACCGGCCGGGCGATCTCCGGCGGGTTCGCGCCGTCCGGCCGCGCCGACCGCGCCCTGGCCAACGACCCGGCCGCCGCGGGCCGGATCGGCGTCCTGGTCGGCGACCTGCGCGACCACCTGAAGGAGCGGCTGCCGGACCACCTGGTGCCGTCCTCGGTGGTGGCGATCGCCGAGGTCCCGCTGACCCCGAACGGCAAGCTGGACCAGCGGGCGCTGCCCGCGCCCGACTTCGCCGCCTCCGCCACCGGCCGGGCCCCGCGCACCCCGCGCGAGGAACTGCTGTGCCGGCTGTTCGCCGAGGTGCTGGGCCTGGACCGGGTCGGGATCGACGACGACTTCTTCGCGCTCGGCGGGCACTCGCTGCTGGCCACCCGCCTGGTCAGCAGGCTGCGCACGGCGCTCGGCGCGGAGATCCCCATCCGCCAGGTGTTCACCTCGCCCACCGTCGCCGAGTTGGCCGAGGTCCTGTCCGAGGACACCCGGGCGCGGCCCCCGCTGCGCCGGGCGCAGGAGCGCCCGGAGCGGGTGCCGCTGTCGTTCGCGCAGCGCCGGCTGTGGTTCATCGACCGGTTCGAGGGCCCCTCGGCGATGTACAACGCGCCGTTCCCGCTGCGGCTGACCGGCACGCTGGACGCGGCCGCGCTGGAAGCGGCGGTGCGGGACGTGGTGGCGCGGCACGAGAGCCTGCGGACCCTCATCGCCGAGGACGGCCAGGGCGTCCCGTACCAGCGGATTCTTCCGGCGGACGGCGCGTCCCTGTCCCTGCCCGTGGTGGAGGCCGAGCGCGGCGGCGCCCTGGCCGAGGCCATGGCGCGGGAGGCGGCCCGCCCGTTCGACCTGGCCACCGAGATCCCGGTGCGCGCCGCGCTGTTCCGGTGCGGGCCGCAGGACCACGTCCTGCTGATGACGATCCACCACATCGCCACCGACGGCTCGTCGATGGCGCCGCTCGCCCGGGACCTGGGCACCGCCTACGCCGCCCGCCTGGACGGCGCGGCCCCGCGCTGGCCGGAGCTGCCGGTGCAGTACGTGGACTACACGCTGTGGCAGCGGGAGATGCTCGGCGACGAGTCCGACCCCGGCAGCGTGCTGTCGGCCCAGTCGGCCTACTGGCGGGACGAGCTGGCGGGGGTGCCGCAGCCGCTGCGGCTGCCGACCGACCGTCCCCGCCCGCCGGTGGCCACCCACCACGGCGGCGCGGTGGAGTTCGCCCTGGACCCCGCGGTGATCGCGGCGGTCGAGGAGCTCGCCCGCGCACGCGGCGCGACGGTCTCGATGGTGCTGCAGTCCGCGCTGGCGGTGCTGCTGCACGGGCTCGGCGGCGGCGACGACGTGACGATCGGCGCGCCGATCGCGGGCCGCACCGACGAGGCCCTGGCCGACCTGGTCGGGTTCTTCGTCAACACCTGGGTGCTGCGCGCCGACCTGTCGGGCAACCCCACCTTCGAGGGGCTGCTGGACCAGCTGCGCGCCAGGTCGCTGGCCGCCTACGACAACCAGGACGTGCCGTTCGAGCGCCTGGTGGAGCTGCTGAACCCCGAGCGCTCCACCGCCTACTCGCCGCTGTTCCAGGTGATGTTCGCCTGGCAGAACTTCAGCCGGGAGGACCTCGCCCTGCCCGGGCTGCGGGTGGAGTTCGAGCGGATCGGCACCGAGACCGCCAAGTTCGACCTGTTCTTCAACATGGCCGACCTTCCCGGCATGGGCGTGCTCGGCCTGCTCGAATACGCCACCGACCTGTTCGACCGGGACACCGCGCAGGCCCTCGCCGACCGCTTCGTGCGCGTCGTGGGCCTGCTGGCGGCCGACCCGGCCCAGCGGGTCGGCGCGGTCGAGCTGGTGGAGCCCGCCGAGCGGGAGCTGGTGCTGCGCGGCTTCAACGACACGGCCGCCGAGACGCCCGAGCTGACGATTCCCGCGCTGGTCGGGCGCCAGGTGAAGGCGTCGCCGGACGCGGTCGCGGTCGTGAACGGCGATGTGTCGCTGACCTACCGCGAACTGGACGAGCGCGCGAACCGGCTCGCCGGTGTGCTGGCCGAGCGCGGTGTAGGCCCAGAGACGGTGGTCGGGCTTGCGCTGCCGCGTTCGGCTGACCTTGTCGTCGGGCTGCTGGCGGTCTTGAAGGCGGGTGGTGCGTATCTGCCGATCGACCCCCGGTACCCGAGCCGCCGCCTGGAGTTCATCCTGTCGGACGCCCATCCCCGGCTGCTGCTGACCGACGAGGCCACCGCACCGTCGCTCCCGGACACCGGCGTCCCGCACCTGTACCTCGGCGACGTCGACCTCGACGCCGCCGAGGCGCGGGACCCGGCGACGCGGGCCCTGCCCGACCACGCGGCGTACGTGATGTACACCTCCGGGTCCACCGGCACGCCGAAGGGCGTGGTCATCACCCACCGCAACGTGGTGAACGGGGTGATCCGGCTCGCCTCCTCGGTGGGGGTGGACGCCGGGACGCGGATGCTCGCGGGCACGTCGGTGAACTTCGACGTGTCGGTGTTCGAGACCTTCACCACCCTGTCGGCCGGCGGCACCGTCGTGGTGGCCCGCGACGTGCTGGAGATCGCCGAGCGCAGCGGCTGGTCCGGCGGCGTGATCAGCACCGTGCCGTCGGTGTTCTCCGAGCTGCTGGACCAGGTCTACGGCAAGGTCAGGGCGGACACGGTGGTGTTCGCGGGCGAGGCGCTGCCCGCCTCGCTCGTGCGGCGGGTGCGGGAGGCGATCCCCGGAGCCCGGGTCGTCAACGCCTACGGGCAGACGGAGAGCTTCTACGCGAGCGTCTTCTCACTGCCCGCCGACCAGGAGTGGACCGGGACGAGCACCGCGCCGATCGGCAGGCCGCTGGGCAACATGCGCGCCTACGTCCTGAGCTCCGGTCTGGCGCCCGTCCCGGTCGGCGCCGTGGGAGAGCTGTACGTCGCCGGGAACGTGGCGCGCGGCTACCACGGGCGCGGCACGCTGACCGCCGAGCGGTTCGTGCCCGACCCGTTCGGCCCGGCCGGTTCCCGGATGTACCGCACCGGCGACCTGGCGCGCTGGAACGCGGACGGTCAGCTGGAGTACGTCGGCCGCGGCGACGCCCAGGTCAAGGTCCGGGGCCTGCGCATCGAGCCCGGCGAGATCGAGGCCGTCCTGGCCGACCACCCGGGCGTCACCCAGGCGGTCGTGACCGTCCAGGACGTCCCCGGCAGTAAGAGGCTGGTGGCCTACGTCGTCCCGGACAGCGCGGGCTCGGGCGGGACCGTCGACGACCAGGGCCGCTACAAGGCCGACATGACTGGCGGCGTCACCACGAGCGAGCTCCGCCGCTTCGCCTCGGGGCGGCTGCCCGAGTACATGGTCCCGTCGGTGCTGGTGATGCTGGACCGGCTGCCGCTGGCGCCCAACGGCAAGCTCGACCGCGCCGCCCTCCCCGAGCCCGACGTCACCGGCGGGGTCTACCGGACGCCGCGCACCCGGGAGGAGACCGTCCTCGCCGAGATCTACGCCGAGGTGCTCGGCCTCGACCGGGTCGGCATCGACGACGACTTCTTCGCGGTCGGCGGCGACAGCATCCGCTCCATCCAGATCGTCTCCCGCGCCCGGGCGCGCGGCGTCGAGGTCACCCCGCGCCAGATCTTCGAGCGGCGCACCGTCGCCGAGCTGGCCGAGGTCGCGGTGGGCTCGGCCGGCGGCCGCGCCGTGCTGGCGGAGCTGGAGGGCGGCGGCGTCGGCACGCTCCCGCTGACGCCGGTCGCCAGGCACATGCTCGACCTCGGAGGCGGCTTCGACCGGTTCTCGATGTCGGTGGTCCTGGAACTGCCCGAGGACATCGACCAGGACGGCCTCGCGGCGGTGCTGGGCGCGGTCCTGGACCACCACGACATCCTGCGCTCCCGGCTCGTCCGCGACGGCGAGGGCGCCCTTGAGGTCGGCCCGGCCGGCACGGTCGACGCGGCCACGCTGCTGCACCGCGTCGCCTGCGACGGCACCTGGGACGAGGACTGGAGGACGGCGGCCGCGGCGGAGCTGAACGCCGCGACCGGGCGGCTGGACCCGGCCGCGGGAGTGATGGCGCAGTTCGTCTGGTTCGCCCCCGAGCGGGGCGCCGGCCGCCTGCTGATCGTCCTGCACCACCTGGTGGTCGACGGGGTGTCCTGGCGGATCCTGGTGCCCGACCTCGCCGCGGCCTGGCAGCAGGTCAGAGCGGGACGGGCGCCGGACCTGCCCGCGGTGGGCACCTCCGCGCGCCGCTGGGCGCACGCGCTGCAGGACGAGGCGTCCGAGGCGGACCGCATCGCCGAGCTGGGCCGCTGGATCGAGATCGTGGAGCGCCCCGACCCGGTCCTCGGCTCGCGGGCCCTGGACCCGGCGGTGGACACGGCGTCCACGGTGGACGCCGTGTCGCTGGAGCTGCCCGAGCCGGTCACCGAAGCCCTGCTCACGGCGGTGCCCGCCGCCTTCCACGGCGGCGTCAACGACGGCCTCCTCGCCGGGCTCGCGCTGGCCGTGCGGCGCTGGCGGCGCGACCGCGGCGTCGAGGAGACCTCGGCGCTGATCCGGCTGGAGGGGCACGGCCGCGAGGAGCAGGTCGTCCCCGGCGCCGACCTGTCCCGCACGGTGGGCTGGTTCACCACCATGTTCCCCGTCCGCGTCGACGTCGACGGGTTCGACGTCGACGAGGCGCTCGCGGGCGGCCCGGCCGCCGGCGGCGCGGTCAAGGCGGTCAAGGAGCAGCTGCTGGCCGTCCCCGACAAGGGCATCGGCTTCGGCCTGCTGCGCCACCTCAACCCCGCGACCGCCGCCGAGCTCGACTGGCACCCGGTCCCGCAGATCTCCTTCAACTACCTGGGCCGCATCGGCGCGGGCGACCTGCCGGAGGACCTGCGCGGCGGCGGCTGGACCCTGGCGCCCGACGCGCTCGGCCTGACCGCCGACCTCGACCCGGACATGCCGGCGCTCGGCACACTGGACATCAGCGCGTACGTCACCGACTCGCCGGACGGGCCGCGGCTGAACGCCAGGGTCGCGTTCCCGACAGGCGTGCTCTCCCGCGCCGAGGCACAGGAGCTGGCCGATCTGTGGCGCCAGGCGCTGGAGGGCCTGGCCGGGCACGTCGCCTCCGGCGGCGCCGGCGGCCTGACCCCCTCGGACCTGCCGCTGGTGCCGGTGTCGCAGAGCGACATCGAGGCATGGGAGGAGCGCTACCCGGGCCTGCGCGACGTCTGGTCGCTGACCCCGCTGCAGTTCGGCCTGCTGTTCGAGACGATGCGGCTGGAGGAGGGCGCGTTCGACCCGCACCTGGTGCAGGTCGCCTTCCACGTCCAGGGCCGGGTGGACCCCGACCGGATGCGGGTGGCGGCGCAGGCCCTGCTCGACCGCTACCCGAACCTGCGCGCCGCGTTCACGACCGGCGCGGACGGCGACCTGGTGCAGCTCATCGCCGGCGACGTCGAGGTGCCGTGGCGGGTGGTGGACCTGCGCGACCTCGGCGAGCGGGCCCGCGAGGAGGCCTACGAGCGGATCCTCGCCGAGGACCACTACGCGACCTTCGACCCCGCGAAGCCGCCGCTGCTGCGCGCCAGCCTGGTGCTGACCGGCCCGGAGCGCTCCGAGCTGGTCATGACCGTCCACCACGTCCTGTTCGACGGCTGGTCGTTCCCGCTGCTGGTGCGCGACCTGGTGCGGCTGTACGCGGTCGAGGGCGACGTCACGGCGCTGCCGAAGGCCCCCGAGTACCGGGAGTTCCTGCGCTGGCTCTCCCGGCGGGACGAGGAGGCCGCCGCCCGGGCGTGGGCGAAGGAGCTGGCCGGGGTCGGCGAGCCCACCCTGCTCAGCCCCGGGCCGATGGACGACGTCGAGACCGAGGAGCGCGTCGGGCAGGTCGACGTCCCGCTGCCGCTGGAGGAGGCCGAGGCGCTGCGGCGCCGCGCCGTCGAGCTGGGCGTCTCCATGGGCACCCTGGTCCAGGGCGTCTGGGGCATCATGCTCGGGCAGCTCACGGGGCACCAGGACGTGCTGTTCGGCACCAGCGTCTCCGGCCGCCCGCCGGAGGTGCCCGGCGTCGACGCGATGGTGGGCCTGTTCGTCAACTCCCTGCCCGTCCGGGTGGAGTACGCCCCCGCCGACACGCTCGCCGAGGTGCTCAGGCGGCTCCAGGAGCGGCAGACGGCGCTGCTGGACCACCACCACTACGGGCTGCACCGCATCCAGCGGTCCACCGGCATGTCGACGCTGTTCAACACCATCGTCCTCTTCCAGTCCTTCCCCGTGGACAAGGAGGGCCTGATCGAGGCCAACAGCGCGGCGGGGATCACGGTCGCCGACCTGAGCCCGTCCGCCGGCGCCCCGTACCTGGTCGGGCTGGCCGCCGACGCCGAGCCGCACCTGCGGATGATCCTTCAGTACAACCGGACCGGCATCGGCCGGCGGCAGGTGGAGCTGATCGCGGGCCGGGTCGTGCGGGTGCTGCGGGCGCTGGCCGCCGACCCGGACACCCCGGTCGGCGCGGTGGACGTGCTGGACCCCGCCGAGCGCGAGCGGCTGTTCAGGGTGTTCAACGACACCGCGTCGCCGACCCCGCCGCGGACGGTCCCCGAGCTGTTCGAGCGGCAGGTCAGCGCGGTGCCGGACGCGGACGCGGTGCTCTTCGAGGACCGGTCGGTGACCTACCGCGAGCTGGACGAGCGGTCGAACCGGCTGGCCCGGGCCCTGATCGCGCGCGGCGTCGGGCCGGAGACGGTCGTGGGCGTGGCGCTGCGGCGCTCGCCCGAGTGGTGCGTAACGGTGCTCGCGGTGATGAAGGCGGGCGGCGCCTACCTGCCGCTGGACCCGGCCTACCCGGCCGACCGGCTCGCGTTCATGGTGCGGGACTCGGCGACCCGGCTGATCCTGGTGGACGAGGGGACCGCCGAGCGGCTGCCCGAGCTGCCCGCCGAGACCCTGCGGCTGGACGACCCGGAGTTCGCCTCGGCGGTGGCCGCGGCCGGCCCGGGGCCGCTGACGGACAGGGACCGGCTGGGCGCGCTGCGCGTGGCCAACACCGCGTACGTCATCTACACCTCCGGGTCCACGGGGCAGCCCAAGGGCGTCGTGGTCACCCACACCGGGTTCGCCAACGCGGTCGCGGTGATCGCGGACCTGCTCAAGGTCACCTCCGGGAGCCGGGTGCTCCAGTTCGCCTCCCCGAGCTTCGACGTCTCGGTCGGGGAGATGTGCATGTCCCTGCTCTCCGGGGCCGTGCTGGTGATGGCGGACGCCGACCGGCTCGCCGCCGGGGCCCCGCTCGCCGGCACGGTCGCCGAGTACCGGGTCAGCCACGCGATCCTGCCGCCCGCGCTGCTCCCGGCGATGCCGGAGGGCTCGCTGGAGACCGTCGAGTCGCTGATGGTGGCGGGTGAGGCCGTCTCGCCGGAGCTGGTGGCCACCTGGTCGGCCGGGCGGCGCATGTTCAACGGCTACGGGCCGACGGAGACCACCGTCGGGGTGACCGTGGCCGAGCTCACCGCCGACGGCCGGGTGCCGATCGGGCGGCCCATCCTCAACACCCGCCTGTACGTGCTGGACGCCGCGATGCGGCCGGTGCCCGCCGGGGTGCCCGGCGAGCTGTACATCTCCGGCGCCGGGCTGACCCGCGGCTACCTGCGGCGGCCCGGGCTGACCGGCCAGCGCTTCGTGGCGTGCCCGTTCGGCGCGCCGGGCGAGCGGATGTACCGCACCGGGGACCTGGTGGCCTGGACGCCGGACGGCGAGCTGGAGTTCCACGGCCGGGCCGACACGCAGGTCAAGATCCGCGGGTTCCGCGTGGAGCCGGGCGAGATCGAGGCCGTGCTGAGCGGCCGGCCCGGCGTGGACCAGGCCGCGGTGGTCGTCCGCGCCGGACGGGACGGCGACAACCAGCTCGTCGCCTACGTCGTCCCCGCGAGCGGCCAGGGCCTCGCCGTCGAGGAGCTGCGCCGGCACGTCGCCGAGCGCCTGCCCGACTACATGGTCCCGGCGGCGTTCATGACCCTGGACCGGCTGCCGCTGACCCCGAACGGGAAGGTGGACCGGGACGCGCTGCCCGACCCGGAGTTCACCGGCGCCGCCTACCGGGCGCCGCGCACGGCGCTGGAGCGGACCCTGGCGGCGCTCTACGCCGAGGTCCTCGAACTGGACCAGGTCGGCATCGACGACGGCTTCTTCGACCTGGGCGGGCACTCGCTCCGGATCACCCGGCTGCTCAGCCGGATCCAGGCCGAGCTGGGCGTCCGGGTCCCCATCCGGGCGATGTTCACGGCCACGACGGTCGCGACGCTCGCCGCGTACATGGAGGAGCGGGCCAGCGCAGGCGTCCGCGAGCTCGCCGACCCCTTCGCGACCGTCCTGCCGATGAGGGAGGGCGGCGCCGGGACGCCGGTGTGGTTCATCCATCCGGGAGCCGGGCTGTGCTGGTCGTACCTGGGCTTCGCCCAGCAGCTCGGCGACCGGCCGGTGTACGGGATCCAGGCGCGCGGCTTCGACGGCGCGCCCCCGCCGGAGTCCACCGCCGCGATGCTGGCCGAGTACGTCGAGCAGATCCTCACGGTCCAGCCGGAGGGGCCCTTCCACCTCGTCGGGCACTCCACCGGCGGCACCTACGCCCAGGCCATCGCCGCGGAGCTGCGGGGGAGGGGCTTCGAGGTGCCGGTGCTCGCCCTCCTCGACAGCCCTCCGGCCACGTGGTTCCACAGCCTTGAGGGAGCCCTGAACTACGACGAGGTGCGGCTGTTCTTCGCGAACTACTTCCTCACCTCGGTGGACGAGGGGGAGCGCGAGGCCGTGGTGGAGAACGCGGTCAGCATGTTCCGCGACCGCGCGGAACGGCTCCTGGAGTTCGAGACCCCCGTGTTCGACGGCGACGCCCTGTTCTTCAACGCGACGGAGAACCCGGACGACTCCTACAGCGGCGACTGGGCGCCGTTCATCGGCGGCACCGTCCACGAGCACGACATCCGCACCACGCACACGGACATGATCAAGCCGGGGCCCGACGCGGAGATCTGCCGCGTCATCCGGGGCCATCTCGAAGGAACCGACTCATGACGCCCCGCGTCGGCGAACTACGCATGGGAGAACCGATGATCGACCCCATTGAGCACTGGGACATCCACCCGCAGCACTCCTGGCTGCGGGGCGTCCAGCCCGAGCAGCCGGTCGTCTTCGACGAGGAGGTGGGCATGTGGCACGTCTACGGCTACGCGGAGGCGCTGGCGATCATCAATGATCCGGCCACCTACTCCTCCGGCGTCGCCTCCCGGTTCGCGCCCAAGGAGCAGACGGACATCGCCTTCGACGGCAACCTGTCCCAGGCCGACCCTCCCGAGCACAAGCACCTGCGCAAGCTGGTCAGCCGCACGTTCACCCACAAGATGGTCGCGAACATGGAGTCGCGGATCCACGACCTCACCAACGAGCTGCTCGACGAGGTCTCGGGCGACCGCTTCGACCTGGTGGAGGTGCTGGCGTACCCGCTGCCGGTGATCGTCATCTGCGACCTGCTCGGCCTGCCGCTCAGCGACATGGAGCTGCTCAAGGGCTGGGGGGACCAGAACCTGGAGGCGCGGGGCCAGCTCACCGTGCGCGGGGGCGGGGACGAGTACGAGCGCCGCCTGGACTACCAGGCCGAATCGGCTCTGGAGATGGGCTTCTACCTGCTGGAGCATGTCGGCGACCGGCGGACCACGCCGCGCGACGACCTGCTGACCAAGCTGGTGGAGGCCGATGTCGACGGCCAGCGGCTGACCGACCGGCAGATCGTCAACTTCGCCAACCTGCTCCTGTTCGCCGGGCACATCACCACCACGATGCTGTTGGGCAACACCATCCTGTGCCTGGACACCTTCGCCGAGGCGGACGAGCGGGTGCGCAAGGACCGCTCCCTGGTGCCGACCCTGGTCGAGGAGTCGCTGCGCTACCTGACCCCGCTCGCGGCGAACTACCGGACCACCACCCGCGACGTCGAGCTGGGCGGCAAGCGCATCCGCGAGGGCGAGGTGCTGATGGTGTGGCTCTCGGCGGCCAACCGGGACCCCAGCGCCTTCGACGACCCGCACGCGTTCGACGTGGCACGCGACCCCAACCCGCACCTGGGGTTCGGCCGCGGCATCCACTTCTGCCTGGGCGCCCCGCTGGCCCGCCTTGAGGGGCGCGTGGCGCTGAACATCCTGTTCGACCGCTTCCCCGAGCTGCGCACCGACCCGGAGAAGCCGCCGACGTTCCTCACGCCTCCGGACTTCACCGGCGTGTGGTCCCTCCCGCTCCAAGCAAGCCGATAGGAGGAGAGCGCCGCTCATGGCAGTAGCAGCCGGCACGGAGGCGACGGCGGCGGACCCGGCCGCCCTGGACCTCACCGACCCGCAGACCTTCTTCGACAACGACCCGCACGGGATGTGGCGGCCCTACCGCGAGCACAACCCGCTCTACTGGCACCCGCCGAAGGACGGGGGCCCAGGATTCTGGGTCTTCACCAAGTACGACGACGTCATGGCCGCCTACCGCGACAACAAGCGGTACACCTCCGAGCAGGGCAACGTCCTGGCGACGCTGCTGAAGGGCGAGGACTCCGCCTCCGGGAAGATGCTCGCGGTCACCGACGGGCCCCGGCACCGCGAGGTCCGCAACCTGATGATGAAGTCGTTCTCGCCGCGGGTCCTCGCGCCCGTCGTCGCCAACGTCAAGGAGCGCACCGACCGGCTCGTCGCGCGGGCGGTGGAGAAGGGCGAGCTCGACTTCGTCGCCGACGTCGCCGACCGGATCCCGATCCACACCATCGGCGACCTGATGGGCATCCCGGACGCCGACCGGGAGAACGTGGTGGACTGGAACGCCCAGACGCTGGCCCGGCACAACCCCGAGGACAGCGAGATGGAGTCGGTGGTGGCGCGCAACGAGATCGTGCACTACATCGCCACCCTCGTCGCCGAGCGGCGCAAAGACCCGGGCGACGACGTCCTCAGCACCCTGGCCGGCGCCACCATCGGCGGCGTGCCGCTGTCCGACGACGAGATCGTCCTGCAGTCCTACAGCCTGATCCTGGGCGGCGACGAGTCCAGCCGGGCGTCCGCCGCGGGCACGGTGCTGGCCTTCAGCGAGTACCCGGCGCAGTGGGCGCGGTTGAAGAGCGGCGAGGTGAGCCTGGACAGCGCCGCCGAGGAGCTGCTGCGCTGGACCACGCCCACCATGCACTTCGGCCGGCGCGCCCTGGAGGACGTGGAGGTGCGGGACAAGACGATCAAGAAGGGTGAGATCATCACCCTCTGGAACAGCTCCGCGAACTTCGACGAGGACGTCTTCGACGACCCCTACGCCTTCGACGTGGCGCGCTCGCCCAACAAGCACGTCAGCTTCGGCCACGGGCCGCACTTCTGCCTCGGCGCCTACCTGGGGCGGGTCCACTTGAAGGCCATGCTGGAGGCGCTACGGGAGAAGGTGTCGAGCATCGAGGTGCTCGACGAGCCCACGCGCCTGTTCTCCAACTTCGGCCAGGGCTACAGCAGCATGCGGGCGCGCCTCACGCCCGCCTGACCGCCTCGGCCGCCCGGCCGCCCCGGGCGTCCAACGGCGACGGCCCTCCCGGTCAACGGTGACCGGGAGGGCCGTTCGGCGTTCTCGTCAGCGGCGTTCTCGTCAGTGCTGGTCTCGCGGGACGACCAGCCCGGCGGTGACGTCGGCGGCGGACGCGCACCCGCTGAGGCCCAGGGCCAGGTCGATCTCGGCCAGCAGGCACCGCAGGACGTGCTCGACCCCCTGCCGCCCGTCGAGGGCGAGCCCGTACAGGTAGGGCCTGCCGTACAGGACGGCGTCCGCGCCCAGGGCGAGCGCCTTGACCACGTCCGTGCCGGTGCGGACCCCCGAGTCCATCAGCACGGGGACGCCCTCGCCGACGGCGGCGCGTACCGCGGGCAGGGCGTCCAGCGCGGCGACGCCGCCGTCGAGCTGGCGGCCCCCGTGGTTGGAGACGATCACGCCGTTCGCGCCGTGCTCCAGCGCCAGCCGGGCGTCGTCCGGGTGCAGCAGGCCCTTGACGAGGATGGGCAGGCGGGTGAGCTCGCGCAGCCACGGCAGGCCGGCCCAGGTGAAGGCGGGGTCGGTGGAGACGCTCGCCCACTGCACGACCATCGCCATGGTGTCGGCGTCGGGCGGGAGCGTGGCGAGGAAGGCGGGGTCGCCGGTGAAGTTGGCGATGCCGGTGCCGCGCAGGAACGGCGAGTACGCGGCGTCGAGGTCGGCCGGCCGGTAGCCGAAGTTCGGCGCGTCGACGGTGAGGACCAGCGCCGTGTAGCCGCTCGCCTCGGCCCGGCGCACCAGCGACTCGGCCACCTCGCGCTGCGAGGGCATGTAGAGCTGGAACCAGCGCGGCCCGGGCCCGGCCTCCTTGGCGACGTCCTCCAGGGAGTGGGAGGCGAAGGTGGAAAGGACGAGGGGCACACCCGCGTCGGCGGCGCCCCGGGCGGCTGCCAGCTCGCCCTCGGGGTGCACGACCGTCTGGGCGGCGACCGGCGCCAGCAGCACCGGGGCCGGGAGCCGCTCCCCGAGCAGCGACACCGACAGCTCGCGCGGGCCGGTGCCGCGCAGCATCCGGGGCAGCAGGCGCCACCGGTCGAACGCCTCGCGGTTGGCCCGCCCGGTCGCGCCTGTCCCCGAGTTGCCCGCCGCGTACCCGTAGGCGTCCGGTGCGAGCACCTCGCGCGCCGCGTCCTCCAGGGTCGTCAGGTCGGTGGACAGGCGCGGCTTCCGCCCGCCGAGACCGGCCACGAGGATGTCCCGCACGAGGTCGGCGGGTGCGGGACGGCTCGCCGCCGCGGGCTCATGGCGGCTCGCCGCCCCGGGCTCATGGCGGCTCGCCGCCGCGATGTCCGCCCGGATGTGGCGGACGAGGACCGGCACGGCGCCGTCGGGCTGCTCGACCAGGGAGAAGTGGCCGCCGGACAGCATCTCGACGCCCTGGTCGCGCGTGGTGTGCCGGGACCAGTCCCGCATCTGCTCCAGGGTGTTCTTCGGGTCGGCGTCCGCGAGAAGCACCGTGATGGGCACCGCCACCGCCGCCTCGTTGCGGCCGAGGTAGCGGCGCAGCGCCCGGTGGTCGGCGCGCAGCACGCGCAGGATCTCGCGGACGGACTCGGGGTCGCGCAGCAGCGGCTCGGGGACGCCCCCGAGGCGCCGCAGCTCGGACAGGACCTGCTCGTCGGCGAGCGCGTCCACGTCCGGCTCCTGCCAGTCCTGCGACGGCGGCCGGGCGGCCGAGACGAACACCCTGGCCACGGCCCCCCGTTCTGCCAGGAGCCGGGCCGTCTCGAACGCCACGAGAGCGCCCATGCTGTGGCCGAGGAGGAACAGCGGGCGGTCGCCGTATGCGGCCAGCGCCTCCGCCGTCCCTGCGGCCAGCGCCTCGATCTCCCCGGCGCAGGGTTCGGCGTGCCGGTCCTGCCTGCCCGGGTACTGGACGGCGAGCAGCTCGACATCGGCGGGCAGCGCGGCCGACAGCCCGGCGAACGCCTTGGCGGCGCCCCCCGCGTGCGGGAAGCACACGAGGCGGGCGGCGCCGCTCTCCTTGGGATGGAAGGAGCGGATCCACGCGGACGCGCTCTTGGTATCGGTCATGCCCACGTCTCGTCCTCCGTTGTAGAGCCCAGGTCGGCCAGCAGTTCGCGCAGGCGGTCGGTCACGGTGTCGCGCTGGGCGTCGCTGATCGGGGTGCTCGCGACGGCCGCTTCGAGCCTGCCGAGGTCGGCGAGCAGGCCCGCCGCGCCGGACCCGTCCGCGTCGGCGTCCGGCAGCTGCTCCCGCAGATGGCCGGCCAGCTCGGCGGGCGTCGCCCAGTCGTAGATGAAGGTGGCGGGCAGCCGGACGCCGGTCGCCTTGGCGATGCGGTTGCGCAGCTCCACGGCGGTCAGCGAGTCGAACCCGATCTGGTCGAAGGCCGAGTCCGGGGCGATCGCCGCGCCGGAGGCGTGGCCGAGGGCGGCCGCCACCTCGTGGAGCACGGTGTCCAGGAGCCGGTCGCCGGTCAGGGACTCGCTCGGCGCCGGGACGGCGGCCGGTTCGGGCGCGGCCACGGGCGCGGCGGCGGGCACCAGGTTCGCGAAGAGCGGCGGGAGGGACCCGTCGGCGCCGCGAGCGCGCAGGTTGTCCGGATCCCATTGGACGGCCACGGCCACCGGCCTGTCGCGGCGTACCGCGGCGTCCAGCAGGTCCAGGCCACGTTCCGGGGTGAGCGGCCGGACGCCCATGCGCGCCATGCGGGCGAGGTCCGCGTCCGCGAGCCCGGCTCCCATGCCGCCGGTCCCCTCCCACAGGCCCCACACGACCGAGACACCGGGCCGTCCCGTCGAGCGCCGGTACTCCATCAGGCCGTCGACGAAGGCGTTGCCGGCCGCGTAGGCGGCCTGCCCTGCGGAGCCTGCCGTCCCGGCCAGCGAGGAGTAGACGACGAACGCCGACAGGTCGAGGGGCCCGGTGAGCTCGTGCAGGTTGAGCACCGCGTCGATCTTGGGCCGCAGCACCCGGTCGAGCCTCTCGGGCGTCAGGGACGCCAGGACGCCGTCGTCCAGGACGCCCGCCGCGTGGACGACGCCGCCGACGCGCACGCCGTCCCGGGCGAGGCCGTCCAGCGCGGCGGCCAGCGCGTCCCGGTCGGCGGCGTCGCAGGCCGCGACGCGGACGTCGGCGCCCAGGCCGCGCAGCCCGGTGATGTCGCGCTCCGCGTCCGCGCCGGGAGCGCCCCGGCCCATCAGGACGAGCCGCCGCACGCCGTGCCGGGACACCAGGTGCCGGGCGGTGAGCCGGCCGAGCCACCCCAGCCCCCCGGTGATCAGGACGGCCCGGGCGGTGTCCCACGGCGCGTCGCCGTCCGGGAGGTCCAGGACGACCTTGCCGATGTGCCGGGCCTCGCCCAGGTACCGGAACGCGTCGGGGGCGCGGCGGACGTCCCACGCCGAGACCGGCGGCGGCTGGAGCGCGCCCTGCTCGAACCACTCCAGCAGGGCGACCAGGATCTCCTGGATGCGGTCGTAGCCGGGGTCGCGCATGTCGTAGGCGCGGTAGGCGACGCCGGAGTGCCGCGCCGCCACCTCGCCCGGGTCGCGCGGGTCGGTCTTGCCCATCTCCAGGAACCGGCCGCCGCGCGGCAGCAGGCGCAGGGACGCGTCGGTGAACTCCCCGGCGAGGGAGTTGAGGACGACGTCGACGCCCGCGCCCCCGGTGGTGTCGAGGAAGCGGCGCTCGAAGTCGAGGGTCCGGGACCCGGCGATGCGCTCGTCCGCGAGCCCGGCGGCCCGCAGCGCGTCCCACTTGGCGGGGCTGGCCGTGGCGTACACCTCGGCGCCCAGATGGCGGGCGATCTGGATCGCGGCGGTGCCGACGCCGCCGGTGCCCGCGTGCACGAGCACCGATTCTCCGGCGCGCAGGCCCGCCAGGTCGAGGAGCCCGTAGTAGGCGGTCACGTAGGTCACCGGGATCGCGGCGGCCTGCCGGAACGTCCAGCCCTCGGGGACCCGGCACACCAGCCTGCGGTCGGTCACCGAGATCGGCCCGATGCCCTGGAAGAGGCCCATCACGCGGTCGCCGGGCCGCAGGTCGGTGACCCCGGGCCCGGTCTCCAGCACGATCCCGGCGCCCTCGCCGCCCTGCCCGGGGTCGGAGGCGTTCGGGTCGGCCGAGGGCGGGATGACGCCCAGCGCGAGCAGGACGTCGCGGAAGTTCAGCCCGGCCGCCCGCATCCGGATCCGGACCTGGCCGGCCTCCAGCGGGCGGCCCGCCTCCGGCCACGGCTCCATCGACAGGTCCGCGAAGGAGCCCTTGGCGACGAAGTCGAGGTGCCAGTGCGGAGCCCCGGCGGGCGGCCGCAGCGACCCGTCGGGCACGGAGGCCGAGAGGCGGGGGCGGTACGCGGCGCCGCCGCGCAGGGCCAGCTGGGGCTCGCCGCCGGCCACCGCGGCCGGCAGCGCGTCCCGCGAGCCGGGCGTGCCGTCCTCGTCGAGCAGGACGAACCGGCCCGGGTGCTCGGCCTGGGCGGAGCGGAGCAGGCCCCACGCGGCGCGCTGGGCCGGCGCGCCCGTGTGCTGCTCGCCGTCCACCACGACGGCTCCCCGGGTGAGCAGCACGAGCGGGGTGGAGGCCAGCCGCTCGTCGCCGAGGACGAACTGGGCGGCCTCCAGGACGCGGTGCAGGGCCTCGCGCACGGCGCCGGCGTCGTCCCCGGGCGGCGCGCAGGGCAGGACGATCACCTGGGGCGCGGCCGTGTCGGCCAGGGCGGCGAGGTCGGCCAGGTCGTGGCAGACGCTCGCGGCGGGCAGCGCGTCACGAAGGTCGTGCTGGTAGAGCACGGCCCACCGGCCGGTCACCGGTCCGGCGGGCAGCGCGGGCACCGGTTCCCAGGACGGCAGGAGCAGGCCGTCGCGCTCCTCGCCGGGGGCGCCCGCCGGAACCGGCCGCAGGGCCAGCGACCCGATCGAGGCGATCGGGGCGCCGGTGGCGTCGGCCACGTCGATGGCGACGGCGTCGGTTCCGGCCGGCGCCAGCCTGACCCGCACCGGCCCGCCCGCGACCGCGTGGACACGCACCTGCGACCAGGCGTACGGGAGCATCCTGCCGCCGGTTCCCGCGATCAGGCCGCCGGCGGCGATCGGGTGCAGCGCCGCGTCGAGCAGCGCCGGGTGCACCGGCTCGATGCCGGGGCCCGGCTCCACCTCGGCGAAGACCTCCTGCCCGCGCCGCCACGTCCGCTGGACGGCGCGGAACGCCGGGCCGTAGGCGAGCCCCTTGTCCGCGAGGGCGGCGTAGAGGTCGGCGGGCGCCATGCCGAGGGGTTCGGCGTCCCGAGGGGGCCAGGCCGTCAGGTCGGCCGCCTGGCCGGGCCCGTCCGGGGCGATGGTGCCGTGGGCGTTGCGCGTCCAGGTCCGCGTCTCGGTTCCGTCCTGCGGGCTGGAGCGGACGGTCACGGCGCGGCGGCCGCGCGCGTCGGCGGCCGCGACGGCGACCTGCACGCGGACCGCCGCGTCGTCCGGCACCACCAGCGGCGCCTCCATGACGAGCTCCTCGACCAGGCCGCAACCGGCTTCGCGGCCCGCGCGCGCCGCCAGGTCGAGCAGGACGGTGCCGGGCACCAGCACGTCGCCCGCCACCCGGTGGTCGCCCAGCCACGGGTGCGTCGCCAGGGAGAGGGTCTCCGACAGCGCCGGCCCTTCCCCGGGCGCCTCCATCCAGTAGCGGCGCTGCTGGAACGCGTACGTCGGCAGCTCGACGCGGCGGGCGCCCTGCCCCGCGAACAACGCGGCCCGGTCCAGGTCGCCGCCGCAGGCGTGCAGCCGGGAGACGGCGGTCAGCACCGCCCGCGGCTCCGGTGCGCGCCGCCGCAGCAGGGGGATCAGCTGCCGGTCCCGCCCCTGTCCGGCGCCGCCCGCGAGGCAGTCGCCGGCCATCGCGGTGAGGTCGCCGGACGGGCCCAGCTCCAGGAAGCGGGTGCAGCCCAGCTCTGCCAGGCCGCGGACCCCGTCCTGGAACAGGACCGCCTGCCGCGCGTGCCGGACCCAGTAGCCGGGGTCGGCCAGCTCACCCGGCTCCACGGGACGGCCCGTCAGGTCCGAGACGACGGTGAGCCGCGGCTCCCGGTAGGTGAGGCGCGCGGCGACCGCCCGGAACTCCTCCAGGGCCGGTTCCATCAGCGGCGAGTGGAAGGCGTGGCTGACCCGCAGCCACGTGGTCTTGCCGCCCCCCGCCTCGAAGTCCGCCACCGCGGCCGTGAGGGCCTCGCGGTCGCCGGACAGGACGACCGCGGAGGGGCCGTTGACGGCGGCGACGGAGATCCGGTCCTCGTACCCGGCGAGCAGCCCGGCGGCCTCCTCCTCGGAGGCACGCAGCGCCACCATCGCGCCGCCGGGCGGCAGCTTCTGCATGATCCTGCCGCGCGCCGCGGCCAGCTCGGCGGCCTCCTCCAGCGTGAGGACGCCCGCGACGTGGACGGCCGCGACGGCCCCGACCGAGTGCCCGAGGACGGCGTCGGGGCGGATGCCCCAGGAGTCCAGGAGGCGGTACAGGGCGACCTCGCAGGCGAACAGCGCCGGCTGGGTGTACTCGGTCCGGTTCAGCAGCCCGGCGTCCGGGGAGTCCTCGCCGGTGAAGACCACCTCGCGCAGCGGGCGGTCCAGATGGGGGTCCACCGCGGCGCACGCGGCGTCGAACGCCTCCGCGTAGGCGGGGAACGCCTGGTAGAGCTCCCAGCCCATGCGGGGGCGCTGGGAGCCCTGCCCGGCGAACAGGAACGCGGTCCTGCCCTCGGCGGCCGTCCCGCGGATGACCTCGGGGCCCGGGGCGCCGTCGGCCAGCGCGCGGAGCCCGTCGAGGAGCCCGTCGCGGGTCTCGGCGAGCAGCACCGCGCGGTGCGGCAGGTGCTCGCGGGCGGTGGCCAGGGAGAACCCGATGTCGGTCAGGCCGGCGGGCTCCGCGGCCGGGTCGGCGGCCAGGTGCCGGTGGAGGCGGTCGGCCTGGGCGAGCAGCGCCTGCTCGCCGTTCGCGGACACCATGCACGCGACGGCCGGGAGCGGGGCCCGCCGCCCATCGGTGCCCGCGGCGGGCGCGGGCTCCTCGGGGGCCTGCTCCAGGATGATGTGGGCGTTGGTGCCGCTGATACCGAACGAGGACACGGCGGCCCGTCGCGGGCCGTCGTGCTCGGGCCACGGGATCGTCTCGGTCAGCAGCGCCAAGGTGCCGTCCGACCAGTCCACGTGCGGGGTGGCCTCGTCCGCGTGCAGGGTCCGGGGCAGGAGCCCCTCCCGCAGGGCCATCGTCATCTTGATGATGCCGCCGACCCCCGCGGCCGCCTGGGTGTGCCCGACGTTCGATTTCAGCGAGCCCAGGTAGAGCGGGCGGTCCGCCGTGCGGGCCCGGCCGTAGGTGGCGAGCAGCGAGTGGGCCTCGATCGGGTCGCCCAGCGACGTGCCCGTGCCGTGCGCCTCCACCGCCTCCACCTCGGCGGCGGTGAGCCCGGCGTCCGCCAGCGCCGCGGTGATCAGCTTCTCCTGGGACGGGCCGTTGGGCGAGGTCAGGCCGTTGCTGGCGCCGTCCTGGTTGACGGCGGAGCCGCGGACCACGGCCAGCACCGGGTGCCCGAGGCGGCGGGCGTCGGAGAGCCGCTCGACGAGCACCAGCCCGGCGCCCTCGCCCCAGCCGGTGCCGTCCGCGGACGCCGAGAACGCCTTGCAGCGGCCGTCCGGCGCCAGCCCGCGCTGCCTGCTGAACTCCACGAACGGCATCGGTGTCGCCATGACCGTCGCGCCGCCGACCAGGGCCATCGAGCACTCGCCCCGCCGCAGCGACGCGCACGCGAGGTGCAGCGCCACCAGCGAGGACGAGCACGCCGTGTCCACGGTGAGGGCGGGGCCCTGGAGACCGAGGGTGTAGGCGATGCGCCCGGACGCCACGCTGGCCGAGCCCCCGGTGGTCAGGTACCCCTCGAACTCCGGCGGGGTGGGGGAGACGCTGTACATGTAGTCGCCGTACATCGTGCCCACGAAGACGCCGGTGTCGCTGCCGCGCAGCGTCCCCGGGGGGATGCCGGCGTTCTCCAGGGCCTCCCAGGCGGTCTCAAGGAGCAGCCGCTGCTGGGGGTCCATCGCCTGCGCCTCGCGCGGTGAGACGCCGAAGAACTCCGCGTCGAACCGGGTGGCCTCGTGCAGGAAGCCGCCCTCCTTGACGTAGGAGGTGTGCGGCTTCTCCGGATCCGGGTCGTACAGGGCCGCCAGGTCCCAGCCGCGGTCGGAGGGGAACGGGCCGACCGCGTCCACCTCGTCGACGACCAGCCGCCACAGGTCCTGCGGGGACCGGGCCCCGCCGGGGTAGCGGCAGGCCATCCCGACGATCGCGATCGGTTCGCCCGCGCGCTCGGTGAGGTGGTCGTTCGCGGTCTTGAGCCGCTGGTTCTCCTTCAGCGCGGCCCGCAACGCCTCGACGACTTGCTCGGGTGAAGTGGACGCCATCGTGCTCTCTCCATGATTCGCCTGATAGGTATGGCTCACGAGTCGCCGTCGCCCAGAGCCAGGCGGACCAGGTCGTCGGCGTTCATCGTGTCCAGGTGGCTGTCACCGTTGTGGTCGGGGGTCTCGGGCTCGGGGGCGGGCGCGGTGGCGGGGGCGAGATCGGCCCGCAGCCGGTCGGCCAGCGCGCCGGGGGTCGGGTGGTCGAAGATCAGCGTCGGCGGCAGCTTGACGCCGGTCGCGGCGATCAGGCGGTTGCGCAGCTCCACCGCCGTCAGCGAGTCGAAGCCCAGGTCCTGGAACTGGCGGTCGGCCGTCACCCGGTCGGAGGTGGCGTAGCCCAGGACGGCCGCGACCTCGGCCCGGACGGCTTCGAGGAGCAGGTGGCCGCGCTCGTGCCGGGGCGCCCGTTCGAGGCGCCGCCGCAGGTCGGCCGCCGGTGTCTTCGCGCGTCCCGCGGCCGTCCGGCGCGAGGCCGGGGCCAGGGTCCGCAGGAGCGCCGGGGCCGTCTCGGCGTCCATCGCGCGCAGGTCGATCCGGGCCGCCGCCACGGCCGGGACACCGGCGGCCAGCGCTGCGTCGAACAGCCCGAGCCCCTCGGCGGCGGAGAGCGCGGTGATGCCGGTGCGCGCCATGCGGCGCAGGTCCGCCTCGCCGAGGTCCCCGGTCATCGCGCTCTCCTCGGCCCACAGGCCCCAGGCGACCGAGAGGGCGGGACGGCCCTCGGCGCGCCGCAGCCGCGCGAGCCCGTCGAGGTAGGCGTTGGCCGCCGCGTAGTTGCCCTGCCCGGCCGAGCCCAGCAGGCCCGCGAGCGAGGAGAACAGGACGAACGCCGACAGGTCCAGGTCGCGGGTGAGCTCGTGGAGGTGGGCCGCGGCGCCGGCCTTGGGCCGCCACACCCGGTCCATGCGCTCGGGGGTGAGGCCGTCGATGACCGCGTCGTCCAGGACGCCCGCCGCGTGCACCACGCCGGTCAGCGGGTGCTCGTCCGGGACGGCGGCCAGGACGGCGGCCAGGGCCGCGCGGTCCCCGGCGTCGCAGGCCGCGACGGTCACCTCGGCGCCCGCGGCCTCCAGCTCGGCGGCCAGTTCCCCGGCGCCCGGCGTGTCCATGCCGCGCCGGCCGGTCAGCAGCAGCCGGCGCACGCCGTGCCGGTCCACCAGGTGCCGGGCCACCAGGCGGCCCAGTGTGCCCAGCCCGCCGGTGATCAGCACATGGGCGCGCTCGCCGAACGGGGACGGCCCGTCCGGGTCCGCCGGGTCCGCCGGGTCCACGGAGGCAGCCGTGTGCGGGCGCAGCGCGGGCGCGGACGTCCGCCCCGCCCGGATCGCCAGCTGCGGCTCGTCCGAGCCCGCGGCTTGGATCAGGCTCCGCAGCGACTCCGGCGACCCGTCGGTGTCGATCAGGGAGAAGCGCCCGGGGTGCTCCCGCTGTGCGGAGCCGATCAGGCCCCACACCGCCGCACCAGCGAGGTCCGGGCGGTCCCCGCCGGCGACCGTGGCGGCGCCCTCGGTGAGGACGGCGAGGCGGGAGTCGCCGTACCGCCCGGCGGCGAGCCAGGTCTGGGCGAGGTTCAGCGCTTCGGCGGGCCCGCCGGGATCGGTGGCGATGACGACGGTGGGCACCTGCCCGCCGTCGTCCAGCGCCTGGCGCAGGCCGTCCATGTCGGCGTGGGCGCTCACGGCCACCCCGGTGGCGCGGACGACGTCCGTCACGCCCCGGTCGTCGCGGCCCACGACGGCCCACGGGCCGCGCGGGGCGGTCTCCGGCGCCCGCCACCGGGCCCAGTCCACGGTGAGCAGCGCGGGGCCGTCGACCGGTCCCGCCGCGGCGTCGGCCCCCAGCTCGCGCACGGCCAGCGTGCCCTCCAGTACCGGGGCCCCGGTCTCGTCGGCGAGCAGCAGGGAGCGGGAGCCGTCCTCGCCCTGCCGCACCCGCACCCGCAGCGCGCCCGCGGACGACTGGTGGAGGGTCAGCTCGCTCCAGGCGAACGGGACGACGAGCTTTCCGCTCTCGTCCTGGGCGCCGCCGAACGAGGTATGCAGCGCGGCGTCGAGCGCGGCGGGGTGCACCAGGAAGCCGCCTGCGTCCTCGGGCGGGGCGACCTCCGCATACAGGTCGGCTCCGTCGCGCCACACGGACCGCAGCCCCTGGAAAGCGGGCCCGTAGTCGTAGCCGCGGTCGGCCAGCCGGGTGTAGAGGCCGTCGATCGGGACCGGCGCCGCCTCCGGGGGCGGCCACGCGGCGAGAGCGCCGGGCTCGGACGGACGGCCCGTGTCGAGCACGCCGGTCGCGTGGCGGGTCCACTCCCCGTCCGAGGGTTCTTCGGGACGGGCGTAGAGCGCGAAGGCACGGGTGTCGGCGGCGCCGGGGGCGTCCACCACGAGCTGGATCGCGGTGCCGTCCGCGACCGTCAGCGGCTGCTCCAGCGTCAGCTCCGCCACCTGCCCGGCGCCCGCCCGCAGCGCCGCGTGCAGGGCGAGTTCGGCGATGGCCGCGCCGGGCAGCAGCGGCCGCCCGGCGATGGTGTGCTCGGCCAGCCACGGGTGGGCGCCCGGGTCGAGCCGCCCGGTGAACAGCCAGCCCTGGCCTCCGGCGATCTCGACGGCCTGGTGCAGGAAGGGGTGCCCGCCGTCCGCCCCCGGCGCGGGGCCGGGCGCCACCGGGCTGAGCCAGTAGCTCTCGCGCTGGTAGGCGTAGGTGGGCAGGGGCACGGTCCGGCCGCCGGGCAGCAGGCCGCTCCAGTCGACGGCCGCGCCGCCCACGTAGGCCCGCGCCAGCGCCGTCGCGAACGTGCGGGCCTCGTCGTGGCCGCGGCGCAGCAGCGGGGCGGCGGTGACCGGCCGCTCGGCGTCCCCGGCTGCCAGGGCCGTCCGGACCATGCCGGTGAGCACCCCGTCCGGGCCGAGCTCCAGGTAGGTGGTGACGCCGTCGCCGTCGAGGAAGCGGACGCCCTCGTAGAAGCGGACCGTCTCGCGCAGGTGCCGCACCCAGTACTCCGGGTCGGCCAGCTCGCCGGCGGTGACGGGACGGCCGGTGACGTTGGAGACGATCGGGATGGCCGGGTCCCTGACGGTGATGCCGGCCGCGACCTGCCGGAACTCGTCGAGGACGCCGTCCATGTGCGGCGAGTGGAAGGCGTGCTGGACGCGCAGCCGCTTGGTCTGCCGTCCCGCGTCCCGCCACAGCGCGGCCACCTCGTCCACGGCGCTCTCGTCGCCGGAGACCACGACCGAGGCGGGGCCGTTGACGGAGGCGACGACCACCCGGCCCGTCCGTCCTTCGAGGGTGGGCAGCACCTCCGCCTCGGTGGCCTGGATCGCGGCCATCGCGCCGTCGCGCGGCGTGCGGTGCATCAGCCTGCCCCGTGCCGCCACCAGCGCGCACGCGTCGTCCAGGGTGAGGACGCCCGCGACGTGGGCCGCGGCCAGCTCGCCGATGGAGTGGCCGATGAGGCGGTCCGGGACCGTCCCGTACCGCTCCAGGAGCCGGTACAGGGCGACCTCCAGGGCGAACAGCGCGGGCTGGGTGTAGCGGGTCTCGTCGAGCAGGGCGGCCTGCTCGGTGCCGTCCGCGGCGAGGATCAGCCCCTTCAGCGGTACGTCGAGGTGGGCGTCCATGCGCTCGCAGACCGCGTCGAGCGCGGCCGCGAACTCCGGGTGGGCCCGGTAGAGCCCGGCGCCCATGCCCGGACGCTGGCTGCCCTGCCCGGTGAAGAGGAAGGCGGTCCTGCCTCCGGTGTCCGCCTGGGCGGTCACCAGGCCGGGCGCGGACTCGCCGCGGGCCAGCGCGTCCAGCCCGGCCAGCAGCTCGGCCGGGTCGTCGGCCAGGACGACGGCGCGGTCGGTGAGCGCCGCCCGCGTCGTCGCCAGGGAGTGCGCGATGTCCAGGTGCGCGACGCCGAGGTCCGTCCCCGCGTCGGCGGCGAGGGGCCGCAGCCGCGCGGCCTGCGCGCGCAGAGCCTCGGTGCCGCGGGCGGAGACCACCCAGGGCAGCGGACGGGCGGGCGCGGCCCCGTCCCGGGGCCCGGCGGACGGGGCCTCGGGGGCCTGCTCCACGATCACGTGGGCGTTGGTGCCGCTGATGCCGAAGGAGGAGACCGCGGCCCGGCGGGGACGGCCGGTCTCGGGCCACGGCGCCTCCTCGGTGAGCAGCGAGACCGCGCCGCTGCTCCAGTCGACGTGGCTGGACGGCCGGCCCACGTTGAGGGTGCGCGGCAGGGTCCCGTGCCGCATCGCCATCACCATCTTGATGACGCCGCCGACACCGGCGGCGGCCTGGGAGTGCCCGATGTTGGATTTCAGGGTGCCGAGGTGGAGGGGGTGACCGGTGCGGCGGTCCTGCCCGTAGGTGGCGAGGAGGGCCTGCGCCTCGATGGGGTCGCCGAGGGTGGTCCCGGTGCCGTGCGCCTCGACGGCGTCCACGTCGGCGGGGGACAGCCCGGCGGCGGCCAGCGCGTCCCGGATCACGCGCTCCTGCGACGGGCCGTGGGGGGCGGTGAGCCCGTTGCTGGCGCCGTCCTGGTTGATCGCCGAGCCGGGGATGACGGCGAGCACCTCGTGGCCGTTCCGGCGGGCGTCGGAGAGCCGCTCCAGCACCAGGACGCCCACGCCCTCGCTCCAGGCGGTCCCGTCGGCGGAGTCGGAGAACGACTTGCAGTGCCCGTCGGGCGCCAGCCCGCGCTGCCGGCTGAACTCGATGAACAGCTCCGGGCTGGCCATGACGGTGACGCCGCCGGCCAGGGCCAGGTCGCACTCGCCCTGCCGCAGCGCGTGGGAGGCCAGGTGGATGGCGACCAGGGAGGACGAGCAGGCCGTGTCGACGGTGATGGCGGGGCCCTGGAGCCCGAGGGTGTAGGACACCCGGCCGGACACGACGCTCGCGGCGCTTCCGGTGTGCAGGCGCGAGGTGTAGTCGCTGTACATGACGCCGCTGAACACGCCGGTGCGGGTGCCGTGCAGGGCGGTGGGGGCGATGGCGGCGTTCTCGACGGCCTCCCAGCTGGCCTCCAGCAGGAGCCGCTGCTGCGGGTCCATCGCGAGGGACTCGCGGGGGCTGATGCCGAAGAACTCGGCGTCGAACCGGTCGGCGTCGTAGAGGAAGCCGCCGTGCCGGGTGTAGGTCTTCCCGGCGCGGTCGGGGTCGGGGTCGTAGAGGCCGTCGACGTCCCAGCCGCGGTTGCCCGGGAAGGGCCCGATGGCGTCGGTGCCGGTGGCGACCAGCCGCCACAGGTCCTGCGGGCCGCGGACGTCTCCGGGGTACCGGCACGCCATGCCGACGATCACGATCGGGTCGTCGTCGTGCGCGGCGGCGGGACGGGCGGGCGCCGGCTCCGGCCGTCCGGCACCGTCCTGCGCGTCGCCGTTCAGCCGGGCGAGCTCGGCCAGCAGGTGGCCGGTGAGCGCGGCGGGTGTGGGGTGGTCGAAGACCGCGGTGGCGGGCAGCCTGATCCCGGTGACCGACCGGATCCTGCCGCGCAGTTCCAGGCCCGTCAGGGAGTCCATGCCGAGGTTCTTGAACGCGGTGTCGTCGGCGACGGCGGCGGAGCCGTCCAGCGCCAGGACGGCGGCGGCGGTCGTGCGGACCAGCTCGGCGACCGTGCGGCGGCGCTCGGCGTCCGGCAGCCCCGAGGTGCGCCGCGCCCAGGACGACGCGTCGGCGCCGGCCGGTGCCGACGCGGCCCGGCGGCGCGCGGCCCGGACCGCGGTGCGCAGCAGGGTCGGGGCGGTGGCGGACCGCTCCGGATCGCGCAGCGCGGCCAGGTCCAGCTCGACCGGGGTGAGCACGGTCTCGTCCGAGGTGAGCGCCGCGTCGAACAGCTCCATGCCGCGCTCGACCGTCAGCGGCAGCACGCCCTTGCGGGCCCACCGCGCCAGGTCCGCGCCGGTGAGCTTGCCCGCCATGCTCCCGGCGGGCGACTCCCACAGCCCCCAGGCCAGCGACGTGGCGGGCAGGCCCCGCGCCCGGCGGTGGTGGGCGAGCGCGTCCAGGTAGCTGTTGGCGGCGGCGTAGTTGCCCTGGCCGGGGTTGCCGATCTGGCCGGCCATGGAGGAGAACAGCACGAAGGCCGACAGCGGCGACGCCTGGGTGAGCTCGTGCAGATGCCAGGCGGCGTCCACCTTGGGGCGCAGCACGTCGTCGACGTCCTGGGGGGTGAGGTTCTGCACGGTGGCGTCGGCCAGGGCGCCGGCGGCGTGGATCACGGCGATCAGCGGGTGCTGTGCGGGGACGGCGGCCAGCAGGCCGGCGACCGCCGTCCGGTCGGCGACGTCGCAGGCGGCGATGGTGGCGCTGGCGCCCAGCCCGGCCAGGTCGGCGGCGAGCTCGTCCGCGCCTGCGGCGGCCCGCCCCTGGCGGCTGGCCAGGAGCAGGTGCCGGACGCCGTGGCGGGTGACCAGATGGCGGGCGAGCGCCCGTCCGAGGGAGCCGGTTCCGCCGGTGATGAGCACGGTGCCGTCCGGGTCGAAGGCGGGCGGGTCCTGGCGGCGGGCGGCGCGGTCGAGCCGTGGTGTGGACGTCCGCCCCTCGCGCAGGGCCAGCGGCCGTTCGTCGTTGACCGCCGTCAGCGCGGCCATGGCCAGCCGCTCGCCGTCGCCACGGCCGTCCTCGATGCCGTCCTCGACGTCCAGGAGGGCGAAACGGCCGGGATGCTCGTTGTGGGCGGCGTGCAGTAGGCCGCGCACCGCCGCGCCTGTCAGGTCGGCCGTTCCCCGGGTCAGTGCCAGGACGCGGGTCGTGGCCAGCCGCTCGTCGGACAGGCAGCGCTGGACGTGGCCGAGCGCCTCTTGGACGGCGGTGCGGACCGCCCCAGGGAGGGCGTTGTTCTCTTCGGCCGTCACGTACGTCAGGGCCAGCACGTCGGGGGCCGGCCCGGCCGCGGTGAGGGCATCGATGTCCGGATGGCTCTCGACGGCCGCACCAGCGGCGGTCAGGGACGCGGTCAGGCCGAACGGGTCGGGGCCGAGCACGGCCCACCGGCCGGTGAACGGCGCCTCGGTGGCCGGGACCGGCTGGCTGCCCAGCCGGTACAGCCCGGCGTGGTGCGTGGCGGCGGCGGACCCGGCGAGCCGCTCGGCGGGCGCGGGCCGCAGCACGACCGACTCGATGGTCAGCACCGGCTCGCCGCCGGGGTCGGTGGCGGTGAGGGCGGCGCCGTCGCGGCCGGTCGGCGTGAGCCGGACGCGCAGCGCCGTGGCACCCGACGCGTGCAGGGTGACGCCGCTGAAGGAGAACGGCAACAGCAGTCCCGCCGGCTCGTCCGTTTCATCGGGCCCGGCGAAGAGGAGGTGGAGGGCGGCGTCGAGGAGGGCGGGGTGGACGCCGTACTCGGCGGCCTCGGCGTGCAGCGCCTCGGGCAGCGCCACCTCCGCGTACCGGCCGTCCGACGACTGCCAGGCGTCGCCCAGACCTTGGAAGGCGGGTCCGTGGCCGTAGCCGAGGTCGGCCAGCCGCTCGTAGAGGCCGTCCCGGGCGAGCGGCCGCGCCCCCGGCGGCGGCCAGCTCTCCTGCCGGGCGGGCGGCGGGGAACCACCGGACGCGAGGACGCCCGAGGCGTTCCGGGTCCACTCCCCGTCCTCCCGCTCGGACTGCGATCGGACGGTGAGGGCGCGTTCCCCGGACTCGTTCGCGGGCCCCGCGGTCACCTGGAGGTGCACGCCGCCCTCGGCGGGGACGGCCAGCGGCTCTTCCAGGACGATCTCGCGCAGCAGGTCGCAGCCGAGCCGGTCGCCCGCGGCGACCGCGATCTCCACGACCGCGGTGCCGGGCAGCAGCACGGTGCCGGCGACGGCGTGGTCGGCGAGCCACGGATGGGTGCGCAGGGACAGCCGGCCGGTCAGCAGCAGACCGTCGCCGTCCGCCAGGGTCGTCATGCCGCCGAGCAGCGGGTGCCCGGCGGGCCGCAGCCCGAGGCCGGTGGCGTCGGTGATGGCGGCGGGGACGTCCAGCCAGTAGTGGCGGCGCTGGAAGGCGTAGGTCGGCAGCGCGGTCCGCCGGGCGCCGGTGCCGTCGAAGACGGCGGCCCAGTCGACGGGGGCGCCGTGGCAGTGGGCTTCGGCGAGCGCGGTGAGCAGCCGCCGGGCCTCGTCCTCGTCGCGGCGCAGGGTGCCCTGCGCGGCGGCGTCCGCGCCGGTGCCCTCGATGGCCGCCTGGATCGCGACGGTGAGCACGGGATGCGGGCTGACCTCGATGAACAGCCGGTGGCCGGCGTCCAGTAGCGTCGCCGTGGCCTGCTCGAACCGCACCGTCTCGCGCAGGTTGCGGTACCAGTACCCGGCGTCCATCGGGTCCTCGCCGGTCAGGAACCCGCCGGTCAGGGACGAGCAGACGGCGATGTCACCGGTTCGCGGCTCGATCCCGGCGAGCACCTCGGCGAGTTCGGCTTCTATCTCTTCGACGTGGGCCGAATGGGAGGCGTAGTCCACCTCGACGCGCCGCGCCCGGACTCCCTCCTCCTTGCACCGGCCCAGGAACTCCTCCAGCGCCTCGGGGGCACCGGAGACCACCGTGTGTCCCGGGCCGTTGACCACGGCGACGGAGATCCGGCCCTGCCAGGCGCCGATCCGCTCGCGGACCCAGTCCTCGGAACGCGACACCGACACCATGCCGCCCCGTCCCGCCAGCGCGACCAGCGCTCGGCTGCGCAGCGCCACGACCCGGGCGGCGTCCTCGATCGAGAGCGCACCGGCGACGCAGGCGGCGGCGATCTCGCCTTGGGAGTGGCCCACCACGGCCGCCGGTTCGACGCCGACCGAGCGCCACACCTGGGCCAGGGAGACCATCACCGCCCACAGGACGGGCTGCACGACGTCCACGCGGTCCAGGCCCGGCGCGCCGTCCGCCTGCCGGACGACGTCCAGGAGCGACCAGTCCACCAGCGGCTCCAGCGCCGCCGCGCACTCGCCCATCCGCGCGGCGAACACCGGCGAGGACTCCAGCAGCCCGGCCGCCATACCGGCCCACTGCGCCCCCTGCCCGGGGAACACGAACACCGGACGCACGTCCGTACGGGCCTGTGCCGCGACGAGCCCGGGGGCCGTCATGCCCCCCGCCAGGGATTCCAGGCCGAATTCGAGTTCGGCCCGGTCGTCCGCCACCAGCGCGGCGCGCTGCTCGAAGTGGGCGCGGCCGGTGGCCAGGGAGTAGCCGAGATCGGCCAGGACGGCGTCCGGGTGCTCGCGCAGGTGGCCGAGGAGCCCGGCCGCCTGAGCGCGCAGCGCCTGCTCGGTCTTGGCCGACAGCACGACGGGCACCGGCCCCGCGTGGTCGCTGACCGGAGCCGGGACGGGAGCCGGGTCGGGGTCGGGCGCCTCCTCCAGGATGAGGTGGGCGTTGGTGCCGCTGATGCCGAAGGACGAGACGGCGGCGCGGCGGGGGCGTCCGTCGGCGGGCCAGGGGCGCTCCTCGGTGAGCAGCCGCAGGTTCCCGGCGGACCAGTCGACATGCGGGGTGGGCTCGTCGGCGTGCAGGGTGCGCGGGAGCACCTGGTGCCGCATGGCCAGCAGCATCTTGATGACGCCGCTGATCCCGGCGGCGGCCTGGTTGTGCCCGATGTTGGACTTGACCGACCCGAGCCATACCGGTCGGCTGGGATCGCGCTCGGCGCCGTAGGCGGCTTGCAGCGCGTGGGCCTCGATCGGGTCGCCGAGCCGGGTGCCGGTGCCGTGGGCCTCGACGGCGTCGATGTCGCCGGGTCCGAGGCGGGCGTTGGCCAGCGCCTGCCGGATCACCCGCTGCTGGGACGAGCCGTTGGGCGCGGTCAGCCCGTTGGACGCGCCGTCCTGGTTGACCGCCGAGGCGCGCACCAGGCCCAGCACGCGGTGCCCGCGTTCGAGGGCGTCGGAGAGCCGCTCCAGCACGAGCATGCCCACGCCCTCGCTCCAGCCCGCGCCGTCCGCGCCCGCGCCGAACGCCTTGCTCCGCCCGTCCGGCGCCATGCCGCGCTGGCGGCTGAACTCGGTGAAGGCCCAGGGCGTGGCCATGACCGTCACCCCGCCCGCCATCGCGAGGGAGCATTCCCCCTGGCGCAGGGCGTGCGCCGCCTGGTGCAGCGCGACCAGCGACGACGAGCACGCCGTGTCGATCGTCACCGCCGGGCCCTCAAGCCCGAGGAAGTAGGCGAGCCGCCCGGAGATGACGCTGGTGGCACGGCCGGTCAATCCGAGGCCGTCCAGCCCCTCGGGCATCTGGTGCAGGGGCGGCCCGTACTCCTGGGACAGCGCCCCGACGAAGACGCCCGTCTGGCTGCCGCGCAGCGCGAACGGGTCGATGCCCGCCCGCTCCAGCGCCTCCCACGAGGTCTCCAGCAGCAGCCGCTGCTGCGGGTCCATCGCCAGCGCCTCGCGCGGCGAGATCCCGAAGAAGCCCGCGTCGAACTCGGCCGCCTCGTACAGGAAGCCGCCCGATCGGGAGTAGCTCTTCCCGGGACGGTCCGGATCGGGGTCGTAGAGGCCCTCGATGTCCCATCCGCGGTCGGTGGGGAACCCGGCGATGGCGTCGCGGCCCTCGGACAGCAGATCCCAGAACTCCTCGGGGGAGGAGATCCCGCCCGGCAGGCGCACGCCGATGCCCACCACCGCGATCGGCTCGTCGGCCCCGGTGGCCGCCGCGCTCCCGGCCGCCGCGACGGGGGCCGGGGGCGCGGTGCCGACCAGCTCGTCGCGCAGGTGCCGGCGCATCGCGTCCGGGGACGGATGGTCGAACACGACCGTGCTCGCCAGCCGCAGCCCCGTGGCCTCGTTGAGGCGATTGCGCAGCTCGACCGCCGACAGCGAGTCGAAGCCGAGCTCCTTGAACGCGGCCTCCGGGCGGACGGCGTCCGGGCCCGCGTGCCCCAGGACCGTGGCGGCGTGCGAGCGCACCAGGTCCAGCAGCAGGCGGTCTCGGTCCTCCTCGCCCAGCCCCGCCAGGCGGTGCCCGAGGCCGAGGCCCGCGCCCGGCGCGGTGGCGGCGGTGCGCCTGCCGCGCGTCCGGGTCAGCGCCCGCAGGTCGAGCCGCGCCGGCACGAGCGCCGCGTCCGCCCTCGCGAGCGCCGCGTCGAACAGGGCCAGACCCTCCGCGGAGGCCAGGGGCCGCAGGCCCGACCGCGCCATCCGGGCGAGGTCGGCCTGGTCGAGCTCGGCGGTCATGCCGCTGCGCTGCTCCCACAGGCCCCAGGCCAGGGAGAGCGCGGGCAGCCCCAGCGACCGCCGGTGCCGGGCCAGCGCGTCCAGGAAGACGTTCGCCGCCGCGTAGTTCCCCTGCCCGGCGTTGCCGATCACCCCGGCGACGGAGGAGAACATGACGAACGCCGCGACGTCCCCGGCGAGCTCGTGCAGGTTCCACGCCGCGTGCGCCTTCGGCCGCAGGACGGCGTCGACGCGTTCGGGGGTCAGCGCGGTGACCGGCCCGTCGTCCAGCGCGCCGGCCGCGTGCACGACGGCGGTCAGCGGACGGTCCGCCGGTATCCGCGCCAGCAGCGCCGCCAGCGCGTCCCGGTCGGCGGCGTCGCACGCCGCCATCGTGACCTCGGCGCCCAGCCCGCTGAGCTCGGCGGTCAGCTCCGCGGCCCCCGGGGCCCGCGCGCCCCGGCGGCTGGTCAGCAGCAGCCGCCGCACGCCGTGCGCGGTCACCAGGTGCCGCGCCAGCAGGCCGCCCAGCGTGCCGGTACCGCCGGTGATCAGGACGGTGCCGGCCGGGTCGAGCGCCCGCGGCATGGTCAGGACGATCTTCCCGACATGCCGGGCCTGGCTCATGAAGCGCAGCGCCTCGGGCGCCCGCCGCACGTCCCACGTCCGGATCGGCGGGTGGGTGAGCGCCCCGGCCTCGAACAGCCGGACGATCTCGGCGAGCATCCGCTGGAACCGGTCCGGCTCCGTGCCCGCCAGCGTGAGCAGGTCGAACGCCTCGTACCCGACCCCGGGATGGGCGGCCGCGACGGCCTCGGCGTCGCGCACGTCGAGCTTGCCCATCTCCAGGAACCGCCCGCCGCGCGGCAGCAGCCGCAGCGAGGCGTCCACGAACTCGCCCGCCAGGCTGTCCAGCACGACGTCCACGCCGCGCCCCTCGGTCGCGGCGAGGAAGCCGTCCTCGAAGCCGGTGGTCCGGGACGAGGCGATGTGCGCCCCGTCCAGTCCCGCGGCGCGCAGCGCGTCCTGCTTTCCGGGGCTCGCCGTACCGAACACCTCGGCGCCCAGATGCCGGGCGAGCTGCACGGCGGCCGTCCCGACCCCTCCGGCGGCGGCGTGCACCAGCACCGACTGGCCCGCCCGCAGCCCGGCCAGCTCCACCAGGCCGTGGTAGGCGGTCCCGAACGCGATCGGCACCGCCGCCGCCTGCTCGAAGCTCCAGCCGTCGGGGATGCGGACGACGAGGCGGTGGTCGGTGACCGCGACGGGCCCGAACACCCCCGGCAGCATCCCCGCCACCCGGTCGCCCGGGGCGAGGCCGGTCACGGCGGACCCGGTCTCGGTGACGACGCCCGCGCCTTCGAGCCCCATGGCGTCCTCACCCGGGCGCAGGCCCAGCGCGGCAAGCGCGCTCAGCGTGTCCTCGAAGTCGGCGCCGAGCGCGACGAGGGTGTCCCGGAAGTTCACTCCCGCGGCGCGGACCGCGACGCGGACCTGCTCCGGGCCGAGCGGCGCGGCCGCCTCCTCGCAGGGCACCGGCGCGAGGCCGTCGAACGTCCCCTGCCCGCCGGTGCCGAGCCGCCAGGGCCCCTCCGCCGGGGGGACCAGCGATCCGCCCGAGTCGGCGCGGGCGATGCGCGGGACGAGCAGGGTCCCGCCGCGCAGCGCCAGCTGCGGCTCGTCCGACGCCAGCGCGAACGGCAGCGCCTCGGCGGACCGCTCGTTGTCGTCGACGTCGACCAGGACGAACCGGTCCGGGTTCTCCGCCTGCGCCGAGCGCAGCAGTCCCCAGAGCGGAGCGTGGGCGAGGTTGACCGCGCCGTCCGCCACGGCTCCCCGCGTCACGACCGCGAGGCGGACACCGCCGGGACGGTCCTCGCCGAGCCAGCTCTGCACGACCGCCAGCACGCCGTCGAGGATTTCGCGCGCGTCCTCCGCGGGTTGTCCCTCCTGGTCCGCCGCGACGTGATGCAGGACGACCGCGTCACCGGTGATCGTGTCGCGGTCCTCGTACGGCACCGTCGCGACGGTGGAGGCGGGCAATGGCCGGGGCGTCCAGTCCAGCCGGTACAGCGAGTCGGTGACGGCGGAACGGCCCAGCTCGCCGGGGTCGACCGCCCGCATGGCCAGGGACTCCACCGAGATCACGGGCGCGCCGTCGGTGTCGGCCACCAGGAGCCCGATCGCGTCGGGCCCGGCGGGGGAGAGCGCGACCCGCACCGTCGATGCGCCGGTGGCGTGCAGCGTCACACCCCGGTAGGCGAACGGCAGCCGGAGCCGGTCGTCGTCGAAGAACCCGCCCGCGCCGAAGGGGTGCAGCGCCGCGTCCAGCAGCGCCGGGTGGATGCCGAAGGCGGAGTCGTGCGCCTCGTCCGGCAGCACCGCCTCGGCGAACACCTCGCCGCCGCGCCGCCATGCCGCCCTGACCCCGGCGAACACGGGCCCGTACTCGTACCCGGACGCACGCAGCGTCTCGTAGAAGTCGCTCAGGTCGATCGGGGCCGCGCCGGCGGGAGGCCAGACGGCCAGGTTCGATGCCGGACGTTCCGCGGCCGCCGTCAGCACACCCGACGCGTGGCACGTCCACGGCGTTCCCCGCGTGGCGCCGTCATCGCGTGAATAGATGCTCAGCGCACGACGGCCCGCCTCGTCCGGCCTGGCGACCTCGACGCGCAGGTGCGCGGCACCGGCCTCGCCGAGGACGAGCGGCGCCTCCACCGTGAGTTCCTCAAGGCCGGTGCATTCGGCCAGGTCGCCCGCGTGCAGCGCCATCTCCACGAACGCCGCGCCGGGCAGCACGACGGTGCCCGCGACGGCGTGATCGGCGAGCCAAGGGTGGGTGCGCAGGGACAACCGGCCGGTCAGGACGATGCCGTCGGTTCCCGGCAGCTCCACCGCCGCCCCCAGGAACGGGTGCTCGGAGGACTCCTGACCGGCGGCGGCGACATCGGTCGACGGCGCCCCCGACGTCAGCCAGTACCGCTCATGCTGGAAGGGGTACGTGGGCAGGTCTTCGGCCGCTTCGCCGTCGCCGGTGTCCGGGCAGAACGAGGCCCAGTCGACAGGCGCGCCGTGGACAAATGCCTGCGTGGCGGAGGCGAGGACCTGGCGGAGGTCGCCGTGGTCGCGGCGGAGGGTGGGAATGGCCGTGGCGGTGGTTTCGGTGGCCTCGATGGTTTCGGTGAGCCCGATGGTCAGGACGGGGTGCGGGCTGCATTCGATGAAGTGGGTGTGTCCGTTGGTGAGGAGTGCGCGGGTGGCTTGTTCGAATTGGACGGTGTGGCGGAGGTTGCGGTACCAGTAGTCGGCGTCCAGCTCGGTGGTGTCGATGGGCTCGCCGGTGAGGGTGGAGTAGAAGGGGATCTGTCCGGGGCGCGGGGTAATGG
>NZ_SMKU01000389.1 GCF_004349215.1 Actinomadura rubrisoli | reverse complement strand
GGCTGGGTGGTCGGTGGCGGCGTTGAGGTCGGCGGGGTGGAGTGGTTCGACTGGCTTGGAGGAGTCTCGGGGTTTGTCGTTGAGCATTCCGCCGGGCGGTTCAGCGTGCGGCGTGAGACGGCTGGAAATGGACGCGGGGACGGTTACTGGCGGGCCTATCGGGGGCGGCGCCGGGTCTATCTCGGGGCCACGCGGCAGGTGACGGCGAACGCCCTTGAGGTGGCGGGAAGGGCGTTGGGCCGTGCGGGCGGTGGCGTGCCGCCGGCGCGGGAACGGGCGGTCGCTCGCCCTCGGCTGCGGCTGCTCCTTGAGCGTTCGTCGCGGCTGCCGGTCACGTTGGTCTGTGCGCCAGCCGGGTTCGGAAAGACGACGATGCTGGCGACGTGGGCGCGGGTTGCGACGGGGCGGGTGGCTTGGGTGTCGCTGGACGGGGACCACAGCGAGCCGGTGGTGTTCTTCCAGGGACTGGCGCGGGCACTGGGTGTGGCGGTGCCTGGACCGGAGTCGTCGGCGGCGTTGCGGCGTCGGGTCGGAGCATTGGTCGAGGAGCTGACGGTCCGTCCGGCCACGGTGGTATTGGACGACTACCACGTCATCGAGTCGCCGGATGTGCATGCTGCCGTCGAGCATCTCGTCGAGCGGCTGCCGGCGCGGGCGCACGTCGTCATCGCGACCCGGCGGCCGCCTCCACTGCCGCTTGCACGGTGGCGGTCGCGTGGGTGGGTCGCGGACGTGGACGCAGGGCGGCTGCGCTTCACGCAGGACGAGTCGGTGGCCTTTCTGAACGAGACGATGGGGTTGCAGGTCGCCGCTGGGACGGCCGATGGGCTGCACGCGGGGGTCGAGGGGTGGCCGGCCGGGTTGCAGTTGGCCGCGTTGGCGCTGGCGAGAGGGGTGCCCGCGGAGCGGGCGCTCAGCGCGGCCAAGGGCGACCTGGACGCCTATCTCGTTTCCGAGGTGCTGGAGCGGCTGCCGGACGCGATGCGGCGTTTCGTCCTGGCGACCTGTGTGCTGCCGAGCTTGTACGGGCCGCTGTGCGAGGCGCTGACGGGCCAGGGCGAAGCCACACTGCGGGAGCTGGTCGAACACGGCCTGTTCGTGGTTCCTCTCGATGGGGAGGGACGGTGGTTCCGCTATCACCAGCTGTTCGCGGCGGCGGTCGCCGAGCATGCCGAACCCGGGTCGCTCGCGGTAATGCACCGGCGGGCGGCTCGATGGCATGAGGCGAACGGGAGTCCTCGCGAAGCGGTCGAGCACACGCTGGCGGCCGGGGATGTGGAGGAGGCGGCCTGCCTGTTGGCTCGATTGGCCGAACAAGGCGGGGAATTGTGGCTGCATGAGGGCAGGGTCGGGCGGTGGCTCGCCGAATTGCCCCAGGCGGTGATCGAGAAGAGCGTCGTGCTCTCTCTGCTGAGCCACTGGACGGCCTGGCTCGATTCGCTGTGGGGCAAGGCGCCGGGACATCCCGTGGTGGAGCTTCCTCCAGGGGAAGAGCTGCCATTGGTGCTGCGGGGTGTGCACAGCGCATTTCTTGCGCATCAGATATTCGCGGAAGGGGCGCCCGATGAGGCCGTGGAGGCCGCCTCCACGGCGCTCGACCTGTTGCCGCTGGAGCAGGCGCCGCTGCGGGGTCAGTGCGCCATCCGGTTGATCGACGTGCTGTGGCACGGCACCGCCCCGGAGTCGACGGCACGGGCGGAACGAGAGTTCGCGCGGCTGAACGTCCCGTCGCATGACGCGGCGCTGCGGTTGGACGCGCTGGCCGGGCTGGCGATGGCGCATCTGTCACGGGGCGATCTCAAGCGGACGATCGCGCTGTGCCGGAAGGCCGCCGAACTCGCGGACTCACAGAAGGTGGACGCGGGCGAGTATCTCGCCTTCGGCCCGTTACTGGTAACGGAAGCGTTGTTGGAGCAGGGGCGAATGGACGGCGCCGCGCCCGAGTGCACCGGGGACCCGGGGATCTGGTTTCACAGGCATCGGCTCACCGCCGACATCTGTGCGGCGCGGGGGGATGAGCAGGGGGCTTTTCAGGCACTGGACGAGTTGGACGGCTATGTGGCCGAGATTCCGTTCCTTGAAGGGGCCGGGTTCGGGGCAGTGGTGCGCAGGTCGGCGGCGGCCCGCCGGGCCTATGTCTGCCTTTCTTTCGGGTATGCGGCCGAGGCTGGTCGGGCTTTGGAATTCGCCCAGAAAATCGGCATCGCCGGTGGACGGGTGCCGGTGGGGCTTGATTTCTTCGAACGGCTCGTCGCGGCACGCCTGGCGCTGGCCGAGGGGAAACGGGCGGTCGCGGACGCGGTCGCCTCGGAGGCGCTAAGGCTCAACGTCCTTTGTGCGGGGGTGCGCATTCGGCTGCTGCTGACGGCGGGCTTGGCGCGAGGAGACGCGGGGGCCGTGGCCGAGGCACTCGTCCTGGGAGCCCCTGGGAGTTTCGTCCGGCCATTCTTGGAACTGGGGGCGGAACTGTCTCCGCTGCTGGGGCGGGCGGCCGGGCCTGAGCGGTTCCTGCGGCGGGTGCGGACGGCCTGTGCCGGTGAGCCGCCGGTGTTGACGCGGCGGGAGCGTGAGGTGCTCGTACTGCTGGCCGACGGCCTCTCGGCCCCCGAGGCGGCCCGCAGGCTCGGGCTGGCGACCAGCACGGTGCGGTCGCATCTGGAACGGGTCCACGCCAAGCTCGGCGCACGCACCCAGGCGCAGGCCGTGGCCCGGGCGGTCCGTCTCGGCCTGCTGTGATGTTCGGGACGTTCGGGACGCGGGCCTACCTGCCGGTACGGGGGTGATCACCGGAAGCGGCGGTCCTTGCGCGCCCCTAGCGTCCCGCCATGACCTTGGAAGAGTCCCCGATTCAGGAGTCCGGCGCGCCCGTCCGGCCCGCGCGCCCGCTCTGGCTGTTCTTCGTCCTCGCCTATGGCTTCACCTGGCTGTGCTACGTGCCGATCATGCTCTCCAAAGAGGGTCTCGGCCTGATGTCGTTCTCCGTGCTCGGCGGGATGGCCGATCTCTGCGTCGTGGTCGGATCGTTCGGCCCCCTGGTGGCCGCCCTGCTGTCGGGTTCCCGCCGCGAGTTGGTCCGCGCGTGCACCCGCTGGCGGGTGCCGGTCAGGTGGTACGTGCTGAGCATCCTCGGCGTCGCCTGCGTTCCCATGATCGCGGCATTCGCCGTCCCCGGCGCGGCCGACCATTTCAGCTTCAACGCGGGCGCGCTGCCGTCCCTCGCCATCATGTTCCTCACGGTGCAGTTCGTGATCGGCGCGCTGGGCGAGGAGCCGGGCTGGCGCGGCATCGCACTGCCGCGCCTCCAGCGGCGCCACGGCCCGCTCCGGGCGGCGCTCATCCTCGGCGTCCTGTGGGGCGGCTGGCATCTGCCCCTGTTCGCCTACTCGGACTGGGCCGACCCCAAGGGCGGGGAGAACCTCGGCACGCTCGGCATCTACCTGCTGATGACCACCGCTCTGACGATCATCATGACCTGGGTCTTCAACAGCACCGGCGGCGGCGTGTTCCTGATGATCCTCTTCCACGACGCGCTCAACACGGGCCTCAACGCGATCCCCGAGTTCTTCCCGGACTCGGACCTCGCCGACCGGCACCTGCTGGTCGCGCCCGCCCTCGGCTTCGGGCTGCTGGCGACCGCGGTACTGATCGCCACCCGCGGCCGCCTCAACGGCCCGCACGGCGAGGGCACATAGAGGAACAGGCACCCGCGATCGGTTCAGCGCGACATGCCCTGCGGCCGTCGAGCCGGGCCATGCCGCGGCTCGACGCGCTGGGGAGGACGGGCGGTTGGAGCGGGAACGCCGCCCTCGTGGTTTGACCTTGCCCAAAGGGCAAGCCGCAGGATCGTTCCTGACGACATGATGAGGAGCGCGAGCATGGAGTTGCTGACCATCGGGACGTTCGCGCGGGCGTCCCGCCTGTCGCCCAAGGCCCTGCGGCTCTATGACGAGCTGGGACTGCTGACGCCCGCGCGGGTCGATCCCGTGACCGGCTACCGGCTCTATGACCCGGCGCAGCTCGAACGCGCGCGCCTGGTGGCATGGCTGCGCCGCCTCGGCATGCCGCTGACGCGCATCCGGGAGGTGTGCGATCTGGAGCCCGAGGCGGCCGCCCAGCGGGTCCGCGCCTTCTGGGCCGAGGTCGAGGCCGACACCGCCTCCCGACGTGACCTGGCCAGGTTCCTCATCGACCACCTTTCACGAAGGGACACCGCGATGCCCAGCTTGGCGATCCGCTACGCCGCCCTGTCCGACACCGGCCTGGTCCGCGAAAGCAACCAGGACACCGCCTATGCGGGCTCCCGCCTGCTCGCCGTGGCCGACGGCTTCGGCAGCAGCGGTGCCCCCGCCAGCGCCGCCGCCGTCGACGCGCTCAAGCCCCTCGAAATCGGCGAGGCCCTCTCCGCCGGGGATCTCCTCAACGTGCTTGAGGACGCCATCGAGCAGGCCAAGCGCGCCGTCCACGATGCCGCTGGTTCTGAGGCGTCCGGCACCACCCTCACCGCGATGCTGTGGACCGGCTCCCAGCTGGCTCTCGTCCACATCGGGGACTCCCGTGCCTACCTTCTGCGCGGCGCCGAGTTCTTCCAGATCACCACCGACCACACCATCGTCCAGTCCATGGTCGACCAGGACCGCCTCACCCCTGAGGAGGCGACCACCCATCCCCAGCGGTCGCTGCTCCTGCGAGCCCTGTCGGGCGCGGGTGAAGCCGCGCCCGACATCCGTCTCCACGACGCCCGGCCGGGCGACCGGTACCTGCTGTGCTCCGACGGCCTGTCCGCCGTCGTGCCGCCCGGCGACCTGCGCCGGGTGCTGGCCGAGCCCACCGCCCCCGAGGATGCGGTACGTGAACTCGTCGCGCTCACCAACCGCACCGGCGGCCCAGACAACGTCAGCTGCGTCGTCGCGGACGTCAGCAGCGAGGGCCGTAACCGTACGGGCAGCGGCCGGTGACGTCGACCGGACGCCGGACAAGACACAACAGGCCACACCAAAACGCCCAGTGACGCACCACGGGGCAGCCATCGGATCGTCAAATCGCTCGAGTATGCCTGGGGCAGATATGCTGGCTTCGAGTTCAAGATCCCCGATATGGCCGAAATTTACATTGGAAATCCCCGCGTGGCGGGGGGCGGGCTTTACGCCACCATTCTCTTGCTCAGGCGCACTCCCTTACACTCCCGCCAATGAGCCACAAGAGGCCCTCCCGCGGTGTCATCGGCTGCGCAGCCGCCATGGCGGCGGTCTTGATCACGGGCGTCGTCCTGTTGGTCATGTGGTCGTCATCGCCTTGTGGCGACAAGGGCCCCGGCGAGGTCCAGGTCGTCAACGACACCGGCGGCGCGATCGACCTGCGCCTGCGGTACAGCTCCGGTACGACCAGCGAAGCGATCCCGCTCCCGCCGGGACAGGCCATCCATATGGCGGCCTCGTGTGCCCCCACCACGTTCATCGCGACGGCACGGGACGGCCGTACAGCCACCTTGGGCCCGCCGATCTGCCCCGGAGACCCCTGGTATATCCGCCTCCCCGGCAATGCGTCCCCAGCCCCGACTCAATGACCTGCCAATGAGAACCGATCGCTTTGCCGCGGGCGCCGTAGCGGCCCTGCTGCCGCTGACGATGTCCGCATGCTGCCTGCCCGCCGAAGGGCCGAGCGCCATCATCGTCATCAACGACAGCCCTGTCACAGTGAGAGTCTGGCGTCAGTACAAGACCGGAACGGCGGACAGGCAGTCGATCCAGATCCGACCGGGAGAGATCAGCCGTCTTCCCGCGCCATCCTCCTGCGCCCCCGACACCTACCTCGCTCAGGCGCGTGACGGGCGCACTGCCAGCAGTGGCCCCCCGATCTGCCCGAACGCGACCTGGCGGATCACCCTGCCGACCACACCGACACCAGGCGCATCGAAGCCCACCGCACCACCTACCTCCAGGTCGCCTGGCGGCTGAACTCGCGCCGGCTGACCACCGGGGCGAACCGCCGGGCTTCCGATGGATACATGAGCGCCGTTGCGCACTGGCCCAGCACAGCACCGGCGCCAGGCTCCTGCGGGGCGTCGCCGATGCCGGGACCGACTGACGTCCGGCTCACCTGCGGCCCCGGGGCGTCGACTGGCTCGCGTGGGAAGCTGGAGGCGCGGTCGTCACCGGCCGGATACTGAGGGGTGCACGGCGCGGGGGTTTGTGAGCCTTGGCCGGACGAGACGGAAGGGCCTCGCTCCGGCGTGCACCATCACCGTTGGAGACCATGCTGCGGCATGTAGGCGGGAACGCCGCGGTGCTCGGGGAGCACCGCGGCGTCCGGGGTGGGTCAGATGGCTTCCCAGAGGGCCGGGACGTTGGGCGGCGTCCAGCCGGGCTGGGCGGTGTGGGGCTGGAGGCAGCGGTAGCTGACGCCGTCGTAGGTCACCACGTCCCCGGCGTTGTAGGCGTGGCCCTCGGCCCAGGCGGTGGGGTCGCCCGGGTCGGGGTCGCCCGGGTCGTTCGGGTCGTTGACGCGGCCGCCGACCTTGACCGCGGCCCAGGCGTTCGCAACTCCGGCGTACTCGGCGCTGGTCGCCCCGTACAGCTTGGTGGCCGCCGCCAGCGTGGCGCGGCGGGCGTCGGCGTAGTCGGTGTTCGACCTCATCTCCTCGGTGAGGGCCTTGTACCAGACCGCCGCCGCCTTCTCCCGGCCGATGCCGGTGACCGGCTTACCGTCGGAGGTCGGCGAGTCATAGTGGACGCCGTTGATGTCCTTCGGGCCGCTGCCCTCGGACGCCAGGTAGAACCAGTGGTTGGCGATGCCGGAGGAGTAATGGACGTCCACGCTTCCGGCGTTGGGCGACCAGGCGTCCAGCGACTGGCCGTCCTGGCTCGGCCGCGCCATGTAGCGCAGCGGCCCGCCGTTGCCGAAGATGTCGATCTTCTCGCCGATGAGGTAGTCGCCCACGTCGGCGGGGTTGTTGGACCAGAACTCCATGGCGGTGGCCATGATGTCGGAGGTGGCCTCGTTCAGGCCGCCGGACTCGCCCTCGTAGATCAGCCCCGCGGTGTTGGACGTGACGCCGTGGGTCATCTCGTGGCCGGCCACGTCCAGCTCGGTCAGCGGCTTGCGGTTCCCCTGGCCGTCGCCGTAGGTCATGCAGAAGCAGCTGTCTTCCCAGAAGGCGTTCACGTAGCTGCTGCCGTAGTGGACCCGGGAGTACGCGCCGACGCCATCGCCGCGGATGCCGGAGCGGCCGAAGACGGTCTTGTAGTAGTCCCACGTCTGACCGGCGCCGTAGGCCGCGTCGACGCCGGCGGTCTGGGCGTTGCTCGGCGTGCCGTCGCCCCAGTTGTCGTCGGCGTCGGTGAAGACGGTGCCTCTGCCGGACTGGGCGCCGTTCAGGTTCGTGGTGTCGTGGTTGCCGCGTCCGGCGTCCCGCAGGGTGAAGGAGCTGCCGGAGCCGGAGGTGCCGAGCGGGACCGTGCCGGAGTACATGCTCTTGCCGCTGCCGGTGTGGACGCCCTGCCACTGGGTGATCTTCTTGCCCGTGGTGGCGTCGGTGATGACGTGCAGCAGGTTGGGGGTGCCGTCCTTCTGCGTCCCGCCGACGACCGTCTCCCAGGCCAGGACGGCCTTGCCGTCGCGTCCCATCCAGACGACCTTGCGCGGTGCCTCGCTGCCCTTGGCCTTCGGCGTGGCCGGCTTCGTGGACCGGAGCGTCGCCGGCGCGGTGTCCACCTTCAGCGGACGGACGTCCGCCCTGGAGACCCGCGAGAGCTCGCCGGACGGGGCGCGGTGGACGATGATGTCGCCGCCGATGACGGGCAGGCCGTCATAGGTCTGCAGGTAGCGGGTGTGGGTGGTCCCGTCCCTGTCCTTGACGACGCTCTTGGTCGTCAGCTCGACCTTGTCCCCGAGGCGGAGCTCGGACGCGGTCTTGTCCTGCTGCGCGCGCGCCTGGCCGACGAGTGCCTTGTACTGCTGGGGGCTCAGCTGGGCCGGCAGCTGGCCGGGGTTGCCCTGGGGGGCC
>NZ_SMKU01000388.1 GCF_004349215.1 Actinomadura rubrisoli | reverse complement strand
GGGGAAGGGCCGTGCGTCCCCGGGCGGCGGTGGAGCGCCGCCCGGGGGCGGGGTCAGCGGTCGTCGGAGACCGTGGTCTTCTGGACCTGGAGCAGGAACTCGGCGTTGGACTTGGTCTCCTTCATCTTCTCGATGAGGAGCTCCAGCGCCTGCTGGGTGTCCAGCGCGTGCAGCACCCGGCGCAGCTGCCAGACGACCCGCAGCTCCTCCGGCGCCATGAGGATCTCTTCCTTGCGGGTGCTGGACTGGTCGACGTCCACCGCGGGGAAGATGCGCTTGTCGGCGAGCGACCGGTTGAGCTTGAGCTCCATGTTCCCGGTGCCCTTGAACTCCTCGAAGATGACCTCGTCCATGCGGGACCCGGTCTCCACCAGCGCGGTGGCGAGGATGGTCAGCGAGCCGCCGTTCTCGATGTTGCGCGCCGCGCCGAAGAACCGCTTGGGCGGGTACAGCGCGGTCGAGTCGACACCACCGGACAGGATGCGCCCGGACGCCGGAGCGGCCAGGTTGTAGGCGCGGCCAAGACGGGTGATGGAGTCGAGCAGCACGACGACGTCGTGGCCGAGCTCCACCAGGCGCTTGGCACGTTCGATCGCCAGCTCCGCGACGGTGGTGTGGTCCTCGGCGGGACGGTCGAAGGTCGAGTGGATGACCTCGCCCTTCACCGTCCGCTGCATGTCGGTGACCTCTTCCGGACGCTCGTCCACCAGGACGACCATCAGGTGGCACTCCGGGTTGTTCTTGGTGATCGCGTTGGCGATCGACTGGAGCACCATCGTCTTGCCCGCCTTGGGCGGCGAGACGATCAGGCCGCGCTGGCCCTTGCCGATCGGCGACACCAGGTCGATGATCCGCGTGGTCAGGATCCCGGCGTCGGACTCCAGCCGCAGCCGCTCCTGCGGGTACAGCGGGGTCAGCTTGGAGAAGTCGACCCGGCCCTTGGCCTGGTCGGGCTCCATGCCGTTGACGGTATCGAGGCGGACCAGCGCGTTGAACTTCTCGCGCCGCTCGCCCTCGCGGGCCTGCCGCACCGCGCCGGTGATGACGTCGCCCTTGCGCAGGCCGTTCTTGCGGACCTGGGCCAGCGAGACGTACACGTCGTTCGGGCCGGGCAGGTAGCCGGTCGTGCGGACGAACGCGTAGTTGTCGAGGATGTCGAGGATGCCCGCGACGGGGATGAGGACGTCGTCCTCGGTGATCACCGGCTCCTCGTAGCGCTCGCGGCCTCCGCCGCGGCCCCGGTTGCGCTCGCGGAACCGGCGCCCGCGCCGGCCCCTGCCGCCGCTCTCGTCGTCGTCGCTCTGGCCGCCGCCGCCCTGGTTCTGGCCGCGCTGCCGGTTGCCGCCCTGGTCGCCGCGGTTGTCCCGGTCGCCGCGCTCGCTCCGGTCACCGCGCTCGCCGCGGTTGTCGCGGCCTTCGCGGTCGCTCCGGTTGTCGCGGTTGTCACGGCCTTCGCCGCGCTCGCCGCGCTCGCCGCGCTCCCTGCCGCGCCCGCGCTGGCGTCCACCGCCCTCGCGGCCTTCGCGGCCCTCGCGGCCACCGTCACGGCCGCCCTGGGACTCGCCTTCCTCGGCGCCGCCCGAGCCGCCCTGCGCGGCCACGGGCTCGCGGCCCTGGCGCTCGCCGCGGTCGGTGCGCTCGGTGCGCTCGCCGCGCTCGCTCCTGCTGTCGGACGCCCCCCGGTCCTGCTTCTCCGCGCCGGCCTTGGCGGCCTGCCGGCCGCCCTGCCGCTCGGGCTTGTCAGTGGTCTTGTCGGCGGGGCCCGCGGCCGGAGCCTGCCCGGCGACCGGCGCCTGGGCGGCCTGAGCCTGGCCCGCCACCGGGGCCTGCGCGGCGGCCGGAGCCTGCTCGGCGGCCTGCGGGGTCTGCGCGGTCTGCTGGGCCTGCGGGGCCTGCACGGCCTCGGCGAGGGTGACCTGGTCGTCGGACACCTCGCGCTTGGCGGCGGCCGCGGTGCGGGTGCGCCGGGGACGCTCGGTCTTCGCCGTGGCAGCGGCTCCCTGCTCGCCCCCGGCCGAGCCCTGCCCCTGGCCGCCCTGCTTCTCCTGAATGGCGGCGATGAGCTGGCTCTTGCGCATCCCGGTCGTGCCGGTGATGCCGAGGCTGGACGCGAGCGCCTTGAGCTCGGGCAGCACCATGGCCGAGAGGCCCGTGCCCGACCGGCGGCGCCGGGGGGTGGCAGGCTCCGCGCCGGCCTGGGCGGCGTCGGCTGCGGGTGCCGTACTGGATGCGTCCGTAAGGAGTTCGCTGGATTCGCTCACTAAGGGTCCTTCCCAGGGAGCGGGCGTTGGCCGGCGTTCGGCCAGTCAACCCGGTGGTGCGGCCCGGCGGGGGCGCCGAGTCGGGCTCCGCTGATCACGATGGCACCGCGATCTGCGATTTCTGGGCACAGCCAGATGGTGGTCGGGACGGTTCGCTCGTGCGTAACCCCCGTTACCGCTCCGTCCGAAGTTTCGCTGGAATGCCTGACAACGGGATGTCACGGTGTCGGGGAGCCTAGTACGCGGGACCGACACGACCGGAGGGCCGAACTGGCGACGCGTGGCTGACGAGCACGCTGCCCCGAACGGGGCATCTGGTGCGGCATTCAGCCTAACATCACCAGGGCACACTGCTATTCCCCAGAGGTCGATGTCTTCGCATTTTACCTAGCTGGATCTTGCCGGAACCTGCACCGGCCGGAGCGTCGCGCCGGCCCCGCCCCCAGCACCGGCCTCACGGCCGGACCTGTGCCTCACCGGCCACGACGCGGGCGCCACGGGACGCGACGTCCAACGGGTGTTCGTGCCACCCATTACCCACTTCCGGGCCCATCGAATCAACTTGTGATGCGGTTGTGAAGGCCAGGACAGTAGGACCTGCCCCGGAAATCACCGCCGGCACGCCCGCCGCGCGCAGCCATGCGACGAGCGCCGCGGAAGCCGGCATCGCGGGGGCGCGGTAGTTCTGATGCAGCCGATCCTCGGTCGCGTCCAGAAGCACACTCGCGCCTAGACCACCCGTCAGTGCGGCGATCAGAAGCGCCGCACGGCCCGCGTTGGCGGCGGCGTCCTTGTGCAGGACGGTCTCCGGCAGCAGTCCGCGCGCGCGCTCAGTGGCTAGGCGCTGCTCCGGGACGAACGCGACGACCTGCTTGACCTGCGAGTCCAGCCGGACGAGGCGGGGGCCGTCCGGTGTCGTCCAGGCCACGGTGAGGCCGCCCGCAAGACAGGGCGCGACATTGTCGGGATGGCCCTCGATCTCCGTCGCGAGGCGTAGTGCGACGTCGTCGTCCAGCAGACGCCCGGCCGGATGCAGCGCGCGCGCCGCGACGATCCCGGCGACGATCGCCGCCGAGGACGAACCAAGACCGCGACTGTGCGGGATCCGATTGCGGCACCGGAGCCTGATTCCCTTCGGCTGCCCCATGACCTGGCCGGATTCGGCCTCGGCGAGTTCGTCGAGCACGTCGAACGTCCGGCGCAGCACCTTCACGACCAGGTGCCGCTCGCCCCGGTCGGCCACCTCGGCGCCCTCGCCGTCCACCTCGATGGACAGCCCGTCGCCGGTCACCGCGACCTCGACGTCGTCGTACAGCGCCAGCGCGAGGCCCAGCGTGTCGAATCCCGGGCCCAGGTTGGCGCTGGTCGCCGGCGTCCGCACCAGCACCGGGTCGTTCGGCCAGCTCATCGCGGCCCCTTCGGAGTACATGCGCACGACCGTACGGCCAGGCCGCGTGATCATGCACGAGAGGATCGTTGGTACGGACGGGCAGGCCCTTTCAAGCCGCGCCGGGAGGGAGGCCCAGGTATGACTGCGTCAGCCCCGCACAGGTCGTCCAGGACGCTTCCAGGCCCGCACCAGCCCCCGCAGGGCCCGCAGCACCGCGATCGGTCAGGTCAGGCCCAGCGCGGAGGCGGCGGCGTGCGCGTCGACCTTGACCACGGTCGGGGCGGGCGCGCCGGAGATCGCCCAGTCGGGGTCCTTGAGGCCGTTGCCCGTCACCGTGCAGACGACCTTGGAACCCGGCGCGACGACGCCGCGTTCGCTCGCCTGGAGCAGCCCGGCCACGCTCGCGGCCGAGGCGGGCTCCACGAACACGCCCTCCTCCCTGGCCAGCAGCCGGTAGGCGGCCAGGATCTGCCGGTCGGTGACCGAGTCGATCGCGCCGCCCGACTCGTCCCGCGCGGCGATCGCCAGGTCCCAGGACGCGGGGTTGCCGATCCGGATGGCGGTGGCGATCGTCTGCGGCTTCAGGACGGGCTCGCCCTTCACGAACGGCGCGGCGCCGCTGGCCTGGAAGCCCAGCATCCGGGGCCTGCGGGACGCCACCGAGTCGGCGGCGTACTCCTTGTAGCCCATCCAGTACGCGGAGATGTTCCCGGCGTTCCCCACCGGCAGGCAGTGGATGTCAGGCGCGTCACCGAGCGCGTCCACGATTTCGAACGCGGCGGTCTTCTGCCCTAGCAGCCGGTACTTGTTGACCGAGTTGACCAGCGCCACCGGGTAGTCGACCGACAGCTTGCGGGCCAGTTCCAGGCAGTCGTCGAAGTTGCCGTCCACCTGCAGCAGCCGGGCGCCGTGCACCAGCGCCTGGGCCAGCTTGCCCATGGCGATCTTGCCGTTGGGGACGAGGACCGCGCAGGTCATCCCGGCCCGGACGGCGTAGGCGGCGGCCGAGGCCGAGGTGTTCCCGGTGGACGCGCAGATGACCGCCTTGGCCCCGTCCTCGGCGGCCTTGCTGATCGCCATCGTCATCCCGCGGTCCTTGAACGAACCGGTCGGATTGGCACCTTCCACTTTCAGGTGCACCTCGCAGCCGGTCAGCTGCGACAGCCGGTTGGCCGGTACCAGCGGGGTGCCGCCCTCCAGCAGGGTGACGACGGGCGTCGCGTCCGTCACCGGAAGGCGGTCGCGGTACTCCTCGATGAGGCCACGCCACGCACGGGCGTTCGCGTTCACGTCGTTCTCCTTGGCTGACCTGCGATGTCATGCGGAGTCTACCGGCGTCATTCCTCTCCCTCGACGCGCATGACACTCGCCACCTCGCGGACGATGTCGAGACCGCGCAGCCCCCGCACCGTCGCAGACAGCGCCGCGTCCGGCGCCCGGTGGGTCACGACCACCAGCTGCGCCTCCTCGCCGAGCCCGACCTGCCGGACGGCCTGGATCGACACACCGTGCTGGGCGAACGCTTCGGCGACCGTGGCGAGCACACCCGCCTCATCGGCCACGTCCAGCTGGATGTAGTAGCGGGTGACGGTCTCACCCATCGGCAGTACGGGCAGCTTGGCGTACGTCACTTCGACCGGACCAGGCGTCCCGCCGACCACGTTCCGGGCCACCGCGACCAGATCGCCCAGAACCGCAGACGCCGTAGGAGCACCGCCCGCACCCGCGCCATAGAACATCAGCGACCCGGCGGACTCCGCCTCCACGAACACCGCGTTGTACGCCTCACGGACGCTCGCCAGCGGATGCGACCGCGGAATCATCGCCGGATACACGCGGACGGACACACCACGCCCGTTCCGGCCGTCCTCCGACGGAACCCGCTCACAAATGGCGAGCAGCTTGACCACACAGTCCATCCCCTTGGCGCCGGCCACATCCGCGGCACTCACCTCGGTGATGCCCTCACGGTGGACGTCCGCGGCAGTCACAGGCGTATGGAAAGCAAGCTGCGCCAGGATCGCCGCCTTGGCCGCAGCGTCGAAACCCTCCACATCGGCCGTCGGATCAGCCTCGGCGTACCCGAGCGCCTGCGCCTCTTCCAGCGCGTCGTTGAATCCGGCGCCGTGCGTGTCCATCTGATCGAGGATGTAGTTGGTCGTACCGTTCACGATGCCGAGCACCCGGTGAACATGGTCGCCGACCAGAGACTCCCTTAGCGGACGCAGAAGCGGGATGGCCCCGGCCACCGACGCCTCGTAGTAAAGGTCGGAACCGTACTCCCGCGCCGCCGCGAACAGCGTCGCACCGTCCTCCGCCAGAAGCGCCTTGTTGGCCGAGATGACCGACTTCCCGGTCTTCATCGCCTCCAGCATCAGCGTCCTGGCCGGCTCGATCCCGCCGATCACCTCGATGACGATGTCGACGTCGTCCCTGGTCACCAGGGCCTGCGCGTCGGTCGTGAGCAGGCTCCGGTCCACCCCGGCGCGGACCCTGTCCGGCCGCCGGACGGCGATTCCCGCCAGTTCCAGCGGGGCCCCGACGCGCGCGGCCAGATCGGCCGCCTGCTCCCTCAGCAGCCGGACGACCTCCGTGCCGACGACGCCGCACCCAAGGAGCGCCACCCGCAGCGGGCCACGTTCGGGTTTCACGCTTCGACCTCCGCATCGAGCCTCAGCAGGTCCTCGACGCTCTCCCGCCGGACGATCACGCGCGACCTGCCGTCCCGCACCGCCACCACGGCGGGCTTGGGAACGTAGTTGTAGTTGCTTGCCATCGACCGACAGTACGCACCGGTGGCCGCCACCGCCACCAGGTCGCCCGCCGCAAGATCTTCGGGCAACCAAAGGTCACGCACCACAATATCGCCGCTTTCACAGTGCTTCCCGACAAGCCTACTGAGCATGGGCGACGCATCCGAGCTACGGCTTGCCAGCACACCGGTGTACTCGGCGCCGTACAGGGCCGTGCGCAGGTTGTCGCTCATCCCCCCGTCCACGGACACATACGTCCGCAGGCCCTCTACGTCCTTGACCGTGCCGACCTCGTACAGGGTCACCCCGCCCGGCCCGACGATCGCCCGCCCGGGTTCCACGGTCAGTCGCGGCATGGCCAGCCCATAGGACACGCACTCGCGAGCCACGATCGCCCTCAGCCCGTCCGCGATCGCCTTGGGGTCATGGGGTTCCTCACTGGGCACGTACGCGATCCCGTACCCGCCCCCGAGATCCAGCTCGGGAAGCTCGATCCCATGCTCGTCCCTGATGGCCACCAGCAGCTCCGCCAGCCGGTGCGCCGCGACCTCGAAACCGTCCACCTCGAAGATCTGCGACCCGATGTGGCTATGCAGCCCCACAAGCTCAAGCTGCCTCAACTCCAGAACCCGCCGGACGGCCTCCAGCGCCGCCCCGGAACTCCTGGAGAAACCGAACTTCTGGTCGTCATGAGCGGTCGCGATGAACTCATGGGTGTGCGCCTCAACCCCTGTAGTGACGCGCACCATCACCTTGGGCCGCACACCCCGCTCCTGGGCCAGATACCCCAGCCGCGCGATCTCCTCGAACGAATCCAGGACGATCCGTCCGACCCCCACCTCCAGAGCCCTCTCCAGCTCCCAAGGCGACTTATTACTCCCGTGCAACGTAATGCGCTCGGTAGGGAACCCGGCGGCAAGAGCAACCGCCAGCTCACCCCCACTGCACACATCGAGCCCGAGCCCCTCCTCGTTCAACCACTTAGCCAGAGCCGTACAGAGAAACGCCTTGCCCGCATAGTGCACGTCCCCGTCATGGAACGCCGCCGCATACTCACGCGCCCGGCTCCGCACGTCCTCCTCGTCATAGACGAACAGAGGCGTCCCGTACTCCCGCGCCAGATCCCGAACATCCAGACCGCCCACGGTCATCACGCCCTCGGCCCGTCCAGCGCCGCGCGGCCAGATATGCGGATCCAGGACGTTCAGATCGTCCGCCGGGCCCGCAGGGTGGTCTTCGGGCAGGACGTCGGCGTGCCGGGGTCCGGCAGGGTGAACTCTGCTCATATCCGCTCTCTAGGGGTCTCACCGATCATGTTCAGGCCGTTGCCAAGGGCGATGCGCGCGGCCTCCGCCAAACTGACGCGCCCCGCATGCACCGCCCCAGGTTTCTCATCGCCCCGGGGCACAGCGGGACACCGCTCATGCACGTCGTGGTACGCCCCGGCCACCCTCTCCAAACAGAACACCAACGGCCTGGCATCCCGTTCCCGCGCGGCCTGAGCGGCCCGTCCAGGCAAATCCCCCGCGGCGCTGCGATTGTCGGGTGCTCGCCACAGAGTCCGCGAGAACTTCTTGTGAGGCTGCTGGCTTTCTCAACGTGTGCGGCGGACAACTACCCAG
>NZ_SMKU01000387.1 GCF_004349215.1 Actinomadura rubrisoli | reverse complement strand
CCCGCCTGCGGCGAGGGTGCGTACCAGGTGGGCCAGGTGTTCGGGGTCGGTGTCCTTCAGCACGAACCCGGCCGCGCCGGACCGCAGCGCGCCGGCCACGAACTCATCGGTGTCGATGGTGGTGAGCCAGGCGCGGCCGCCGCGGCGTCCGAGGACCTTGCGTGGGACGATCAGGACGGAGTCGGGTGATTTGGGGTCGAATCCGAAGCCGCCGAACGCGACGGGGCCGGATCCGGGGACGCCGACGGGGTCGTCGATGTCGGCGGCGCCGAACAGTTCGTCCAGCAGTCGTGCGGCGGCGGCGAAGCGGTCCTCGCCGCCGGGGAGGGGGACGCGGGCGGCCTCGCCCCAGCCGACGATGCCCTCGCCGTGCCGGACCCACGCCAGCGCGGCGGGGTGCGGAAGTCGCGAGATGAGGTCGCCGGGGTCGGGGACCTCGACGGTGCGGACGGACAGGCGGTCCGGTGCGGTCACGGCGAGCTTCACGCAAGCCACTGTACGGGAGAGTTGAACCCGTTCAAACAGGCGGGGCGGCCGTGTGCGGTGAGGTGTGCGCCACATCGCCTCGGCGCCCGCCGCTCCCGCTCGCGCGCCCGGCCTTTCGGCTCGCCTGCCGAGCATGCCCGCTTCGGGCCGGGCCATGCGCGCGCGGGGCCGGGCCCGAGTCATCGCTCCGTTTAGGCGGCGCTCGTTCCCCGGCCATGCGCGCGGGGGCCGGGCCATGCGCGCGGGGCCGGCCCTGGCTTCGGGGCGGCGGCCGCCCGGGGCCGCCGCTGGGGGTCAGCGGTCGCGGGACGCGCCGGTCAGCTTCCACGCCGCAGGCAGCAGGCCCGCCGCCAGCAGCACCTTCAGCGCGTCGCCCGCCAGGAACGGCGTGACCCCGAGGTCCAGCGCGCGGCCGAGGCCCACGTGCAGCGACGCCATCAGGTAGGGGACGCCCGCCGCGTACATGATCGCCGTCCCGGCCAGCATCGTGCCGACCGTGCGCGCCGGGGTGCGGTCGCCGCCGCGCTCGGCCAGCCGTCCCACCGCGGCCGCCGCGACCACGAACCCGATCACATAGCCCAGGGTGGGCGCGCCCGTCCCGGACGCCCCGTCCACGAACCACGGCATGCCCGCCATCCCGGCCAGCAGGTACACCGCCATGCCCAGGCCCGCGCGGCCCCAGCCGAGTGCGGCGCCCGCCAGCAGTACCGCGAACGTCTGCCCCGACACCGGCACCGGGGTGCCGGGCAGCGGGACCGCGATCTGCGCGGCGGCGCCGACGAGGGCGGCGGCGCCCGCGACGAGCGCGGCGTCGCGGGCCAGGGAGCCGGGCAGCAGGTCGCCCAGGACGGCGGGGCGCCGCCGGGCGGCGTGAGCAGTGGCCACTGATCCTCCAAGATTAGGTGTCGTCAGGCCGAAACCTAGCGAACCGCCCATCCGGAATGGACACCGCGGGCCCACAGAAACGGCCCGGCCCGCTTTGTCGGACCCGGCCTTGCCGCCCGCGCGATACCGTCCGCGGCCGGGCGGTCAGCCGTCCTCGGTGGACGGCGCGGAGGCGGGGCCGTCCGGGAGGGGCTCGCGGGCCAGGTACACCACGTCGGGCTCGCCGCGCGGGACGGGCACCGCGCGCGCCTGCACGCGCGCGAACCGGCGTCGCAGCAGCTCCTCGAACCCCGGCGCGGCGCCCGCGCTCCACACCGCCAGCGTGCCGCGCGCCGTGAGCCGCCGGGCCAGCAGGTCCAGGCCGTCCGCGCCGTACAGGCGGGCGTTGCCGGGCGTCACCGTCCAGTGGGGGCCGTTGTCGATGTCCAGGCACAGCGCGTCGAAGGTGCCGGCGGCGGGGCCGGCGACGACGTCGAGCAGGTCGGCGCGCTCCACGCTGACCCGCGGGTCGTCCAGCCCGCCGCGCGACCAGGGGCACAGCGCGCCCGCGTGCCAGGCGATCACGGCGGGCTCGCGTTCCACCACGGTGACCTGCGCGACCTGCGGCAGGCGCAGCGCCTCGGCCAGCGAGAACCCGACGCCGAGCCCGCCGATCAGCACCCGCGCGGGGGACGCCAGGCCCTCCACGGCGGCGCGCACCAGCAGCCGCTCGGACTCGCCGTTGCGGGTGTCCATCAGGAACACCCCGTTGCTGATGATCTCGTAGTCCGCGCCCGCCCGCCGCAGCACCAGCTCGCCGCCCGCTCCCGCGGCGCGCTCCACCACCACCGGTTCCGCGGGCGCCCCCGGCAGAACCTCCATGCCCCCGACCCTAGCGACCCGCGCGCCCCCGCCGCGCGAGCCCGGCGAGGGCGTCGGCCATGCCCGGTCGTCCCGCCCCCGGCGGTCGGCCGCCGGGACGCCGCATCCTGGTCGTCGGCGCTGGGACGCGTCCCAGCGACGCCCCCGGCCCCGTCCGCACCAACGTCGTCGCGCCCGGCCTCAACGACAGCGTTATGGGACGCGCCGCGTCCGCCGACAACGCCGACCGCGACCGTGCCGCGCACCTGGTCCCATGCGCCGCCAAGGCACCGCCGGGGAGGTCGCCGACGCCGCCGTCTTCCTGCTGTCGCACCGCGCCGCCTACGTCACCGGCCGGTCGACGGCGCCCTGTCCCACCGAGCAGCCGGCGGGGACGCGCTGTTGGCATCCGGGGCGCGGCAGGCCCTACGGTGATCCACCGTGAAGGCCGATCAGATAGAGCTGCGCCCCGTCGCCGAGGACGACCTGGCGGTCATCGAGCGCCTGCATTTCCAGCCCGAGGCGGCCGGGCCGTTCGTGTGGGCCGGATGGAACGATCCGGGCGGCGTCCGGCGGCGCTGGAGCGAGACGGGCCTGCTCGGCGAGGAGCAGGGCGACCTCATGGTCGTCCGGGGCGCCGAGCCGCTGGGCTATGTGTCCTACCGCACCGTCGCCACCGGCCCCCGCACGTCCTGCTGGAGCATCGGCGTCGCCCTGCTGCCCGAGGCCCGCGGACGCGGCGCCGGTACCCGCGCCCAGCGGCTCCTGGTGTCCTACCTGTTCGCCCACACCCAGGCCAACCGCGTCCAGGCCGAGACCGAGGTCGACAACATCGCCGAACAGCGCGCGCTGGAGAAGGCCGGGTTCACCCGCGAGGGCGTGATGCGCGGCTACGGGTTCCGCGACGGCCGTTTCCGCGACGCGGTGCTCTACGGCATCGTGCGCCACGACGTCCTGCGCGACGGCCCCCTTTAGCGACACCCGGGGGAACACTTCTTCACCTTCCGGCGTTGCCGTGTAACCATGTAATCATCGGGAGGTGCGATGATCCCCGAACCCCATGACACCGACCCGCCCCTGGACGCCTACTCCCGCGCGGTGTCCGCCGTCGCCCGCGAGCTGACCCCCCGGGTCGCCGCCCTGCGCGTGCGCCACCGCGGCCGCGAGGGCGCCGGATCGGCCTTCGCCTTCACCGGCGACGGATTCCTGCTCACCAACGCCCACGTCGTCGGCGCCGCCACCGCCGGGCAGGCCGCGTTCGCCGACGGCACCACCACCGGGTTCACCGTGGTCGGCGCCGACCGCCTGTCGGACCTGGCCGTCGTCCGCGCCGACGGCCGGGTCCCGGGCCCGGTCACCCTCGGCGACAGCGACCGCCTGGTCGTCGGGCAGCTCGTCGTCGCCGTCGGCAACCCCCTGGGCCTGGCCGGGTCGGTCACCGCCGGCGTGGTGTCGGCCCTCGGACGGTCCCTGCCCACCCGCAGCGGCAACGCCGTCCGCGTCATCGAGGACGTCATCCAGACCGACGCCGCCCTCAACCCCGGCAACTCCGGCGGCGCCCTCGCCGACGCCCACGGCCGCGTCGTCGGCGTCAACACCGCCGTCGCCGGCATCGGCCTCGGCCTCGCCGTCCCCATCAACGCCACCACCCGCCGCATCATCGGCGCCCTCATCCGCGACGGCCGCGTCCGCCGCGCCTTCCTCGGCCTGGTCGCCGCGCCCGTCCCGGTCCCCGCCGCGCTGCGCGCCCGCACCGGGCAGGACGACGCGCTGCGCGTCGCCGAGGTCATCCCCGCCAGCCCCGCCGACCGCGCCGGGCTGCGCCCCGGCGACCTGGTCCTGACCGCCGCCGGCGCCCCCGTCAGCCAGGCCCAGTCCCTGCAGCGCCTGATGTTCGCCGAGGCCATCGGCCGCCCCCTGCCCATCACCGTCCTGCGCAACGGCGCGATGGTCGACGTCATCGCCGAACCCACCGAACTCGACCCCGAACCCGCCTGACCACCCCGCCCCGGCCCTCGATCCGCGGCGCCAGGGCCAGCGCGCCCGGCCGTCCGCCCCGCCGCTCCGGGGACCCGCGCCGGCTCGCCAGGGTCAGCGCGCCCCGGAACCCGGGCTGGGGCGGCAGGTCAGGGCGCCTGGCCGTTTCGGGTGCCTGGATCGTTGCCCGCGTTGCTGTTCGGGTCGGCGCCCGGGCCGCTGCGCGGGCCGCGGAAGGTGGCCCGGTAGGCCGACGGGGACACTCCCAGTTCGGCGTGCAGCCGCTGCCGCAGCGACGCGGCCGTCCCGAACCCCGCGCGCTCGGCGACCCGGTCCACCGGCAGATCGGTCTCCTCCAGCAGCTGCCGCGCCCGGTCCACCCGCCGCCGCGCCAGCCACACCGCGGGCGACACCCCGGCCTCCTCCCGGAACCGGCGCGTGAAGGTCCGCACGCTCATCGATTCGCGTGCCGCCAGGTCCCGCAGCGTCAGCGGCCGGTCCAGGTGCCGCAGGGCCCACGCCCGGGCCGCGCCCGTCGAGGACGATCCGGGCTCGGGCACCGGGCGCGCGATGAACTGGGCCTGGCCGCCCTCCCGGTGCGGCGGCACCACCGTGCGGCGCGCCACCTCCGCCGCGACCGCCGCGCCATGGTCCCGGCGGATCATGTGCAGGCACAGGTCGATGCCCGCGGCCTCCCCGGCCGAGGTCAGCACGTCGCCCTCGTCGAGGTAGAGCACGGCCGGGTCCAGCTCCACGTCCGGGAACAGCTCGGCGAACCGTCCGCACGACATCCAGTGCGTGGTGGCCCGGCGCCCCTCCAGCAGCCCCGCCGCCGCCAGGACGAACGCGCCCGTGCAGATCGAGGCGATCCGCGCGCCGCGCGAGGAGGCCGCCGCCAGCGCCGCCGGGACCGGGCCGCCGCCCGGGCGGCTCTCGTCGGCCTCGTGCGACGCCGGGACGATCACCGTGCCCGCCTCGTCCAGGGCCTCCAGGCCGCGCGCGACCGTGACCTGGAAGTCGGCGTCGGTGCGGACGCCGCCCGGCGCCGGCGCGCACGACACCACCTCGTACAGCGGCGCGCCGCCCGCCGACCGTGCCCGCCCGAACAGCTGGTGGACCAGCCCCAGCTCCATCGGCAGCACGCCGTCGCGCACCAGCACCGCCACCCGGTGCCGCCCGTTGCCGTCCGCGATCCCGCTCATGGCCCGATCCTTGCACATGCTGGCCGACCGGCCACTCGCGGACGCCGCGCCGCGCCGCGCAGGATCGTCCTGACACGCCTGGAAGGAGACACCCCGTGAACGTCCTATGGATCTTCGCCCACCCCGAGCCGCGCTCCTTCAACGGCGCCCTGCGCGAGCGCGGCGTGCGGACACTGCGCGGGCTCGGTCACCACGTCCGCCAGTCCGACCTGTACGCGATGGGCTGGAACCCGCTGGTGGGCCCCGCCGACTTCGGCCACGACCCGCGCGAGCGGCTGCTGGTGGGCGCCGAGTCCGAGCGCGCCCACGCCACCGGCGCCCTCAGCGCCGACATCCGCGCCGAACAGGACAAGATCACCTGGTCGGACGCCCTGGTCCTGCAGTTCCCGCTGTGGTGGCACGGGATGCCCGCCATCCTCAAGGGCTGGTTCGACCGCGTGTTCGTGCAGGGCTTCGCGTTCGGGGTGACCGACGCCCGCGGCCGCACCCTGCGCTACGGCGACGGCGGCCTGGCCGGGCGCCGCGCCCTGGTGGTGACCACCGCCGGCGCCCGCCCCACCGGCCTCGGCCCGCGCGGCGTCCACGGCGACGCCGAGGAGGTGCTTTTCCCGCTGCTGCACGGCACCCTGTGGTACACCGGGATGCGGGTGCTGCCGCCGCTGGTGGTCACCGGCGCCGACCGCGCGGGCCCCGGCGAGCACGCCGCGTCCGCCGCCGAACTGGACCGGCGGCTGCGCGCCCTGCCCACCGCCGCGCCCATCCCGTACCGGACGGGGCTCGGCGGCGACTACGGCCCCGACCTGGTGCTGCGGCCCGGCCTCGCGCCCGGGCGCACCGGCCTCGCCGTCCACCGCACGTGACGCGGCTCCCGCCTGGAGACCGGCCACACCCCTCACCTGCACCACCGTCCCGCGCCCTGACGTCGCCTTCGTCAGACGCGCACGGCGGACTCCGCCGCCCCCGGGCGGCCTGACCATCCCCCACCCTTCCTATCGCCGTCCCGGCCGGTATCGCGCCCACCGTGCGCGGCGCAGCGCGGCCGCCGCCGGGCCCGGCCGACCGCCCCGCAGCGGCCGCCGCCGCGAACTCGGCCACATGGCCGGGACGGGCACGGCCGCCGCGAACCGGCGCGGTCGGGTGATCGAGGACGGGCGGTCCGCCCCCGGGGCAGCGGCCGGCGGTCCTCAGCCAGGTGCTCCGGGGGCCGGCCGAGGTCCCGGGGCCGCCCGGCGCGGCACCGGACGGCGCGGCGCTCGTCGGGGCGCCGGAACACGCGTCCGGGACGGCGCGGGGGAGCGGTGGAGCACCCCGCCAAGGGGGGCGGTCCTGAGGAACCAGGAGGTCAGACGCGGTGGACGGTGACGCCCGCCGCCTCGATCTCGGCGACCGCGGCGGCGGGGGCGGTGCGGTCGGTGACCAGCGCGTCCAGGGCCGTGACCGGGCAGACGTGGCCCAGGCCCGTCCGGCCGAACTTGGCGCCGTCGCACACCGCCACCACCCGCTGCGCCGCCGCGATCGCGGCCTGCTTCACCGGCACCTCCGCCAGGTCGTGCGCGGTCACCCCGTGCCGCGGGGACAGCCCGCACACCCCCAGCACCACCGTGTCCACCCGCAGCGCCCGCAGCGACGTCTCGGCCAGGTGGCCGGTGAACGACAGCGAGCCCGGCAGGGTCCGCCCGCCCGGCACCAGCAGCGTCACCTGCGGCGCCCCGCTCAGCGCGTTCGCCGCGTGCAGATCCAGCGGCACCACCGTCAGCCGGCGCCGCGCCAGGACCCGCGCGACCTCCAGCGTCGTGGTCCCCCCGTCCAGGACGACCGACTCCCCGTCGGCCACCATCGCCCCGGCCCGCCCGGCGATCCGCCGCTTGGCCTCGGCCGACTCGCGCAGCCGCACCGCGAACGGCGTCGCCTCGCCGCGCAGCAGCAGGCTCACCGCCCCGCCCCGCACCCGCCGCAGCACCCCGTCCTCGGCGAGCTGGTCCAGGTCCCGCCGGATCGTCATCTCCGAGCAGCCCGTCTGCGCCGCCAGGTCCGCGACCGTGACCCGCTCCGCCGCCCGCAGACGCTCGATGATCGCCAGCACCCTTTCCGCACTTTCCATCTGTTCAATCTAACGTAGATCGTGTTAGAAATGCGGGGGAGCGCACAGGAAGGGATCGTCATGAAGTGGGTCGTCGTCGACTACGGCCAGGTCGTCTGCCGCACGCCGCCCGAGGACGCCGCGGCGCGCCTGCCGCGCGCGCTCGGCGCCGACCCGGACCGGTTCTGGGCCGCCTACTGGGAGGGGCGCGGCCCCTACGACCTGGGCACCGTGGACGCCGCCGGGTTCTGGGGCGAGCTGTGCGGGCGCCTCGGCCGCACCGCCGGGACCGCCCTGCTGGACACCCTGGTCGGCCTGGACCTGGAGATGTGGTCCCACCTCGACCACGGCACCATCGCGATCCTGGAGGAGCTGGCGGCCCGCCGCGTCCCGCTGGCGCTGCTGTCCAACGCGCCGCTGGAGATGGCCCGCCACATCGAACAGCGCCCCTGGGCCGGGATGTTCCGGCACCGCTTCTTCAGTGCCGACCTGCGGCTGGCCAAACCCGACCCCCGCATCTACCGGCACGTCAGCCAGTGCCTCGCCGCCCAGCCGCGGGACGTGGTGTTCGTCGACGACCGCCCCGAGAACGTCGAGGGCGCCCGCGCCGCCGGGCTGCGCGGCCTGCTGTTCACCGGCGCCGACCGCCTCCGCCTCGACCTGGACCTGCCCGCCCCTGACC
>NZ_SMKU01000386.1 GCF_004349215.1 Actinomadura rubrisoli | reverse complement strand
GCCCACCACGGCCCCGCCCGCCAGGAACCGGCGCCGGTCGAACCCGGCGCCCGTGATCTCGGTGTTCATCCGCCCTTTCTGGCGCCCCCCGCTGACCTGCACCGCACCAGCGCACGTCCGCCCGATGACCACCACCCGAACGTTCCCCGGCCCACGCTCCACGGCCGCGCCGAGGCGAGGACCGTACGCTGGCTCAGGTGACGAGCATCGAGCACCTGGCGGAACGGCAGCGGGCGTTCGCCGCCGAACGGGACTGGGAGCAGTTCCACACCCCGAAGAACCTGGCGATGGCGCTCGCCGGTGAGGCGGGCGAGCTGCTGGCCGAGTTCCAGTGGCTGACTCCCGAAGAATCCACGAAGGTCATGGACGACCCGGACGCCGGGAACCGGGTGAAGTCCGAGCTGGCCGACGTCTTCCTCTACCTGACCCGCCTGGCCGACGTCCTGGGCATCGACCCGATCCAGGCCGCGCACGCCAAGCTGGACGAAGGCGAACGCCGCTACGACGCCGCCACCTACCGCGGCTCGGCCCGCAAAGCACCCCCACTGACATGACCCGAATGTCTCACCGTTGGCGCCTTCTCCATAGGTCGGTGAGGCGCACCTCTTCCCGATCGTGGCGCAGAAAGATCACTGCACCACTGATGAGGAATCCCGCGGCTCCTATGGCGAAGACCACACTGAACGGCAGAGTCCCATACTTCTGACCTTCAAGGTCCCTCCACGTAGCCGGCCCCGTGGGCGTCCCGCCCACGGGGCCGTGGTCTCACGGATCAGGGAATGGGGCACGGCGGGATGATGGGAGCGCAGTCTTCACAGGCCCTCACAGCAGCACCGTCAGGCGTGATTCCCACCTGGACCCGAGGCAGGGGAAACCGTTTATGGCACACCACGCATGCCTGACCGAGACGCTGAAGGACCGTCAGAGGCGCAGGATCGAAGATCACCGCGTTAGGCGCATAGTCGGCTCTGGCTAGCCAGACGCGCCTGTGGCGACGGCGAGCATTTCTGTCTCCCGTTCCGCGGGGTGTCGCAGGTGGTACTTGCCAGACGACAAGGAGCAACGCCAGAGATCATGCGCCGTCGGACTGAAATAGTAAAGACCTTTTTCGGTTACCGGCGGCTACGGTACGTCGCCATCGGCGGCCGATGACACCGACTGAAAGATCAACTACTGGTTGATTCACAGTAAAGACCGCTGATCGGAGCGGAGCACACACCGCAATCCGGGTACGCCGCGTCGAAAATTCACGACCGACCGCAACTCAGGGTTATGTGACGCACATCACACCATAACCTCGCAAGGCCTCGTCCGCCCCTGCGCCTCGGCATCGACCTGGGAGCACCGTCCGGCCGGCCGCCATCTTCCGCTCCTTCACCTCGGCACATATCGCGGTTCGGCAGCAGCGGAATCATTATTCGGCCATACTGAGCGTAATCATCTCGGCACCGCCCGGAGGACGCCCGGAATGCAGGCTCACGAAGTCGCCTTCTTCAAGCTCATCGAGGGCGACAAGCAGTTCCAGATCCCGCTCTACCAGCGCACCTACAGCTGGCGGCACAAGGAATGGACGCGGCTGTGGGCCGACGTGCTGGAACAGGTCGAGATCATCGCGGCCGGGGAGGACCGCACCCCGCATTTCATCGGCTCCGTCGTCCTGGCCCCGGGGACGATGTCGGCCGGGGACATCCAGCGCTGGCTCGTCGTCGACGGGCAGCAGCGGCTGACGACCCTCCTGCTCGCGTGCTGCGCGCTCCGGGATCGTCTCAAGGAGATCGCGCCGCGCGAAGCCGAACGGATTCGCAAGCAGTATCTCGTCAACGAGTTCCGTGACGGCGCGGAGCGCTTCCGCCTGCTCCCCACCCAGGCCGACCGCGAGGCTCGCACGACGCGCAGACGCTCAAGGGCCCGGACGGCCTCCAGCCGCTCGTGCCGGTTCTCGGCCGCCAAAGGGAGATCAGGTCAGGGTGGTGAAGCGGTGAGGTTCCGCCAGGGCCTGGGCCGCGTGGTCGAGGTCCGCGAGGCGAGCGGCGAGGGTCGCCCGGGCGAGGTGGCGGGGCAGGGCGGTGGAGAACTTAAGACCGTGCATGGCACGCTCGTCCACTTCCGGTAGGACGAGGTGATCCGCAAGCTCTCCGATCGCCGTCCGCCAACTCTCCGGACGCAGGTCCTCACGCAGTCGGACGTAGGTGCCGGAAATGCGCTGGACCGGGTCGGCGAGGCCGGACAGTGTCGCCTTGAGCGTGGCGTTGGCGCGGTCACCGGCCCACGTCCACCAGCGGAGGTCACCCGACCGGCTGCGGCTGATCACGGACCCACCCGGGTGGACGGTGAATCCGAGGTCGTCCCGGGCGCGGACGAGGGCCGCCCGCGCACGTCTTGTGAAGGCGACGGGCGGGTCGTCGCCGAGGAGGACGTCGCGGGCGGCGCGGGCGAGCTCGAATGAGACGAGGCCGGTGCCGGCGCCGATCCACCCGGCCCTGCCTCCCCCGTCAGCGGGCTCGACGAAGCACCGGCGGCGTTTCCAGTCGATCCAGGTGACGCGCCAGCTATGGCCGCCGAGGAGGAGCAACCGGGGACCGACTACGCGCTCGGTCAGCAGCATGGGGTCGGTGCGGCCCACTTCGGTGCGGCCGTTCAGGACGGTGAACTGTGGTGCGGCCGTGAACACGGCCGTCAGGTCGCGGAAATGGATGCGGCCGAAGCGCTTTTCCGCTTCGGGACCGATGAACAGCATCCCGCCGTCGGAGTCGAGATAGCCCTGTTCCACCAGATGGCGGACGATGGGGGCGGCGGACGCGCCGAACGGCGGTAGCCCGTCCCACCATTCGGGCCAGAGCCTCTCCCCCACCTGGTGCTCTTGCAGGCAGAGGGCGAGAAGCTGCTGCGCGACGATGTGGCGCGGCTCGGGCGGCGGGGCGACCGGTTCGACGAAGCCACGGCTCCACTGCAGCAGCAGGGCGGCGGTGGAGAGGACGTCCTCGTGGCCGAGGGCGAGGAGCAGGCAGTTGCGGCTGGTGCCGGGGCGACGGCCGGTGCGGCCGAGCCGCTGCAGGAACGACGCGACGGAGCCGGGCGAGTTGACCTGGACCACCCGGTCGAGGTCGCCGACGTCGAGGCCGAGTTCCAGCGTGGAGGTGGCGACGATGACGCAGTCGCGCGCCTCGGCGAAGGCATGCTCGGCGCGCCGGCGCTCGTCGAGGGACAGAGAGGCATGGGAGAGGAAGGTGGTGACGCCGAGCGCGCGCAGCGCGGCGCCGAGCTGCTCGACGATGCGGCGGGAGTCGCAGAACACCAGTCGTTTCTCGCCGCGGTGCAGCGCCGAGATCACCTTGGCCGCGTTCTCGACGGAGCCGACGTGGTCGAGTTCGACGGCGGGTGCGGACGCCGGACCGGGCTCGGGTGCGATGACCTTCCCGGGACGGCGTGCCGCTCCCGACCCTTGAAGCCAGGTCAGCAGGTCTGCGGGGTTTCCGACGGTCGCCGACAAGCCGACGCGCTGGACGGGCCTGCCCGCGACGCGGGTGAGCCGTTCGAGGACGGCGAGCAGGTGCCAGCCGCGGTCGTCCCCGGCGAACGCGTGCACCTCGTCCACGACGACGGCGCGCAGGCCGCGGAAGAAGGCGCGGTGCTCCACCTTGACGCTGACGAGCATCGACTCGAGCGATTCGGGTGTGGTCAGCAGGATGTCGGGCGGATCGGCGAGGATGCGCCGACGGCGCGGCTGGGTGGTGTCGCCGTGCCAGAGCGCCGCTCGGCGGCCGGTCCACGCGGCGTAGGTCTCCAGGCGCGGCAGGAGATTGTTGAGCAGCGCCTTCAGCGGGCAGACGTACAAGACGGAAAGGCCCGTCCAGTTCGCCGACGCCATGGCGGAGAGCAGGGGGAACACGGCCGCCTCGGTCTTGCCGCCGGCGGTGGGCGCGAGCAGCAGGGCGTCCGAGCCGTCCAGGACGGGCCCGATCGCGGACTCCTGGAGGGGGCGCAGCGCCGGCCAGCCGAGCACGTTGACGATGTGATGCACCAAAGAGGGGTGCAGGTCGCGCATCACAGGTCGAGTTCCACCTCGTCGGCGCCGGAGGCACGCACGGCCGGAGCGGCGGCGTTGCGTTCCACCTCCGTCAGCTCCGACGAGGTCAGTGTGAGCCGGTAGTCGCGCCGAGGGTCGAAGTCGTCGAGATAGTCGATCCGGTCGAGGACGTCCGCGACGAGCTTGCGCAGGAAGACGCGGGGCGCGACGCCTACCTGGCCGCCGAGTCCGCCGGTGACGGACCGGGCGAGGTCGGCCAGGTACGTGTCGTCGACGAGGGTGGTGACGCGGTCGGGATGCCGGGCGCCCGCCTGGAAGAGGTCGCGGGCCTTCCCTCCCAGCTCGATGAGCTTGGGCAGATCGAAGCCGGTGAGTCTCAGCTGGATGGCGCGGGGCGAGTCGAAGCGCGGGTCGGTGGAGAAGTCGGTGGCGAGCCGCTGGGCAAGGGGTGGGAGGCGCTGGACGCCCTGCTGCCCATCGAAGAACGCGGGGGTGCCCGTGATGACGAGGAAAAGGCCGGGGAAGCGGCCGCCGTCGACCTCGTCGATGAGCTGCCGGAGAGCGTTGAGGGCCTTCTCCCGCACGTCCGACCGGACGCGCTGGAGCGTCTCGATCTCGTCGAGGACCACCAGCAGCCCGGGGTGTCCGCAGTCGCGCAGCACGGTCAGCAGCCCCTGCAGGAATCCGAGCGCGCCGAAATGGTCGAGGTCTCCGCGGATTCCGGCGGCGCGCTTGGCGCTCGCGGCGACGTTGGGCTGGCCGCCGACCCAGGCCAGCAGCGCCTCGGCGGTGGCGTGGTCGTCGGCGCGCCGTGCCCGCCGGTAACCGCGCAGCGCCGCGGCGAACGCCGGAGTGGTGCGGGCGACGTCGGCGAGGCGCCGTTCCATCAGCTCGTCGACTCCGGCGCCGAGCGCGTCGAAGTCCGGCCGTCCCTCGGGATCGAGGGGGACGGTGCCGGCCGCGAGCACCTCCTCCTCCAGCGTGAAGAACCACGCCTCGACCACGTCGCGGAGCGCGCTCGGCGGGTAGGACGCGGTGGACAGCCGCTCAACGAGCCGACGGTAGACCGTTTCCAGCCGGTGCAGCGGGGTCTCGGTCTCGGAGATCTGGATCTCGGTGGCGGCCATGCCGCGGCGCTTGGCGCGCTCGGCGAGCCAGCGGGCGAAGAAGGTCTTGCCCGAGCCGTACTCGCCGCGGATGGCCTTGAACACCGCGCCGCCCGAGACGACGGTGGACAGCTCGTCGTCGATCGCGGTCTCGAACCGCCCGAGCCCCACCGCGAACAGGTCCAGACCCGCCTGCGGCACGGTTCCCCGCCGCAGGGAGTCCACGACCTCCCGGCGGCGGACGGCGCTGACCGCTCCCACCGGCGTCATCAGCCGCCGCCACCGAGGAACTGCTCGCGCAGGAGCGGCAGGTCGAGAGCGACGGTCCGGCCGGTGTCGGTGATGGAGAGCACCTGGTAGCCGTCGACGTTGAGAAGTCTCACCACGGTGGAAACGTATCCGTGCATGCGGGCGGGAAGCTGCCCGGCACGCTGAGCGGCCACCGAGAGCGGCAGCTTCCCGCCGGACTCGGCGAGCGCGTCGATGAGCGCGGCGAGCCCGCGGTCGTCGACCGGCGTGCGGACGAACTCGCGCTGGGCCGCGAACAGCCCCGATTCGACGACACGCGCGCCGATGCCGTCCGTCCGGTCATCGGCTGGGGACCGGCCGTCCATTTCCGTGACCTCGAACAGGGCTTGTCCGGCGGGTTCCTTGGCGGGAGCACGCCGCGTGACCGCCTCTGCGGGTGCTGGTGGTTTCGGTGTGAAGGGCGTCCACCAGACGGGTTCGTGCATAGCCGGGTTGTAGGTCTCCCACCCCTCCGGTACGAGCTGTTCGGACGGCACGAGGACCACGATCGGGATGACCATCTCGGCCAGGGACACGCCCCCGTGGTAGCCCTCCTTGCGTGCGTTGTAGCGGATGCGCTCGTTCCACGGCACCACTACGGCGTCCCCGGCGGTGAGCACCCGCGGCCCCGAAACCGCGATCTCGCCCTTCCCCGGTCGGCCCGTGCGGTAGCGGGCGGCCTCGGCCTTGGTGGTGATGGTGGCGTCCCCGCGGTCGAGGACGTGACCGTGGTCGGAGGTGAGGACGATCGGCCGGCCCGCGTGCCAGGCGGCGTCGAGCAGGGTGCCGAGCCCGGCGATGCCGCTCGCGTGCCAGTCGGCGCCGCCGTCGGCTCGACCTTTGTCGAGGCTGTCGTCCACGGCGTTGAGGACGACTCCGACGACCGTGGTCCGGTCGGCGACCGCCGCCCTGACCTCGTCGCTGACGCCGTCCCTGACGTCGGCCTTATGGAACAGCGCCGTCCTCCGGGAGGTCCAGAAGTCGCGGAAGCCGCGCAGTTCCTCGGACTGCTGCCCGGCCCGCAGCTCCCCGCTGAGCAGCGAGGTCCGGGAGAACGTGGTGACCGAGGGGATGGTGGCCAGCGCGCCCTCACGTCCCTCCGCGCGCCGCCCTGTCTCGGTCCACCGGCCGCCCTGCGTGATCTCGGCGGCGATCTCGCCGGCGATCGCGGCGGTCATGCCGTCGACGACCACGATCAGCGGTGCCGCCTCGGCGGCCACCGGACGTGCGATGGCCTCCAACAGATTCTCCACCAGGACGAGTTCGGTGGCTTCGCCGGAGACGCCGCTCCAGGCGGCCAGCCGTTCGGCGAACGCCTTGTCGAAGTCGTCGCGGCGGGCGCGCACGGCGTCGAGGAGCCGGGCGTAGCCGTCGTGGCCGCTGTACCGGATCCGGATGACGGCGCGGTCGACCCAGGCCCCGTCCCGTACATGCCGGTCGACGTGCTCGCGCAGGGAGCCCGACGGCTCGGCCGGGCGCGCCAGCCACCGGACGAGCCGTGCTGCCATCTCGGCCGTCGCGGTCTCGGGGCGGAGGTCGTGCAGATGATGGCCGACGAGTTCGGCCAGGGCGGTGTCCACTGCCGCCACGTCGGCCGGCAGCGGGTCGGGGACGGCCGCCGCGACCGCCTTGAGCAGGGATCCCAGGCGCAGCAGGTACCCCGCCTCCAGGACGCGGCTGGCCCCGGCCAGATCTCCGGCTTGCAGCTCCTCGAGAAGTGCCTGGGCCCGTTCGAGGACCGCCCGTGCCCGCGCCTCGTCCCCATCGATCCAGCGCAGCAGCAGCGACTCGGACGCCTCCGCGAGGGCGGTCAGCGCGGCGTGGTCCGGCAGCTCGCCGCCGAAGAGCCGCTCGGCGCGGACCTGCGCGGCGAGTACCGCCTGCCTCCGGTCCTTCCTCCCGAAGAGGACCCCGGTGATCAGGCCGACCGCGATCGCGTCCGGTCCGCGCCCGGACGCGACGAGACGGAACAGGACCTTCGCGACGGGGCCCATGCTGCGGGCGAGCCACTCGCTGATGCCGCGCTGCTCCTGCTCCGCGAGAGCGCAGAAGCGGGACACGGCGGCGATGTCCTGCGACCATTCCAGGAGGCTGGCCGCGTCGGTGGCGCCGCCGAGACCGAGGCGGGCCGCCGTGATCTCGCCGAGCGCGGTGTCGAGGTCGAGCAGCGCGCCCTTGATCTTGGGCCAGCCGCCGTCGGGCTGGGCCTCCAGCAGCGCGTCCGGGAGCCAGGCGTTGTCGGACGCGGTGAGCCGGGCGTCCAGCTGTTTCGCGCCGAAAGCGTGCCTGACCAGGTCCCACCGGTTGACGGCTATGACGCGGTGCCCGATCGCGTGTGCGAGGAGGGAGTCTCCGAGTTCCCGCTCTTCGAAGGACGAGAGCACGACGAGGTAGTCGCCGGTCTTGGCCGAGACCGCGTCCAGGATGCCGAGCAGCGAGGTGCACGGTGCCACCTGGACGGTCACGCCGTCGACGTCGATGCGGTCCGGGTCGCGCCACTCCGCCGCCGCGCGCAGGAACAGCGTGCCGCCTTCGGGGGCGTGGCGCCTGGCCCGCCGTACTTCGGCGCTCACGATGCCGGGAGTGGCGACCGGCGCGGACCGGCGGACGGATGTCGAGGTCATCGCAGGCTCCGCCAGGTGATCTGGAACTCGCTGTCCGGGGCCTTGGCCATGTCCTCACGGATCCGCGTGATGACCTGGTCCAGTCTCTCGGCCGGCACCTGGGCCTCGCCGGAAACCCGGG
>NZ_SMKU01000385.1 GCF_004349215.1 Actinomadura rubrisoli | reverse complement strand
GAGGGGGCGGCCTGGGCGAGGCCGGGGCCGCCGGTCACGGCGGCGGCTGTGCCGACCGCGAGTCCGCCGGCGACGAGGAAGGATCTCCGGTTGAGCTGGTGGGAGTCGGCCATGGGTGCGCGACCTTTCGGGGTGTCCGGCTTGATCGCCGGACAGCCTCGCGAAGGCCGGTGGCCGGAAGGCACCACCCCGGTGACGGCCGCCGCAACAGAAACGATCTTTTAAGACCTTGTGCGGACGGCATGGCCGTTCGGCCGGGGAGGTTGACGCGAAGTGGCACGGAGGCCACAAGGGGGATGGTAGGCTGACTACTTACAAATTGCGCACACCAAACTCCACCCTATAGATGGGAGCGTACCCGAAGCATGGGACTCCGTCAAGCCCCTGATGTCAAGCCGGAAGCCGAGAATGTGGAGCCGGGAGGTCGGGAGGAGGCCCGCCGGGCGGCGCTGCGCACCGAGCAGGAGCAGGTGTCCCGCGTGTACGCGCGGCTCGACCAGGAGCGGGCCAGGGCCGAGGCGGCGCTGCGGGAGGCACCGGCCGCGGGAGGCGGCGGGGTGCTCCAGGCCCGGCTGGAGAGCGCCGTCGCCACCGACGAGGCGGCCCGGCGCCTCGCCCGGCTCGGCGGCGTCGAGCACGGCCTGTGCTTCGGCCGGATCGACCACCGCTCGGACGCGGGCGGCGACACGTTCTACGTCGGGCGGATCGGGCTGCGCGACGAGGACCACGAGCCCATGCTGATCGACTGGCGCGCCACCGCGGCCCGCCCGTTCTACACGGCCACGCCCGGCGCGCCCGGTACGCTCGCGCGCCGCCGCCATCTGCATCTGCGCCACCGCGAGGTCGTCCGGCTCGATGACGAGGTGTTCGACCTGGAGGGGCTCGACGAGGCCGAGCGGAGCGGCATCGTGGGCGAGGCGGCGCTGCTCGCGACGCTGCGCCGCGGCCGGACGGGCCGGATGAGCGACGTGGTCGCCACCATCCAGGAGGAGCAGGACCAGGTGATCCGGTCGGCGCTCCAGGGCGTCCTGGTCGTGCAGGGCGGGCCCGGCACCGGCAAGACCGTCGCCGCGCTGCACCGCGCCGCGTACCTGCTCTACACCTACCGCGACGTGCTGGAACGCCGGGGCGTCCTGGTCGTCGGGCCGAACGCGACGTTCCTGCGCTACATCGAGCAGGTGCTTCCCGGCCTCGGCGAGACCGATGTCGCGCTCGCGACGGTCGGCGAGCTGTACCCGGGCCTGAAGGCCACCGCCGCCGACGAGCCGTCCGTCGCGGTCGTGAAGGGCGGGCTGCCGATGGCCGCCCTGATCGAGGCGGCCGTCCGCGACCGGCAGCGCGTGCCCGAGGGCGGGCTGGAGATCGAGTCGGACGGGCTGACGCTGCGCGTGGAGCCCGAGGCGTGCGCGCTGGCCCGCGACCGGGCCCGCGCGCTGCCCGTCCCGCACAACGTGCAGCGGCGGCGCTTCGTCCACGACCTGCTGGAGGCGCTCGCCCTGAACCGCGCCGAGCAGTACGACCGGATCATCGACGAGCCGCTCGAAGAGATCACGAAGTCGGGCCAGGTCCCCCAGTGGCTCCAGGAGCTGCTCGACGAGGCCGTGGACGAGCCGCTGATGGACGAGGCCGAGCTGCGCCTGGCCAAGGAGGCGATGTGGCACGAGCCGGGCATCCGGGCCGCGCTCGACGCCCTCTGGCCGGAGCTGACGCCCGAGCAGCTGCTCGCCGACCTCTTCGCCGACCCCGAGACCCTGGCCCGGCTGGGGGCGGCGGCCGGCGTCCGCGAGACCGCGCCGCTGCACCGTCCGCGCAACGCCCCCTGGACGGTCTCCGACGTCCCGCTGCTGGACGAGGCCGCCGAGCTGCTCGGCACGGACGACTCCGCCGAGCGGGCCCGCAGCCGCCGCGCCGCCGAGCGGGAGCGCCGCGACGCCGAGCGGTACGCGCGCGAGGTGATCGAGGCGACCGGGGCGGCCGACATGAACGCGGGCGGTGTCGTCGACGCGGAGGCGCTCGCCGAGCAGCACCGCGACGGCGGCCCGGCGCTCACCACCGCGCAGCGCGCCGCGGCCGACCGCGAGTGGGCCTACGGGCACGTGATCGTGGACGAGGCGCAGGAGCTGTCGGAGATGGCCTGGCGGGCGGTGATGCGCCGCGTCCCGACCCGGTCCCTCACCGTCGTCGGCGACATCGCGCAGACCGGCAGCGCGGCGGGCGCCGCGTCCTGGGGCCAGATGCTCGACCGGTACGTGCCGGGCCGCTGGCGCGAGCAGCGCCTCATGGTCAACTACCGCACCCCCGCCGCGATCATGAAGGTGGCGGAGGACGTGCTGGCGGCGGTGGCGCCCGGGGAGGTGCCGCCGGTGCCCGTCCGCGACGACGGCGCGCCGCCCCGCGCGGTCGCGATGGGCGTGGACGGCCTGCCGGACCTCGTCCGGTCCGAGCTGGCCGCCGTGGTGCCGGACGCGTCCGCCAGGGCGGGCGGCGGGGTCGAGGAGGGACGGCTCGCCGTGATCGTCTCGGGGGCGCGGCACCCGCAGGTCCTCGCCGCCCTCCCGGACGCGGCCGCCGGCGCGACGCCGGAGGCGCTGGACTCCCCCGCCGTTGTGCTGACCGCCGAGGAGGCCAAGGGCCTGGAGTTCGACTCGGTGGTCGTCGTGGACCCGGCCGGGATCCTCGGCGAGTCGCCCAAGGGCGGCCAGGACCTCTACGTCGCCCTCACCCGCGCCACCCGCCGCCTCACCGTCGTCCACGACGGCCCCCTCCCCACCATGCTCTCCCGCCTGGCGACCGCGTAGGGAGTAGGTCAGGAATAAGGGAGGAGGTCTTTGTTGATCTCCTCCCAGCGGGCGCTGAGCGCCGTGAGGACGTCGGGGCGGCGGCGGGCCAGGTCGGCCTGCTCGCGGGGGTCGGCGGCCAGGTCGTAGAGCGCGTCGGCGGGCGCGGCCCCGGCGGCCCGCGGCGCGCGCAGGTACTTCCACCGGCCGCGGCGCAGCGCCCGCGAGGTCCGGGTGCGCCAGAACAGGTCGTGCTCGGGCGGGCGCGCGCCGCGCAGCAGGTAGGGGGCGATGCTCCGGCCGTCCAGGGGGTGGGACGCGGCGGGCCGGACGCCGGTGATCTCCAGGATCGTCGCCGTCCAGTCCTGGGTGATGACGGGCACGCCGCTCACCTGGCGGGGACGGATCCGGGCGGGCCAGCGCAGGAGGTTGGGCACCCGGATCCCGCCCTCGTTCAGCCCGGCCTTGGCGCCGGTGAGCGGCCACTGGTACGACCACCGCTCGCCGCCGTTGTCGCTGGAGAACAGCACCAGCGTGTCGCGTTCCTGGCCGGTCTCGCGGAGCGCGCGCAGGACGCGCCCGACGCCCGCGTCCAGCGCCTCGACCATGCGCCGGTACGTCGCGAGCGACCCGCCGTCCTGGTGCCAGAGGGCCTGGCCGTCGCCCGCCTGGACGCGGGAGGTGATCTCCCGGCTCACCGCGCGGTCCCCCGGCCCCTCCCACGGCCAGTGCGGGGCGGTGAAGTTGAGGTTGAGCAGCCAGGGCCGGTCGTGCCGCTCGCGGACGAACGCCGCGGCGCGGTCGGCGAGCGTGTCGGTGTAGTAGCCGAGCGACTCGACCGGCGTCTCGCCCTCGTAGAGGTCGCGCCCCTCGGTAGTGATCTTGGAGTAGTAGTCGACGGCGCCGGACAGGTTGCCGAAGAAGGTGTCCCAGCCGGACTTCAGCGGGCTGTACCAGGGCAGGTAGCCGCAGTGCCACTTGCCGAACATCGCGGTGGCGTACCCGGCGCCCTTCAGCAGGGACGCCAGCGTCGGGTGGTCCCGGGGGATGCCGTGCAGTTCGTCCGGGCGGGCGATCGGCTCCTCAAGGCCGCCGCGCAGCCGTCCCGGATAGCGGCCGGTGTAGAGGCCGAAACGGGTGGGCGAGCAGACGGCGGCGGCGGAGTAGGCGTCGGTGAAGCGGACGCCCTGCCGGGCGAGCCCGTCCAGGTGGGGCGTGCGGATCTCCGGCGAGCCGTAGCAGCCCAGGTCGGCCCAGCCCAGATCGTCGCCGAGGATGATCAGGATGTTGGGCCGCGCGGAGCCGCCCGGCCGCGGGTCGGCCTGGAACGGGCGCTCGCGGGTCTCCGCCTCGGCCGTCCCGGCTCCGGCGAGCGCGGTCCCGGCCGCCGTGGCCGCGGCCATCGCCGCGACGGCGCCCCGGCGGCTGATCCCCCGTCCGGACGCCTCGTCCGCTCCGCGCTCTGTCTCGCTCACGTATGCCTACTTTCTCACCCGTTTTACTAAACAAACCGGAATAGTAGGGAATAGCGGCATCGGGCGCAATGGGGCCCCGGCTTCCCTCCCGAGGTTGACCAAGCGTACGCTTGGTCACCGTACGACGGGATCCGCGAAGGGACGGCGATGGCAGAGCTGCGCGAGTTTCAGAACCTGATCGGCGGTGAGCTCACGCGCTCCGGCGGGGGCGGGACGCTCGACTCGGTCAATCCGGCGACCGGGCAGGTCTGGGCCCGGGTCCCGCGCGGGACCGCGGCGGACGCGGACGCCGCCGTGGCGGCGGCCCGCGCGGCGTTCCCCCGCTGGGCCGGGATGCCGGCGGCCGGGCGCGCCCGCTTCCTGCGCAAGGTCGCGGACGTGTTCGCGGAGAACGCCCGCGAGCTGGCCGAGCTGGAGACGACCGACAACGGGCGGATCATCACCGAGACGGCCGAGCGGGACCTTCCCGGCATGACTTACCTGTGGAACATGGCCGCCGCCGAGTGCTCCGCCGCGGTCGAGGGCAGGAGCGTCGACTTCGGGCCGGGCACGCTCGGGCTCACGCGGCGCGAGCCGTACGGCGTGACGCTCGGGATCATCCCGTGGAACTCGCCGATCTCGACGCTGTCGGCCAAGGCGGCCTGGGCCCTCGCGGCGGGCAACACGGTCGTCATCAAGCCCGCCGAGCAGGCGAGCGCCTCGTCCCTGCGGGTCGGCGAGCTGCTGCGCGAGGTGCTGCCGCCCGGAGTGCTGAACATCGTGTCCGGGCTGGGCGAGGAGGTCGGCGACGCGCTCGTCCGGCACCGCGGGGTCAACAAGATCAGCCTCACCGGCTCGGTGGACACCGCGAAGATCATCACCCGGGCGTCGGCGGACGCGCTGAAACCGCTCGCCCTGGAGCTCGGCGGCAAGTCGCCCAACATCGTCTTCGCGGACGCCGACCTGGACAGGGCCGCGCCCGGGGTGACCACGCAGGCGATCTTCACGGCGAACGCCGGGCAGATCTGCTACGGCGGGTCGCGGATCCTCGTCCAGCGCCCCGTGTACGACGAGATGATCGAGCGGATGAGCGCGATCGCGGCCGGGATCAGGCTGGGCGACCCGCTGTCCCCCGAGACGACGATGGGCCCGATCGTGTCGCGCGAGCAGTACGAGCGCGTCACGTCCTACCTGGAGATCGGCGCCAAGGAGGGCGCGGAGATGGTGTTCGGCGGCCGGTCCGGCCCCGAACTCGTCGACGGCCGCCGCGCGGGCGGCTACTGGGTCGAGCCGACCCTGTTCGCGACCGACGACAACGCGCTGCGCGTCTGCCAGGAGGAGATCTTCGGCCCGGTCGCGGTGGTCCTCCCGTTCGACACCGAGGAGGAGGCGGTCGCCATCGCCAACGACTCGTCCTACGGGCTGGCGGCGGGCGTGTGGACCCGCGACCTCGGCACCGCCCAGCGGATGTTCCGCGCCCTGGAGACGGGCACGGTCTGGGTCAACACCTACCGCAAGGTCGTGTTCCCGCTGGAGGGCGTGAAGGACAGCGGCTACGGCCACGACTCCCTTCTCGCCTACACCCGCGAGAAGGCCTGCCTGATCGAGACCTGAGCGGCCGGGCCCGGCTCACCGCCGGGAGCGGCGCCGGCCGAGCGGGCGGCGCCACGACAGGCCCGTCCCCGGTATCCGGAACGTCATCTCTCGCCGCCCGTCGGCGGACCGGCTGTAGCGGGCGCCCCGGGCGCCGACGCTGTGCCCCACGCCGCGCTTGGACAGGTTGATGCGGAACGGCCCCTTCCGGATTGACTTGCGGTAACTCCAGCCCATCGTCGCCTCCGTAGATCGTTTGGTGGCGGGAGGGTGCCCGGACCGCGTGCCGGGCACCCTCCGGGCGCGGAACGGACCGTCCGCGACACGGGTTCCGGACGGGCCGGGTGCGCAAGGGCAGGTTGTGACCAAAACCGGCCGGAGTTCGTCGAGCGACGCCCTTTACCCGGCGCCCGCGGACGAGGAACCTGTGCCCGGTATAGATCATCTTCCCAGTTCCCGGAGGTGCGGGTTGGCCAGGCGATCCCTGAGACGAACCCGGCGGACCATGACCGTCGCCGTCCTGACCGGAACGGCGCTCATCGGCGCGGGCGGCGCGGTGGCCGTCGCCCGGCCGGTCCCAAAGATCGTGGTGAGGGACGGCGTGACCCAGCCCGTCTTCTCCTACAAGGACGCGATCCGCGAGCACGTCTACGTCGAGTCCAGCGTGGACAGCGACCGCGACGGCAAGCGCGACCGGGTGAACGTCGACATCGTCCGGCCGAAGGAGTCCGACCACGGGCTCAAGGTGCCGGTGATCATGGACGAGAGCCCGTACTACGACAACCTCGGACGGGGCAACGAGAGCGAGCGCAAGGTCTACGACGCGAACGGGAACCCGGTCAAGTTCCCCCTGTTCTACGACAACTACTTCGTCCCGCGCGGCTACGCGTTCCTCGCCGTGGACATGGTCGGCACCACCCGCTCGGACGGCTGCCCGGTCAGCGGCGGCCCGTCCGACGTGCTGGGCGGCAAGGCGGTCGTCGACTGGCTGAACGGCCGCGCCAAGGCGTTCAAGCCCGACGGCTCCCCCGCCAAGGCCACCTGGACCACCGGCCGCACCGGCATGATCGGCAAGTCCTACGACGGCACGCTCGCGAACGGCGTCGCCGCGACCGGCGTCAAGGGGCTGGAGACGATCGTCCCGATCGCGGCCATCAGCAGCTGGTACGACTACAGCCGCATGAACGGCGTGAAGTACTGGACCGACGAGCAGCCCGGCCTCGCCGACACCGTCGACACCGACCCGCCCGCCAAGTGCGCGGCGGTCAACGCCGACCTCGACAAGGGCGAGGACGACGCGACCGGCAACTACAACGCCTACTGGAAGACCGCCGACTACCGGCACGGCACCATCGGCCGCGTCGGCGACGTCCGCGCGAGCGTCTTCGCCTTCCACGGCGTCAACGACCTGAACGTCAAGGACGACCACTTCGCCAAGTGGTGGAACGCCCTCGCCGAGCGCGGCGTGCGCCGCAAGGTCTGGCTGTCCCAGCGCGGCCACGTCGACCCCTTCGACACCCGCCGCGACCTGTGGGTGGCGACCCTGCACAAGTGGTTCGACCACGAGCTCCACAAGATCGGAAATGACGTCCTCCGGCAGCCCCGCGCGGACATCGAGGTCGGCCCCGACCAGTGGATCACCCAGTCCGACTGGCCGTCCCGCCGGGCGGCGACCATCACCCTGCGCCCCGGCGCGGACGGCTCGCTCGGCCTCAAGCGCGCCCCCAAGGGCTCGACCGGGACCTTCACCGACGCGCCCGGCACCCGCGGCAGGGGCCACACCGAGGCCGAGATGGTCACCGACCCCACCACCGGCAAGCCCCACCGCCTCGCCTACGTCTCGGGCGAGCTGCCGGCGACGGCCCGGCTGTCCGGCACACCCGACGCCCGCCTCACCGTCAAGCTCGACAAGCCCACCTCGAACGTGACCGCCCTGCTCGTCGACTACGGCGAGGACACCCGCGTGAACTACCTCGGCGCGGGCTCGGGCATCCAGACGCTCACCACCGAGGACTGCCACGGCGAGAGCATCCCGACCGACGACGCCTGCTACAAGCAGACGAAGACCAAGACGATCACCTCCCCGGTGAACGTCGTCGCCCGCGGCTGGCTGGACGCCCAGAACCGCACCTCGCTCAGCAGGCCGTCCCCGCTCACCCCGGGCAAGTACTACGGCGTCCGCTGGGAGACGCTCAGCCAGGAGTACCTGCTCAAGAAGGGCCACCGCCTGGCCCTGGTCATCGCCGGCACCGACGCCGACTACAACACCGAGACCCCCACGGGCGCCCAGGTGACGGTGGACCTCTCGTCCAGCTCCATCCGCGTCCCCATCACCGCCGCCACCGACGACGCCGCGGCCCTCCTGGCACCC
>NZ_SMKU01000384.1 GCF_004349215.1 Actinomadura rubrisoli | reverse complement strand
GCCCCACACCAAGCCGCCGCCGCTCCGCCAGCCGCCGCCGCCCAGCAAGCGGTTGCTCAGCAGGCAGCCGCTCAGCAAGCTGCGGCGGAGCAGGCGGCTACGGATCAGGGTGCGGTTCAGCAAGCTGCGGCGGCTGAGCACGCGTCTGCCCAGCAGGCCGCGGCGGAGCAGGCTGCCGCCCAGCGAGCGGCTGCGGATCAGGGTGCGGCTCAGCAGGCCGCGGCGGCTGAGCTCGCGGCCGCCCAACAAGCGGCCGCTCAACAGGCTGCGGCCGAGCAGGCTGCCGCCCAGCAGGTTGCGGCGGAGCAGGCGGCTGCTCAGCAGGGCGCGGCGGAGCAGGTTGCGGGACAGCAACTGACCGCGCAGCAACTGGCCGCGCAGCAGGCCGCGGCTCAGCAGGCCCTCGCGCAGCAGGGTGCTGCCGAGCAGGCTGCGGCGGAGTTGCCGACGGATGCCTCGGTCGAGCCTCCGCATGTCAACCCGCTCGTCACGTCCGACTTCGACTGGGAGTCGGCGGTCAATCCCGTCCTCGGCGCGATCCCGTCGTCCAGCGATGGGGGCGGTGGTTCTGGACGGTCCGACGCCTACTCGGCTGCCCCCGTCCTGCCCGGCCAGCCTCCTGCGCCCGACCAGGCGGCACACCCGGGCCAGACCGGGCACCCGAGCCCGACCGGGCATCCAGGCCAGACCGGGCACCCGGGCCAGCAGGGGCTGCATGGTCAGGCGGGTGCGCCTGCTCAGATCCCGGCCGACGACCTCGTCCGCAAGAACCAGCACGGCGATCCGCTGGCGCGCCGCATGGGACGCGGTGTTCGCAAGGCGGTCGGCGGCGGGGCGCGCGAGGCCAGGGAGCTGGCGGCGTTCGCCGACCTGATGCAGCGGTCGGTGCCGAGTTCCCGGCAGATCGCGGTCGCCAGCGTGCGCGGCGGCGCGGGCAAGACGACGATGGCGGCGCTGGTGGCCACCGAGCTGGCGCGGCACCGCGCCGACCGGGTGCTGGCGGCCGACGCCGACGCCGAGCTCGGGTCGCTGCCGCTGCGGCTGGGTGTCCGCTCGCAGCTTTCGCTGTTCGACCTGGTCGCGCAGGGCCCGCACTCGTTCGAGGATGCGGCGCGGTTCCTGACGCGCACTCCCGAGGGGCTGTTCGTCCTGTCGTCCACGCGCGGCGGTCGCATCGCGGGCGAGTTCACGCTGGAGACGTTCCAGAACGCGCTCAGCCTGGTCAGCCGGTACGTGGCCGCCACGGTCGTCGACTGCGGCGCGGGCATCCTCACCGAGCTGAACCGCGGCGTGATCGCCGGTTCGCACGGGCTCGTGCTGGTGACGCCCGGCACGGTCGACGGCGCCCTCAGCGCGCGTGGGGCGCTGGAGTGGTTCGCCACCAACAACCAGCAGGCGCTGCTGCCCCGGACGGTCATCGCGATGGTGTCGCACGCCCCGCAGGTCGGCGCCGACCTCGAACGGGCGCACCAGATGCTGACCGCCTGGGGCCTGCCCGTGGTCGCCGTCCCCTACGACCGGCACCTGGCCACCGGCAGCTCCCTGGACATGACCAGGATCTCCGCCGCCGCCCGGGTCGCGGTGACCCGGGTCGTGCACGAGGTGTTCTCGCGCTCGCTCACCGCTGGGGTGACCCGATGAGCAGTGACCTGGTCGCGCTCGTGCGCCGCCGTCCCGACGTGCACGCCGTCGCCGACGGCATGATCGCCATGGGCGAGGAGTTGGAGCTGCGCGGCGGCGAGCCGGAGCCGACCCGGCTGTACGACCCCGGGGGCCGGCTGCTCGTCTCGATCGAGGACGCGGTCCAGGTGTCGGTGCAGGGCGAGATCGGACGGCTGCTCGGCGCCGACTTCGCCGCCAGGGTCGTCGCGCCCGTCTGGTGGGTCGACGTCCGCGCCGTCGCCGACGTGCCCGAGGCGCTGCGGGTGGCGCGCAAGTTCGCCGACTCGCTCGTCCACTGGCTCGGCGGGACGGTCTACCCGGACGGGGCCAGCGACGCCCCGGCCCGCAGCTGGAAGGCGGGCGACCAGGGCGGTGGCCCCGCGAGCGGGCCGGGTGCGTCCAGTCCGGGCGGGTCGGGTGCGTCCAGTCCGGGCGGGTCGGGCGAGGGCGGTGTGGGCACCGGTGGTGGCGCGTTCGGCGGGGTGGACGGCGCCTCGTATCAGGGCGGAATCATCGGCGGCTGACCCCGTTCGCAGGCCCGGCCGGGAAACAATTCACCCCGCTTGATGAATGATTTATCGGGCGGGCTGGTAAAGGTATGCCACGTTCCAGCGCACTCGATTGGACGGCCATTCCCGCGTCCTGGAGTCAAGGCCAATCACGGGTGAGGTCCAGGCCCCACGGGACGAGGTTCCAGGGGCTGCGCGGGTCGGTGGCCAACTGCCCGATCAGGCGCTCGTACTCCGCCTGCGCCCGCCCGCCGCCGCCGGACCAGAGCAGGCGGCCCTGGAGGTAGCAGGTCGCCATGTCGCGCCAGGACGAGTAGCGCCGCTGGATGTCGAGCGCCAGCGGGAGCATCCGCTCCCAGCAGTACTCCTCGGTCAGCCAGCCCACCATGTGGCCCCACCGGTAGAGCATCAGCGCGCGGCCGTAGTCCCAGATCAGGAACCGGCCGGTGTTGGCGCGCAGCTCCGGGTCGACGAGGGCGTTCAGGCGGTGCAGTTCCTCGGCCGCGTGGTCGCGGTCGTTGAAGAGCCGGTGCAGGAACTGGGCGAGCTCGGCGCCCTGCTCGCTGGCGTCGGCGCCGGGCTCGTCGCGCAGCAGCGGCGGGACGAGCCGGGCGTAGGCGTCGCCCTCGTCCCCGTAGCGGACGCGCACCAGCTCGATCAGCAGCTCGACGAACGGCGGTTCGAGCCGGTCGGTGGCGATGAGGCCGTCGACCTCGCTCAGCAGCGCCGCGTACTCCCGCTGTTCGGCGGGGGTGCGGGCGGCGAGCGCGGCGTCCTGGGCGAAGTCGGCGCGGTGCCCGTCCTGGACGAGCCAGTTCACGGCGGCGAGGAGCTGTTCGAGGTCGTAGGCGCCCCACGGCTCGTGGAGCAGCTCCTGCGCGGTGCGGCGGTCGGCGGTCCCGGCGGTCCCGGTCGCGGCGCCGAGCCGGTCGAGGCGGAAGCCGTTGATGGCGCCGTAGGGGGCGCCCGCGCCGATGATCCAGCGCTGCACCGGGGTCAGGCCGCCGTCGTGGGCGAGGATGCCGGGCACGTCGGGCGCGGAGATCAGCTCCCACAGCACCCGCTGGAACTCGGCGGCCTGCCGCTCCTCGCTGATGAAGAACCCGGCGAGCTGCGTGCGGAGGGAGGGGTGGCGGACGCACAGGCGCCGGAAGAACCGTCCGTTCTTCCACACCAGGTGCTCGGGGCGCAGCTCGCCGAACGGGACGCGGGCGCGGCGGTGGACCATGGCCCGCTCGGTGAACCGCAGCTCCAGGTCGGGCCACAGGGCGGGCAGCGGCGTGAAGCGCAGCAGCAGGATGTAGCCGAGGACGAGGGTGAGCAGCGTCGCCCCGGGCGCGAGGGCCCAGCGCGCCTCGTCCTGCATGCCGGTGAGCGACAGGAGCGCGCCGGCCAGCAGCAGGACGACGCCGCCGACGCCGAAGGACACGAACCAGCCGGCCGTCAGGACGAGCGAGCCGTCGATCCGCAGGACCGCCTCGTCGCCGTCGAATTCGAGCATCCCCTCCGAGAGGGTTCCCTCGACGGCCCGCTCAAGCGCGTCGAGCTGGCCCGCCTGTTCCATGGCAGGACGGTACCTCATCCCTTACCGGGAGATCATCAGCTAGTTGCGGCCTATGTCGCGGCCAAGGGGGCCAATCCCGGTTTGTGCTGCTCGTTCCGTCCGGTGCCGCGGAAAAGGGGGTGCGGCTCAGCCGGATTGAAGGTGCTGCATCAGCAGGCTGTGCCGCTGCCAGCCGTCCGGGGACCGGCCGTCGCCGAGCGGGAAGAGCGTCAGCGGGGTGCGCGGCGGGCCGACCTGCTGGCCGGGGATGCCGTTCGGCCCGGGCACGGTGCCCGCGACGGCCAGCGCGACCGGGGCGGGCGCGCCCGTCCAGCGGGGCTCGGTGGTGAGGTCGGCCCGGCCAGGGGTGAGCTGGACGAACAGGGACGCGACCGGCTGGTCGGCGGCCAGCGCGCCGACGAGGGACGGCAGGTGCCGCAGCGGCGGCGGGTCCTCGGCGGCGTAGCCGACCGTGACGGTGGTGACCTCGGCGAGGCCGCCGCCCTCGATGGTGGTGTAGTCGCCGATGGCCTGGGCGGGGCGCGGACCGTCGCCGGCGACGATGAGCCGGGCGGTGGAGCGTCCGCGCGCGTACTCGGTGAGCCGGTCGCTGCGCCAAGGGTGTTCGAGCGGCTCGGTGGGGCCGAGCCCGGCGGGCGGCTTACCCGTCAGAAGTTGCAAGAGGCGCTCAACCGGGCCGCCGATGTCGCCCCGGGTGCCGTGCCTGATGCGGTAGACGAGGGTGAGCTGCGAACCGATCGGGCCGGTGGGACGGGTGGTGAACCCGGGGGCGTAGTCGCGCGCCTCGGGGACGGGGACGAACGTCGCGCCGCTCCACTTCAGCGGCCGTCCGGTCAGGCCCTCGTAGTAGCCGTCGCCGTTGCGGACGACCCACTGGACATCGGCCCCGGCCGCCGCCGTGCGCAGCGGCAGGGAGAGCCGGGAGTTCAGGGGGGTGACGAGTTGCAGGGTGCGGCCGCTTCCGGCGCATTCCCCGACGACCTTGGCCAGCCAGGCGCTCAGCGGGACCACCGGCCGATCCTGTAGCACGACCATGGCCTGGTCGGTCAGTGCGTCTACGGTGCTCGTGCTCATCCTCACCCGAGTCTAGTGGCCCCCGGTCCGCGATCCGGGGCGCGGCCCGGACGCGATCCGGAGGCCGGCGGGGGCGTGGTCCGGGGCGCGGATCCCCTGCCTGGGCGACTTTGCCGTGGCGCGCGTGACCGATGTCCAAACTGTGCTGAAATGTTACGGATGCAGCGAGCCGTCGCGCCGTCTCCGGTGTATTTCGCGGACACCGCCGCCCCCCAGCCGCCGGGACCGCCGGCGAGGGGGCGTGTCTGGCGCGTCCTCGGCTGGGTGTCGATCGCGATGTCGGTGGTCCTGGTGGCGGGCAGCCTCACCGCGTACGGGTTCTGGCGGCGGCTCGACGGCCAGATCGACCGCGAGAACGTGGACGGCAAGCTCGGCGACAACCGTCCCGCCAAGCTGAACAACGCGATGAACATCCTGGTGATGGGCTCCGACAGCCGGGCGGGCGAGAACTCCCGCTACGGCACGGAGGCAGGCCAGCGCTCGGACACCACGATCCTGCTGCACCTGTCGCCCGGCGGCGAGCACGCCATCGGCATCAGCTTCCCCCGCGACTCGATGGTGAGCATCCCGTCCTGCAAGAAGCCGGGCGGCGGCTCCACCCCGCCGCAGTTCGCGATGATCAACACGGCGTTCTCCAACGGCGGCCCGGCCTGCACCTGGAAGACCATCGAGGCCCTCACCAAGGTCCGCATCGACCACTTCGTCGAGGTGGACTTCGCCGGCTTCAAGCGGGTCGTGGACGCGCTGGACGGCGTCGAGATCTGCGTGCCGAGGCGCATCGACGACCCCAAGGCCGAGCTGCACCTGAAGGCGGGGCGCCAGGTCGTCCACGGCGACCAGGCCCTCGGCTACGTCCGCACCCGCTACGTGCTCGGCGACGGCTCGGACCTCGACCGGATCAAGCGGCAGCAGGCGTTCATGGCCTCGGTCGTCCGGAAGGCCACCGACAAGGGGATGCTCACCGATCCGGGACGGACCTACTCCTTCCTCTCCGCCGCCACCAAGTCCATCAAGGCCGACGACCGGTTCACGCTGTCGGTGATGCAGAAGCTCGCGGGCGGCCTGCGGGGGATGAGCGCGGGCAAGGTCCGTTTCGTGACCGTCCCGGTGCAGCCGTTCCCGCAGGACAAGAACCGCGTCCAGTTCAACCAGGCGCAGGCCGAGCCGCTGTTCAACGCCATCCGCGAGGACAACGCACCGCCCGAGCCGGCGCCGGCGCCCGTCCCGGCTCAGGGGAACGGTGCGCGGCCCGTCCCGCCCGCCCAGGTCAAGGTCGCCGTCTACAACGCGACCAGGGCGAAGGGGCTCGGGCAGCGGACGGCCGAGCAGCTCACCGAGCGCGGGTTCCAGGTCGTGAAGGTCGGCACCCGCAAGGCGTCGTCGTCCGCCCGCACCCAGATCCTGTACGGGCCGGGCGCCGAGCGGCAGGCGGCGCGCCTGGCGATAGCGATACCCGGGCATCCGCCGCGCGCCTGGGCGCCTGGCAAGCCCGGCTACGTCTACCTGCTCATCGGCAAGGACGGCGCGGCCCTGCGCGGCGTGAACAAGGCGGTGCCGAAGGTGGCCGGAGAGATCCGCGCTGACCAGGACCTTTGCGGCCAGAGCTGAGCGGATGCGGCGTTTCCCGAAAGCCCGTTACAACCCACCGGTATCTTGGCGACGCGCAACCACCAACCAGAGTAAAGCGTCCCATCTAGGACGAGATAACTGAACGCGACCGCTCAACTCCCTGCCCAGAGGAGCCGGCCCCCGCAACGGGCTCTGCCGGGCGAGCCTCCCGTCTGGAACCCGACCGCATGCCTCCCGAACCCTTCAGCTTGCTGATGACCGTCTACGACGGTGACCGGGAGGAGTATGTCCGGGACGCCTTCCGCAGCGCGGTGTGCGATCAGACGCTCCGTCCCGACCAGGTGGTCCTGGTCCAGGACGGGCCGGTCGGGCCCGCGCTGGCGGCGTGCCTGGACGGGCTGGTCGCCTCCAGCCCGGTCGAGGTGACGCTCGTCCGGCTGGAGCGCAACGGCGGCCTCGGGCCCGCGCTGGACGCCGGGCTCCAGGCCGCCCGCCACGACATCGTCGCCCGGATGGACGCCGACGACGTGGCCATGCCGCACCGCTTCCAGGCGCAGGTGCCGCTCGTCCGCGCGGGCGCGGACCTGGTGGGCGCGGGCCTGCTGGAGTTCGGCGCCGACACCACCGACATCGTGGGGCGGCGCACCCCGCCGAGCGACCCCGCCGACATCGCGCGCTACTCGCGCCTGCACGACCCGTTCAACCATCCGACGGTGGTGTACCGGCGCAGCGCGGTGATCGCCGCGGGCGGCTACGGCGACCTGCCGCTGATGGAGGACTACTGGCTGTTCGTCCGGATGATCGCGGGCGGCGCGCGGATGGTCAACGTCGCCGAGCCGCTCGTCTACTACCGGGTCGGCGACGGCGCCTACGAGCGGCGCGGCGGCCGCGCGCTGCTGCGCTCGGAACTGCGGCTCCAGCGCGAGATGCGCCGCGAGGGCTTCATCACGGGCCCGCAGTACTGGCGCAACGTGGTCGTGCGGGGCGGCTACCGCTTCGTCCCCACCGCGATCCGGCGCCCCTTCTACCGGCGGATCGTCGCGCCGTACGGCGCGCGCCGCAACCGCTCGCGCTCTGGCACAGTCCCGGCGGACGACCCGGATCCGACGGCCGAGAAAGACCCGTACGTCCCCCGGCACGCCCGCCCAGAGCCCTACATTCCCCGCGATCTCTAAGGTCCGTCGCCGCCCAGGGGCCGCGGATGGCGAGTCGGCAGGCGACGTTCCTCAGGGGACGGGCCTGGTCCAGAGGACGGGCTGGTCCGCGCGCGCGTCGGTGCTGCGGCCCACGCCGAGGAGCGAGCCCTTGAACGCCGCGAGCCCGCTGATCTGCTGGTCGCCGCCTCCGCCGAGGCCCGTCCCGCCCGGCGTCGAGGAACGCCAGGACGCGCCGTCCGGCGAGGTCCACGACACCACATCCGTGCCCGTCGAGCCGGTCGACGTCGTCCCGGTGGCCGCGAAGCCCTTCGGGGTGGCGGCCAGCGCGGTCACGATGAACTTCTCGGCGCCGCCGGGTGCGGGGACCTGCCGCCACGTCTTGCCGGCGTCGGACGAGACGTAGCCGATCCAGACCAGCCCCTTGGGGGTCGCCCCGATACCGGCGGCGGCCAGCACGTTGCCGCGCACCGCGACGTGGGTCAGGTGGCCCTCGGTGATCCCGGCACCGGGCAGCGGCAGTACCTGGAGCGTCCACTTCCCGCCGTCGGACGACGCCCACACCGCGGGATGGTTGCCCTTGGCGTCGCGGCTGCCGCCGATGGCCACGTACCCGAACGAGCCACCGACCACGTCCAGCATCCAGCGCCCCGCCCCGCTCCGGCTCTCCAG
>NZ_SMKU01000383.1 GCF_004349215.1 Actinomadura rubrisoli | reverse complement strand
GAGCGGGGCGGGTTCGGCGGGGCGCCGAAGTTCCCGCCGTCGATGGCGTTGGAGTTCCTGCTGCGGCACCACGCGCGGACGGCGGATCCCGAGGCGCTCGCGATGGCCGGGCACACCCTGGAGGCGATGGCGCGGGGCGGGATGTACGACCAGCTGGGCGGCGGGTTCGCCCGCTACTCGGTGGACGCGGACTGGGTCGTCCCCCATTTCGAGAAGATGCTGTACGACAACGCGTTGCTGGCGCGGGTCTACGCGCACTGGTGGCGGCTGACGGGCACGCCGTTCGCGCGGCGGGTGGCGCTGGAGACGTGCGACTGGATGCTGCGCGATCTGCGGACGGCCGAGGGCGGGCTCGCCTCGGCGCTGGACGCCGACAGTGAGGGCGTGGAGGGCAAGTACTACGTCTGGACGCCCGCGCAGCTGCGGGAGGTGCTCGGCGAGGAGGAGGGCGCCTACGCCGAGGGGCTCTTCGAGGTGACGGGGACGTTCGAGCAGGGGGCGTCCGTTCTGCAGCTTCTGAGTGACCCCGGGGATCCTGAGCGGTACGAGCGTGTTCGTACGGCGTTGTTGTCGGCGCGCGCGCACAGGGTGCCGCCTGCGCGGGATGACAAGGTCGTGGCCGCTTGGAACGGGCTGGCGGTCGCGGCGCTGGCCGAGTGCGGTGCCCTGTTCGACCGTCCGGACCTGGTGAGCGCGGCTGAGGAGGTGGCCCGGCTGCTCGTCGAGGTGCATGTGCAGGACGGCCGCCTGGCGCGGACGTCGCGGGACGGTTCGGCGGGGGCGAACGCCGGTGTCCTGGAGGACTACGCCGATGTGGCGGAAGGGCTGCTCGCCCTCCACTCCGTGACGGGTGAGGCCGGGCACGTGCGGCTCGCGGGTGAGCTTCTGAACACCGTCCTAGAGCGGTTCGGTGACGGGTCCGGCGGGTTCTACGACACCGCCGACGACGCCGAGCGGCTCTTCCGGCGCCCGCAGGATCCGACGGACAACGCCACGCCGTCCGGTCAGTTCGCGGCGGCGGGCGCGCTGCTGTCGTTCGCCGCTCTGACGGGCTCGGACTGGCACCGGGAGTCCGCGGAGGCGGCTCTGGCGCCGGCCGGGGCGCTCGCGGAGAAGCACGCGCGGTTCGCGGGCTGGGGGCTGGCGGTGGCGGAGGCGCGCTCCGCGGGGCCGCTGGAAGTCGCGGTCATCGGCCACCGGGACGACGAGCGCACGCGGGTCCTGCACCAGACGGCGCTGATGGCGGTGGCGCCGGGGACGGTGGTGAGCGTCGGCGAGCCCGACGCGGGCGGTGTCCCCCTGCTGGAGGGGCGCGGGCTCGTGGACGGGGTCCCCGCGGCCTATGTCTGCCAGGGGTTCGTCTGCCGGCTCCCGGTGACGGCGCCGGCGGATCTCGTCCGGGAACTTCGTGCCCCGTTCGAGTAGTTGTCTCTTTTGTGGCAACGTGACCTTGATCTCGTTGCGGCTTAATGTTACTACTGAGTAGCTGAGACGGTACTGACCGGATGAGGCGGAACTGGCGAGGGTCCCCGGCCGTGAGCTGGGTATCTGGACGATGGTCGCCTTTCTAGGTCATAGTCGTTAGTCGTGGAGCCGGGCAGCCCGAGCTACGAGGAGAGTCGCAGTGCGCAAGCCGAACCGCCGGGCCCTACCGACGATCATCGGCGTCTCGGTGCTGACCACCCTCGCCGCCAACGTCGCGGTGCTGGTGGCGCACGGCCAGGGTGACCAGGGCGAATCCGCGTGGGAGGACAAGCGCGCCCAGTTCGTGGCCGCGTCCATGAACTCCCGTCTGTCGCCGGGCGCGGTGGCGCCCCTGGGCAAGCGGCTCACCCCGCACGTCCTGGTCGCGGCGCCCGCCACGCTTCCGGCCGAGGTGGTGGAGAAGGTCCGCGGCGCCAAGGGCGTCCACGGCGTCGAGGTCGTCGACGCCGTGCAGGGCATGGTCGGGGGCAAGCGAGCCGGCCTGCTGGGCGTCGACCCGTCCACGTTCCGCAACTACACGCCGAAGCCGACCGCCAAGTCCGACGCGCTCTGGCGCAACGTCGCGGCGGGCGACGTCGCGATCTCCTTCACCATGGGCAGCGACGGCGGCGTCAAGCTCGGCAGCCAGGTCCCGGTGGGCGGCAAGCAGTACCAGACGCAGCTGCGGGTCGGCGCGTACGCCACGATGGGCATCAGCGACGTGGACGCGGTCATCTCCCACGCGACGGCGCAGGCGATGGGCATGCCCACCGGCAACGCGATGCTGATCAGCGTGCCCAAGGCCAAGCCCGCCGCGTTCATCAAGAAGCTCCGCAAGATGCTGCCCAAGCAGGCCAAGGCCGTCGAGGTCAATCCCGCGATCGACTACCCGAAGGCCGACTCGGGGAACGTCCCCACCTCCCGTGGGCAGGTCATGACGGCGGGCCAGGTGCAGACCGTGATCCGCGCCGCCTACACGCGGCTCGGCTGGCCTTATGTGTGGGGCGGCGAGTCCGAGGCGGAGCACGGCTACGACTGCTCCGGCCTGATGCAGTACGCGTTCGCCCGCGCCGGGATCAGGCTCCCGCGCGTGGCCGCCGACCAGGCTCGTGCGGGCTGGATCATCCCCTACGGCAAGGCCGAGCCGGGCGACATGCTGATCTGGGCCAACGACCCGACCGCGCCCGGGTACATCTCCCACATCGCGCTCTACCTCGGCAACGGCAAGATGATCGCCGCGCCCAGGACGGGCACGGTCGTGCAGGTCCAGAACGTCTACACGCGGAACATGCGGGGCGCCGTGCGGGTCAGCCCGCAGGCGGCCGCCCGCATCGCCGGCTGACCGGACGCGCTACAGCGGGCAGCCGCGGCCCAGGAACTCCAGGTTGTGGTCGACCATGTCCGGGAGGTCCTCGGCGGGGGTCCCGTCCAGCCACTGGTACATCGCCGCCTGCATCACGCCCAGCACGGCCCAGGTGAACGCCTCCACCTCCGGGTCGGTGACCGGGCGTCCGGCCCGCTCGGCGGTCATCTCCTTCAGGATGGCGTGGGTGCCCTCCCGCAGCGACTCGAACGTGCGGGCCCGCAGCGCCGGGACGGACGAGGTGAGCCGCAGCCGGATGGTGATCTTCTCCAGGTCCTCCTCGTACATCTGCGGGAGGATCGCGCGGCACGTGGCGCGCAGCGCCTCCAGCGGGGACAGGTGCGCGGGCTGGGCGCGGAACAGCTCCGCCATGATCGGGTCGTACTCGTCGGTGACGACGACGTCCTCTTTGGTGGGGAAGTAGCGGAAGAACGTGCTGGGCGAGATCTCCGCCGCCGCCGCGATCTGCTCCACCGTGGTCTCGTCGTAGCCCTGCTTGGCGAAGAGCCGGAGGGCGTGGTCCTGGATGGCCCTCCGGGTCTTCAGCTTCTTGCGCTCCCTTAGCGGCAGCCGGGCGATCCTGTCCTCAAGGCGGTCGATCGGGTGTTCAGGAAGCGGCGTGCTCATGGTCCGATTCTCGGTCATCGGAGGCGGCCGCCGCATCCTCACGGGCCCCCCGGGGCTGGAACGCCAGCAGAAGCAGGCCCACGGCCAGCGCGCCGACCGCGCAGGCGCCGAGTACCGCGTCCATGCCGTGGACGTAGGCGTCCCGCGCCGAGGTGAGCAGCGCGGGGTCGGGCAGGCGCTCCGCGACCGCCGCCGCCCCGCCCACCGAGTCGCGGGCCGCGTCGGCGGCGTCGCGGGGCAGACCGTCCGTCGTCAGGCGGTCGCGGTAGGTCGCCGAGAGCAGGCTGCCGAGGCCCGCGACGCCGAGGGTGCCGCCGGTCTGGCGGAGGGTCTGCACCAGGCCGGAGCCCCGTCCGGCCTGGTCGGCGGGCAGGGACGCGAGCAGCGCGTCCATCGCCGGGATGAGGGTCAGCCCGGTGCCGAGGCCGAGCACGACCAGCCACATGCAGACGGTGGTGTAGGTGTCGCCGACGGCGGTGAACGCGCCCCAGCCGAGCCCCGCCGCCATCATCAGCAGGCCCACCACCATGATCGGCTTGTGCCCGGCGCGGGGCGCCACCCGGTCGGTGACGATCCCGCCGGCCATGAGGCCGAGCAGCATCGGGATCAGCCGCACCCCGGTGCCGAGCACGCCGCTGCCCTGGACGGCCTGGAGATACTGCGGCAGGACGAAGAGGACCCCGGCCATCACCAGGCTCGCGGCGATCCCGGCGAGCATCGGCCACACGAACACCGGGTCGCGGAACAGCCCGACGTCCATCATGGGCTCCTCGCACCGCCGTTCCCAGAGCACGAACCCGGTCAGCAGGACCGCCGCGGCGATGAGGGACGCCAGCACGACCGGGCCGTCCCAGCCCCGGACGGGCGCCTCGATGACGCCGTAGACGAGCGCGACGAGGCCGCCCATCGACAGCAGCGAGCCCGGCACGTCCACGCGCGGGGCGGACGGGTCTTTCGTCTCGGGCAGCAGCAGGGCCACCGCGATCCCGCCCACCACGACCACCGGCACGTTGACCAGGAAGATCGAGCCCCACCAGAAGTGCTCCAGCAGCCAGCCGCCGACGAGCGGCCCGAGCGGGAGCCCGAGCGCCATCGACGCCGACCAGACGGCCACGGCCCGCGTCCGCTCCGCCGGCGGGAAGATCGCCGGGAGCATCGACATGGACAGCGGGGTGACGATCGCCGCGCCCAGCCCCATGAACAGCCGGGCGGCGATGACGCCGCCCGGGCCTTCGGCGAACGCCCCGCCGAGCGAGGCCGCGCCGAAGATCCCGAGACCGGCCAGCAGCAGCCACTTGCGGCCGAAGCGGTCGCCGAGCAGCCCCGCCGGCAGCAGCAGCGCCGCGAAGACCAGCAGGTAGGAGTCGACGATCCACTGCAGGGCGCTCGTGCTCGCGTCCAGTTCCTCCGAGAGCGTCGTCAGCGCCACGTTGAGGATCGTCATGTCGAACCCCAGCGCCAGCATGCTCAGCGCCAGCGCGCCCAGCCCCAGCCAGCGCCGGGCATAGGTCACCTCCATGACGGCCACCTCCAGTTGATAGAAACAATTAAATGGAAGTAACTCTCAAAAGGTTGTGGATGTCAATCGATGGGGAGGGTGGCGCACCTCGCCTAGGGGTTGTAATTTTGATTACATGACAACGAGTGAAACGGCGGAGCAGCTCAGAGGCTGGTTCACCGGGCGGCTCCCCGAGGGCTGGTTCGAGGGCCCGCTGGAGGTCGTCCTCGACCGCGAGGAGGTCAGCGTCGTCGGCCGCCTCCCCGAACCCCCGGCCGCGGCGGACGCGCCCCATGCCGAGCGGGCCGCCGTGCTCGCCGGAACCATCCAGCGCTTCCGCGAGGGCACCCGCGACCAGCGCATCGCCATCGCCCGCGAGGCCGAGCACCGGTTCGGCCACAAGGTCTCCTGGGGCGCCGACTGCGGCGACCAGCGGGAGATGTTCACCACCCTGTCGGTGCCCGTCATGACCCGGCTGCGCCAGCCCGAGCGCCGCGTCCTCGACACCCTCGTCGACGCCGGCGTCGCCCGCAGCCGCAGCGACGCGCTCGCCTGGTGCGTGCGGCTCGTCGGCAAGAACACCGACGAATGGCTCTCCGAGCTGCGCACCGCCCTGGAGTACGTCGAACGGGCCCGCGCCGCCGGCCCCCAGTCCGTCTAGGACCGCCTCGCGGTTTCATTACGCGATCTCAAGGTGCGCTGGGTGTGATCATGGTGCTGACCTCGCCTAATGTGCCTTGAAAGTGGATGTGGACAGGGCGGGGAGGTGCGGTGTATGCGGGGATTGCGCTGTCTGGACGGGTCCGATCTCGCCGTCGTGCCGGTGGCCTCGCGCGACCGGGGCGGCAACCCGTTCGAGGTCACGCTGGAGCTGCGGCGCGACGGCGACTCGTTCGGCGCCGTCGGGGAGCGGTGCGGCTACTTCCTGGCCGATCTCGCCGGACGCGTGGCCGCGGCCCGGGCCGACGGCTCGCCGCAGGCCGCCCGCTGGCCCGACCCGGACGACCGCTTCCCCGACCCGCCCGGCGGCGCCGCGTCCCGCGAACCCGAGCTGTTCGCCTTCCGGTACCGTGACCGCGGCGACGTCGCCAGCACCGGCGAACTGCGGTGCACGCTGCGCACGTCCTCGATGTGGGTCGGCCGCCAGCAGTCCGCGGCCGGACGATGGCGGGTGGCGCGCCGGGCGGTCGTCGAGGCGTGGGGCGCGGGCGGACGCGGCGTCCGCGCGGTGCTCACCTCCGCCGACCTGGCCCGCTTCCTCGCGGACGTGCTCGCCGAGGCCGAACGGGCCGGAGCAGGCCATCGAGGACGCCGGGGCCGGTACGCGCGTTAGCCTGACATCACCGGAACGGTGGGAGAAGTGTCGCCGTCGGGCCATAATTGAGCGTCTTTCGCATCGGTGAGTGTCGCTCGAAGGGATGCCCAGATGGGGGTTCGGCGCAGCGGGATGTCGCGCGGCGGCGCGCGCAGGGAAGGGGTGCGCCGCAACCCCTTCGAAGGGGACGCGCTGACCGCCGCGATCCGCCGCAGCGGCCCGTACGCCGCCGTCCGCGACGCCGTCTACCGGATGTACGAGCGGCGCGTCGAGGCGTCCCTGCCCACCGACATCACCCCCCGCCACGTCGGGGTCATCCTGGACGGCAACCGGCGCTGGGCCAGGTCGATGGGGCTGACGGACGTCAACACCGGGCACCAGCGCGGCGCCGACAAGATCTCCGAGCTGCTCCAGTGGAGCACCGAGGCCGGGGTCGAGCACGTCACGCTCTGGCTGCTGTCCACCGACAACCTCAACCGCCCCGCCGCCGAGCTCGACCCGCTGCTGGCGATCATCGAGAACACCGTCGGCCAGCTCGCCGCCGACGGCTGGCACGTCAAGCCGGTCGGCGCCCTCGACCTGCTGCCCGATAAGACCGCGCGCGTCCTGAAGGACGCGGGTGAGGCGACATCCGACGCTCCCGGGCTGATTGTGAACGTCGCCGTTGGGTATGGAGGTAGGCGTGAGATCGCTGATGCGGTGCGCTCTCTGCTCATCGAGCAGGCGAGTCGGGGCACCAGCATCGAGGAACTCGCCGAGGTCCTCGACGTGGAGCACATCGCGGAGCATCTCTACACGCGCGGCCAGCCGGATCCGGACCTGGTCATCCGCACCTCGGGGGAGCAGCGTCTCTCCGGCTTCATGCTCTGGCAGAGCGCCCACTCGGAGTTCTACTTCTGCGAGGTCCACTGGCCGGACTTCCGCAAGGTCGACTTTCTCCGGGCCATGCGCTCCTATGCCGCGCGGCATCGGCGCTACGGCACCTGACGGTCAGCATCTGATCGCCGCCCCAGGCCGCCCCCTGCCCAGGGGCACCGGCCGTACAGGGACGTACCGCTCCCGGGGGGACGGCCCCGCCGACCCCCCGGAGCTGTGTGTTCGGGTCTGTCGCGCCACCGGTAGTGGCGTCCGCCTTCACGGGCGGACGAGTATCGCACCCCTAGTCAGGGAGACCGAGTGGCCACAACCTCTCCGCGCCGTCCCGAGTCCGGGATCCCCTCCGGAACCTCCGTTCCGGACCGGCGCACGTACGTCCTCGACACCAGCGTCCTGCTCGCCGACCCGGGGGCGATGACCCGGTTCGCCGAGCACGAGGTCGTACTCCCCATCGTCGTCATCTCCGAGCTGGAGGCCAAGCGCCATCACCCGGAGCTCGGCTACTTCGCCCGGCAGGCCCTGCGCACGCTCGACGACCTGCGCGTCGAGCACGGGCGGCTGGACGAGGCGCTCCCGCTCGGCGAGCAGGGCGGAACGCTCCGCGTCGAGCTGAACCACGCCGACCCGAGCGTCCTGCCGGACGGGTTCCGTCTCGGCGACAACGACACCCGGATCCTGTCCGTCGCGGGCTGGCTGGCCAGCGAGGGCAGCGACGTGGTGCTGGTCTCCAAGGACCTGCCCATGCGGGTCAAGGCGTCGGCGGTCGGGCTGACCGCCGAGGAGTACCGCGCCGAGCTGGCCGTGGTCGAGTCCGGCTGGACCGGCATGCGCGAGCTGGAGATCGGCGGCGGGCTGGTCGAGGAGCTGTACGAGTCCGGGAGCGCGGACATCGAGGACGCGCGGGAGCTGCCGTGCCACACGGGCCTGCGGCTGCTGTCGGAGCGCGGGTCCGCGCTCGGCCGCACCCAGCCCGACAAGTCCGTCCGGCTGGTGCGCGGCGACCGGGAGGTGTTCGGGCTGCGCGGCCGGTCCGCCGAGCAGCGGGTCGCGCTGGACCTGCTGATGGACGAGGACGTCGGCATCGTCTCGCTCGG
>NZ_SMKU01000382.1 GCF_004349215.1 Actinomadura rubrisoli | reverse complement strand
ACTTCCACAACACCAGCAGGAGGCACAGCGCCAACGACGGGCTCGCCCCGATCACGTTCGAGCATCAGATGGCAGAAGCACGAAGAACACCAACGGCCCAGCCCAGGGCCGAAGTGGCATAACACCGTCTCCACGCTTTCAGGGGATTGACACGTTGGCCATAGAGGGAAGCTCGCCAATGTGCTTCAGATAGATATGGATGTTGATCCGTGCGTCAGGCTTTATCGAGGTACGTCAATCTGTGGCCGGTAGGCGGTAGTGGGTGTTCCCCGCAGTGGGAACCACCGCGGGGAACACCCACGATGCCAGCGCAACCGCGGTTCTATCTGGCGAGCTCGGCCGGCTTCTCCAGCCTCGTCAGCTTCTGCGGATTCGCCACCGCGTGGATCCGGGTGACCCGCCCGTTCTCCACCACGAGGCTGACCGCGGCCAGTTGGCCATCGACCTCGATCCGGCCCGCAGGCGCACCGTTGAGCCACACGGCCGAGACCATCCGGTCCGGGCGCGCGAGCAGTGTCGCCACGAGGTCAGCCCCGTGGACGGGTGCCTGGGCGGCGGCCGCGAGCCCACCGCCGTCGGCGATCAGGACCACGTCCGGTGCCAGAACCTCCATCAGCTCCTGTACCTGCCCGGTGCGCAGCGCGTTCAGGAACCGCTCCACCACCTGCTGCTGCTCCGACGGGTTCACCTGCACCCGAGGACGCCGTGCCACCACGTGCACGCGTGCTCGTCGCGCGATCTGCCGCACGGTAGTCACGGATTTGCCGACGGCCTCGGCGATCTCGCCGTAGGGCGTCTCGAAGACCTCGCGGAGCACGAACACCGCCCGCTCTATCGGCCCGAGCGTCTCCAACACGGTCAACATCGCGATCGAGACGCTTTCCGCGAGCTCGACGTCCTCGGCGACATCCGGGCTGGTCAGCAACGGTTCCGGCAGCCACTGGCCGACATAGTCCTCGCGGCTGCGCGCCAACGTCCGCAGCCGGTTGAGCGCCTGCCGCGTGACGACCCGGACCAGGTAGGCCCGCGGGTCACGCACCTGCGAACGGTCGACACCGGCCCACCGCAGCCAGGACTCCTGCAGGACGTCCTCCGCGTCCGCCCCCGAACCGAGCATCTCGTAGGCGACAGTGAACAGCAGGCGACGGTGGACAACGAACGGGTCCTCGGTCATGCCGTCGACACAAAGCCGGACGTTTCAGGACGCTTGGCCAGCGGAATCTCGCAGGCATCGGAGAAGCCCTGCGAGGTCACCCCGTTCGCCACGTTGGCCCTGGTCGCCAGGTTGATGTAGGCGATGAACGCGGTGAGCTCCACCATCGCCGCCGGGCCGAGCCGTTCGAGCAGACTCGCGTACTGCTCGTCGGTGACGGTCGGTGGCGTGTTCGTCATGGCCTCGGCGTACTCCAGCACGTCCCGCTCCAGCGGTGTGAACACTTCCGCCTCGCGCCAGCGCGGCACCTGGCTCGCCTTGGCCAGGTCCAGGTTCTCGTTCTGCGCCTGGAAGTAGCCGACATCGAGGCACCAACTGCATCCGACCTGCGCCGCGACGGCCATGTGCGCGAACGACTTCAAGCTCGCGTCGGCCGCATTCCACGCGCCCACCTTGCCGCCGAATTCCAGGTTGTCCTGGGTCACCTGGGGGCTGTGCCACAGCACCTCGATGTTTTCGGCCACGGCACCGAGTTGCTTGATCATGTTCTCCTTGAGCTCGGCGGGAAGCTCGGCCTTCGGAACACGTAGCGCCATGAGGTCCTCCTTGTAGGTGTGCGTAGTTGGTGTTCGGCATGAAGACACCGCCGAACCCTTGGATGTGACAACCAGGGGTTAAGCAGTGGTCTGGCTGCCGCTACGCCACCCGTCCGCGTCGGCCGGGTGGGCCTTCGAGGAGGCTGAGTGCAGAAATTAGCGGTAGGAAGCTGATCTTGGTTTCGGTTCGGTGACGGGGCGGGTTTGCCCTGGTTGCGGGTTCTACGTTCCTGGCCCATGCCCTTCAAACCACCCGCACCGCGCTGCGCGACATCGACGTGCTGTCCACAGCCAGAGTCCCGGTCTACGCCGCGCCGCCACTCCAGCAGAGCGCCGCCGACACCGCCGGATCGGCGCGCGCAATGCGCACCGGGGTGACGCCACCCGCATCACCGCTCGACCGTGGCCCCGACCGGGGCCCGAGGACCGACTACTCCTCTTCGTCGTCGGCGTCGGGGTCGCGGAGGGCGCGGACGCCGCTGGGGCCAAGGTCAGGGGCGGTGAAGGAGTAGGTCCCGATCACGTTGATGTGCTTGCGGACGAACGGGGACAGCCGGGCGACGTCCTCGGGCAGTAGCGGGTAGCCGTCGGCGCGCAGTTGGTCCAGGGCCTTGCCGATGTAGAAGGTGTTCCACAGCGTGATGCAGTTCAGGACCAGGCCGAGCGCGCCGAGCTGGTCTTCCATGCCCTTGTAGTAGCGCTGGTAGATCTCGCCCTTGCGGCCGTGGAAGACCTTGCCCGCCAGGGCGTTCCGGGATTCCTGCAGGTTGCGGACGCCCTTGATGTCGCGACGGTAGGGCTCCTCGACGGCGCAGGTGAGGATGTGCAGGGTCTTGAAAATCCGGCCGTAGTGCGCGATGGCCTCGCCGAGCTGGGTGGGGTTGCCGTCGCGCTGCAGCATCTTCATCACGTCGTGGGCGCGGACCTTCCCGGTGTAGATCGACACCACCACGCGCAGGATGTCGGGCCAGTGCCGCTTGATCTTGCCCAGGTCGATCTTGCCGCGGGCGAAGCGGGACAGCGGCCCGTAGTCGCTGTCCTGAATGCGCCAGCCCTTCTGGTCGGGCATGTCGTCCAGCGCGGGCCGATACTGCATGCCCAACAGGTGGACCAGGCCGAACACCACATCGGAATACGACCCGGTGTCGGTGACGATGACCTCGGGGCGGTGGCCGCCGTCGCGGCGGAACAGCACGTCGATCATGTGCAGAGAGTCGCGGGCGGTGCCGGTGACGACCTTGGCACCGAGCCCGACACCCTGGTCGTTGATCATATTGAGCCAGGTCAGGCCACGCCTGGAACCGAAGTACTTGCGGTTGGGGCGGGTGTAGATCGACGGGACCGGCACCACGAACCGCATCCCGTCGATCGCGGCGACCAGCCCGCCGCCCAACTCCTGGGCGAACCCGATCTCGGCCTGCGCCTCGATCAGCGGGGCGTTGGCCGCCGAGAACGTCTCGGCCGACAGATAGTTCTGCGCCACATGCGACAGCCGCGCCCGCTCCAGCGCGGCCGTGCCGGGCTTGGTCACCGGCGCGTACCCGATGTTGAGCGCCTGGGAGGTCAGGCAGCCCGCCACCGAGATGTCGAAGTCGGCCAGCTTGCTGCTGCCGCCGGCCACCGAGACGAACGCCTCCTGGAATCCCTTCGCCCGGCCCATCGTCTCCAGCAGCAGCTCGGGCAGGTCCACCCGCGGCAGCATCCCGGCCACCCGTCGGCGCAGGTCGGTCAGCGACGCCGGGTCCGGCAGCGCGGCCAGCTTGGCCACATGAAGACGGCCCTGCTCATCGACGCTCACCCCGCCCTCACCGCCCACCCGCCCCGACACGTCCCGCAACGCCATGTGCAGCACCATCGCGTTCTCGGCCAGCAGCGTCGCGGGATCCTCGGGCAGCCGCAGGTCGGTCAGCACCTTGCCCTTGGCCGCCGCGTAGGCGTCCCCGGCCAGCGGCTCGGCGCGCGGGTCGCGCCACCGCGCCGACGCCTGGGAGTAGATGTCGCGGCGCTTGAGGTGCCGGTGGAACTGCGTCAGCACGCACATGGTGTAGGCGTTCTTGTCCACGGTGCTGCCGTTCGGGCCGGGCCGGTGCACCAACCGCTTCCACGACCCGGTCACCAGACCGGCGTCGATGTCGCCCTCGGTGACCTTCTTCTTGCGGCCGTCCAGCAGCCGCGGCAGCGCCCGGGTCGCGACCAGTACCCGGGCGGCCTCGGCGGTCGCACCGAACTCGATCACCGTGGTGAGAGTCTTCAAGAACCCCGACACGGTGCCGATCCGCTCGGCCGGCAGCGCCCGCATCGGCCCGTCGTCGTCAGCCTCGGGCGGCGGGACCATCCCGGTCACCGCCGCCACCGCCGACTTCAACTCCCGGCGCGGCACGATCGCATCAATCGACTCCCACACCTGCTCCGGGCTGAGTTCCTCGCCGTACTCGGTCATCTCCAGCAGCGTCTCCACCGCCGCCGCCAGCGTCGCTGAGTGTCGGGCCAGCTTCGGGTGCTGACGCGCGCGTTCCTTGTCGGTCGCGGTCTCGGCCTTGCCGATCAGCTCGGTCGCCATCAGCAGATCCAGCAGATCCAGGCAGTCATCGACCGACTTGCCCTCCGGATAGATCACCGTGGCCAGCAGCGTCGCCAACTGCCGCGACGGGCCATGCCGCCGCAGCGTAGTCGCGGTCGCGCACATCCCGTAGCGGGCCAGGTCCACCAGCCGCCGCTGCGGCACCTCCGGCGGCAGCGCCACCTCACCCAGCCCCGCGCCCAAGATTTCCTCCGCCCGCCGCAGCGCCTTCTCCAAGTTCTTGCCCGAGGGCACCGACGGGCCCTTGCGCCACCGCTCCAAGTCCGAGGTCCGACGCGCCCTCCGGCACCTCCAGCAGCAACTCCAGCACCGCCCGCTGCCGCCGCGTCAACACCGCGTACAGGCTCTGGTGCAGCCGGTCGATCGCCTGCTCCCGCACCCGCGCCACCAGCCGCGCCAGCGTCGTCACCCCCGGCAGCAGCACCTTCTCGGTCCGCATCCACGCCACCCCTTCGGGGAAGATGCTCTTGGCGCCGTCCCCGGTGTTCCACGCCCGCGCGTCCGCCCACGCAACGAAATCGCTCTCGGCCTCGGCGAAGTTCCTCAGCCCATAGGCCTTCCGGATCTCCTCCTGGTGGTCGAACGCCGTCTGCTGCCGCTCGGTGTAGGCCTTGACCACCGACGCATCAGCGATCCCAAGCTGACCCGCCAGGTAGTCCACCACCTCGACCGGGGCATCCAGCGGATCGGGCAGGAACCGGCCCACGAACCGCGCCGTGGTCACCTGCAACGCAAACCCCAGACGGTTGGCCTCACCCTGCCGCTTCCCGATCAGCGCCCGGTCGGCGTCATCCAGGAAGAACAGCTTCTCCAACTCCGCCCGCGACGGCGGCCCGGTGTAACGGCCGTAGGCGGAGACTTCCTCATCACTCAAGAACACAACTGGCATGGCCCCAGAAAGTAGGACCCATCCACCGGCCAGACCCCGCCAAAGATCAGACCGTTACCGCCCCAGCCACCCAGAACCCCCCGGCTCCAATACAAACTCCCAGCTCAGATGCATCGGAACGAGCATCCGCGTTAACCCGGCCCCATCACCCCCTTTAGCGCGGATTTTCGTTCCGATGCTGGTCGACCCCCGAGAAGCCGCGGTCGATGTAGATGCGGTCGGCGGGGACGCCGAGCGCGAGCAACTGCTCGGTCTGGATCTGGACGTCTTGCTCATCGGTGCTGCAACGGGCATATCCGACGCGGCGGGTCTCGGTCACGCCTGCAAGTGTTCCGTATGCCCCCCTTCACCGGAACGAAGTCCGGAACACCTTTACGGAACACCCTGACCTGGGGCTCGATCCCGAACACCCGGTGTTCCGGATCCCCAAACGGAACAACCCAATCATGATCGTTCTCAGCGCTAACCGCTGTTCCTGGATTCCTCAACCCCGTACTTGGGCAGGCCAGACGCGACCAGGTTCGCGCGCGGTGAACACGGTGAGCTGTTCGATGTGGGACGGCGGAGCGCCGTCCGGTGTGGTCAGGAAACGAGCGACCAAGGAGCGGTTGCGGCAGAGGACAGAAGACTGTCACCGTCGGCGATCGTACGCACGGCGTCCACCACATCCTCGGCCCCGATCCGCTTGCCGAGGTCGCCGCCGATCACGGCGTCGACCGCTCCCCCCTCTAGCGCCACGTCCGAGCTCACCGCGCCCGAGGTCGCCTGCCCCAACTGCGGCTGCGACGACCCCACGCCCGCAGCACGCGACGCCCTCATCGACGCCTACGCCGGGCCACCCGCAGACCAAGGGGACCGCCGGACGCTCTTCCCACGGTTTCTCTGGTCTCCATGAACGAACTAGGTCGCACTGGTCATCGTTGCGGGCTGTGTCGGCGAGGGATGGGCAACGGCACTGACGTTCGCTCGTCAGGGCGCCACCGTGGTCTGCGCCGACATCGGCCTCGCATCGGCCCACGAGACCGTACGCCTGATCCGAGCCGAGGGCGATGCCGCCGACGCGACGCAATTCGACGCCACCAAGGCGCCGGGCTCAATCACCTGGCCAGGACGACCGCGAGGGAGTTCGCCGCGCACCATATCAGGGCGAACGCGGTGCTTCCCGGCCAGATGAGAACACCGGTGGCGGCAATGACGAGCGGGCTTCCGACGCCTACGACAAGGCCATGTGGGCCAAGCGAGGCGTCCGGGTGCCGATGGGCCACATGGGCACGCCGTGGGACGTGGCGGAGACCGCCCTGTTCCTCGCCGGCGACCGGTCGAAGTACGTCACCGGAATCGAGCTCGTCGTGGACGGGGAGCCTCGCTCGGCGTCGCATAGGGGCTGTTCCGAAGCATCGGGACTCGCGGTCCGCCGGAATGGGGGTGGCCGAGGGCCCGGCCACGTGCCGGGCCCTTGGAGACGTCACGACCTGCTCAGCCGGGCTTCTTCGCCGGCGGTTGCTCCTTCTTCGGCGTCGTCACGGGCGGCAGCTGGTTCGTCCATTCGGCGATCAGGGTCCCGGCGCTGCCGTAGACCTTCTTGCCCTTGATGACCTCCTCATACATGCCGGTCACCTTCGAGGTCCGCATGTTGACCGCCAGCATGTTCTTACCGGGGCCGGGAAGCAGCAGGCCCTGACCGCCGTTGACCGGGCCGAGGCTCTTGACGCCGGGAAGGGTCGCCAGCGCGCGGAAGGCGGCGGAGCGGACCTTCGGCGGGGCCGGACTTCCGGCGAGCAGGCCGACCAGCCCGCCCTGCAGGGCGTCGTTCTTGGGAAGTCTGCTGTTGTAGGAAAGGATCCGTGCCTTCAGCGCGCCGGGAGCGGTCGGCAGCCCCTGGATCTGCGCGAGGGTCAGCCGCTTCCCGTCGCCGACGTCGAACCCATCGGTGTAGTGCCCGAAGGGCCCATCGGGGTCGTTGTTCTTCACCGGTCCGCTCGACGAGCCCAGCCTGACCCAGGACTTCCCGTCGCGCCGGGCCCAGGTCTCGATGATGGACGGATCGGAGCGGTCGGAGGTGCTCCCCTTGGTATAGGCCGTCTTGACGTGCCAGTACGTACCGGACCCCTCTTGGGCCGCCAGGGCGGAGGAGGAGGCCGCGAGCAGGACCTGCTTGGCGGACATCCGGACCGTGGGCGCCGGAGCCGCGCCGGAGGCCGGAGGGCCGTTGGGTGTGGCGGTGGGACCCGTGTGGCCCGAGACGACCACGACCACGGTGGCCGCCGCCGCGGCGGTCAGGCCGAGACCACCCGCCATCCAGGCGGTCTTGTGCGAGCGTGCCCGGCGGGCCGGGCCGTGGATCGCGGCCCCGAGCCGCCGCCGGCCCTGCTCGATGGTCTCCGGGGACTGGTCGGGCTCGTCCAGGACGGTGGCGAGCAGCTGAAGTTCATCCATTGAGTGCCTCCTGATCAATGACTTGGCGGAGCTTCGCGCGGCCGCGGCTCAGGCGGGAACCGACCGTGCCGTACGAGATGTCGAGGGCCTGCGCCACCTCCTCGTGGGTGAGCTGGCCGAGAGCCACGAGGAGCAGCACGTCGCGTTCGCCCGGCGTAAGCTCCAGCAGCGCCTTCGCCAGCTGAGACTTCGCCCGATGGGCGGTGACAACGGCGGCGACACGGTTCTCGTGGCTCTCGACCGGGGACTCCCGCCAGCCGCGGCTCATCGCGCGGTAGTGGCGGGCCTCCTTGCGGCGGTGCTCGGCCACGCAGTTCGTGGCGATGCCGAACAGCCACGGTCGCAGGGCCCCGCGTGCCGGGTCGTAACGGTCGAGTATGCGGAACGCCACCAGGAACGTCTCGGCGGTCACGTCGTCCGCGTCCTGCCTGTCCAGTCGTCCGGCCACATAGTGAAAGATGTCGCGGCGGTACCGGTCGTAGACCAGCTGGAACCTCTCCGGGTCCCGTTGGAATCCGGCCGCCAGCTCGGCATCCCCCACCTCGTCGTCATCGCCCACCTTGCGCTCCTCGCTCAACCGGCGGCCTAGGTGGTGTCTGACAACTCGTGGTGGCGGAGCCAGAGGATGAGGCTGGCCAGTAGCAGGCCGCTGCGGTAGCGGCTGGCCAGTTTGTCGTACCGTGCGGCGATGGCGCGGAACTGCTTGAGTTTT
>NZ_SMKU01000381.1 GCF_004349215.1 Actinomadura rubrisoli | reverse complement strand
CGCCCCGAGCCGTCCGAGCAGTTCGTAGGACGCGATGCGGACGGGATCCGAAGGCGCGAGTGGGTCCATTCCCATGAGCCTTCTGGAACGGCGCCACCTCCCGCAACCCCCTTACCGGACATGCCGCGAGGCGCTGGGGGACAGGACGAGCCGGCGGATCAAGTGCACGTCGGTGAGCGGCCCCGTCGACGCGGCGAACCCGAACTTGAAGGTATCCGGGACGGGCTTGGGAGCGCGGAATCTCAGCGCCCGCTGGAAACCGTCGCCGTCCAGGAAATCGATGTCGACCGTCGCCATAGGGGCCGGTCCTGGCGACACCGTGATACGGACAATCCGCTTCACTGGTTCCAGCAGACCTTCGGCCCGCCCCGGCGTGGCGGTAGCGGGCAGCTTCTTCAGGTTGCCGTGGAGTTGCCCGGGAAGCGTTGACGGCCAGGAGCCGGTGGACGTCTTGTTACTGGTCGTGGCGTCGATCAGGCAATACCCCTCAACGCCGTTTCCGGGGCCGCGGGCGGTCACGATGTTCGGGCCGGGAGCGGACGAGCGAGACGCCGTCCCGGCCGGCGAGCGCTTTTCGCACTTGTTCCCGCGCCTTTCCGCGTCACCGAAGTATTCGCCAAGGACATCAAGCCCGATGCCGAGATATCCGCCGTTGACACCTGGGACGAACTGGGCGGCGGATCTGTCGCCCGGCAGTTTCTGGGCATAACCGAGGCTTCCCCCGAAAGCGCCCGGCGTGGTGAGGCTCAGGTCGCCGTCGGTGAGGAAGAACGAGATCCCGTCGGCCGGTGCCCGCGTGGTGTTGCCGTACTGCCATTGCTCGAAGGTCACCACCAGCCCGTCCTGCGCCGGGATCGGCGAATCGAACAGCGCCGCGCCGGTCTGCTCGACGTGGGCGTCGGTGAGCTGCAGATATCCATGCGGCGCCGCGTTGCCCGGCGGCACGGGACCGGCCGGATCCCGGCGGCATCTCCCGAGCGGGTGATTCGTGGCCTCCGCCGCCGCCTTTCCGCGCGGCGCGCCTGTGAGGCAGGCGGCGCCGTAGCCGATGAAGCGCGAGTCGGCGGTGGCTCCGGTGAACGACTCGTCCACCTGTACCTCTCCCGGATCCCGGTGCGCCGCCGCGGCGTGCCCGGCCGATGCGACGACCGCGACGACCCCGATCACCGCGACGACGCGAGTCACCCCATGTCTCATGGCGTTGGCCTTCCCAAGCGAGTACGAAGCGATCTCCTTTATCTCACTTATACGAACACGAACACACGACAAGAACCACCTATTGCCGTTCCCATGGAAATACGCGAAGCCAAGCATGACCGAAAAGCATGTCAGCTCACGCGACGGTCACACCTTCGTCACGCCCGGCACTGAGACCGTCCGCCCAGAGCGGCTGGGGCACCCGCGGCGGGGGTCGCCGAACCTGGCGGCGGTCTCCCGTGGATCATCGCAAGATCGCGTCTCGACTCATCAGCCTCGGTGGTGCGATGCTCACCCGCCTTCGACTCCGGCCGCCAGAATCGCAACAATCGTTGTCCTTTGCTATCGGCGATCTCGAACTAGCAATTAGAGTCGGTGACATGTCTAGGGACTCGCAGGATGTCGAGGCTCTGGGAGAACGTCGCCAAAGAGGGCCATCGGCCGAGGATCGGCAGAATGTGGTCAAGATCCCCACGGAAATGATCGACGCCATGGCCTCGATCCGGAGCCGGGATCCATGGCAGAGGTGAGAACACCGACCCAGGACGAGTTGGACGCGCTTCCCGTCGATCGGCGAGTGGAGCTGCTGGAGCTGGAGCGGCAACGTCACGACCGCGTTCGCGACCTTGCGGAGAGCAGGACCGAGCGGCGGCGGCAGGGCCGCCACCAGTGGATCAACAGCGGGGTCCTGCTCATCGGGGCGGTGCTGGCCGGGGGAAGCCTGCTGGCGACCGCGGCGACGTTGCGCACCGGCCAGGACGAACTGCGTACCGCCAAGGAAGGGCAGGTCACCGACCGCTACACCAAGGCCGTCGAGCAACTGGGCTCCGGAAAGCGAGAAGTCCGCACCGCCGCGGTCTACGCGCTGGAACGCATCGCCGTCGATTCACCTCGCGACCGCCTCACCGTCCGCGACGTCTTGGCCGCCTTCGTCCGCGAGCACGATCCCGCCCCCAGAGTCCGCGCCGCCGCCCTGCCTGAAGAACCCGATACCGATGTGGCCGCAGCGCTCACCGTCCTGTCCCGCCGCCCCACCGACCCGCCCACAACCTCATCCCTGGATCTGCACGAGATTCGCATCCCCCGCAACTTCTTCCCGAACGGAGCCAAGCTCGGGGGCGCGAACTTGAGCGGCGCGGACCTGCGCGGCGCGAACTTGAGCATTGCGGACTTGCGCGGGACGAACCTGAGCGGCGCGGACTTGCGTGAAGCCGACCTGAACAGGGCGAATTTGCAAGAGACGAACTTGAGCAGGGTAAAGCTGAACGGAGCCGGCCTGAGGGGGGTGGACCTGAGCAGGAAGGACCTGAGCAACGTGAATCTGCACCGCGCGGACCTGACCGGCGTGGATCTGAGCGCGGCGAATCTGACGGGCGCGGACCTGACCGGCGCGGACCTGAGCGGCGCCAACTTGTTCGGTGCGCGCCTGGAGGGCGTCAGCCTGCGCGGTGTGAGACTGCGCGGCGCGACTCTGCGCGGCGCGCCTTTATACGGCGCTCCTCTGCGCGACACGGACCTGAACGGGGCGGATCTGCGCGACGCGGATCTGGGCCGGGCGGACCTGCGTGACGCCTCCCTGCTTAAAACAGACCTTCGTTACGCGCATCTGAGCGGCGCGAAGCTGCGCGGCGCCGATCTGCGCGGCGCCAATCTGAAGGGGGTCGATTTCGAATTTAGCGAAGAAGAGATCCGGGAAGTCGCCGTAGTCGACGACTACACCACGTTCGGCTAGCACCCTCGTCAGCCTTCGCCAGAAGCTTCCTTGCGCAGTCGGCTCTCCAGTTCCAAGAATTCGCGTCTGGCCGCCACAGGGTCCTCGCCGGCGACCAACGTTTCGGCCAGTTCGTCAAGCGGCCAGGCCACGAGCACGCCGTGCCTCGCGAAGTAGAGCCCGACGTTCCGGATGCGGTAGGTGTCAGCGGTGTCGAGCCACGAGAGGGAGAGCAGCCGCCAGATCCAGCGTCGCGATCTCTGGAGCTTGTTGGTCGCGATGGCCGAGCTGACATCGATCAGCGTCGTACCGTCCGGGCCGCCGATCAGGATGTCGTTGTCGGACCAGTAGGCGCCGAAGACCGGTCTGGCTATTCCCCAAGGGCGCCCCTTCGGGGGGTGCCCGGCCAGGCGGCGCATCTCGTCAAGGCCACCGGCGGTGTGGAGCCGCCGCATCAGCTCGACCAGTTCGTCGACGACGATGTCGGGGGCGGCGCCGTGCATCTGCTCCACGGTCGGCCGGCGGTCCAGGAACAAGTGGTAGAACGGCTCGTCCATCGGGTCGTTGCGGTAGGTGTACTCCAATGCCGCCAGCAACCAGCACAGCCGCGCCAGGCCCTTCTCCGCCCCGAGCTGACCGAACGGCGCGTGCGACGCGAAATAGGCGCGGATTCTGTCGAACAGATCGCTCAGCATCGGCTCGGCCAAGGTAAAGGGGAACCGGTCGTAGATCAACGAGCCGTCCTCGTCGAAATACTCCCCCACGCTCTGGACCGCCGCGAGATCCAGCCACCCGGCCTGGGTGGGCCGCAGATCCAGTGCCCTGCGGCGCTCGGCCTCCGCGAGGCGAATGTGAGTCGGATACAGGCCGGCCTGCCGATGCGCCCAGTCCCGTCCCACCAAGCCGGTCCGCGCGAGGCCGTACAGCGCCGAATAGGGCGGAGCGGGTTGCACCAGCGTGGTCAACCGCTTAGAACACCATTCCCCGAGCTCACCGAAGTACAAATGTGAAATGAGCGACACGGTTCAGATCATATAGTGCGGTTTTGTGCCTATGCCGTCTCTGCGGACGGCGAATGCCGCGCGCCACGGCCTTCACCCGTCCGGTGTGAACTCACCCGGTCGCGCCCGCCTTGCCGGACGGAGGGGGTGGGGGCTGAGACCGGCCCGCCAGCGGCGCGTGCGCGGGAGCGCGGCGCGGATGGCGTACCTGGCCATGTCCGCCTCGTGCCACGCCTCTTCCGCCGTCGCGCCCGCGGGTGGTTCGGGCGCGAAGACCGCCTCGCCGTGCAGCGCCGCGAGACGGCCGACGCGGCGTCCCACCTCGGCGCCGAATCGGTCGTTCGCCGAGGTCAGGACCTCGCCCGTGGTGTCGGCCGCCGCCACGGGCAGGCCCGATTCGACGAGCCGGTCGACGACCTCGTGCCAGGCGGCGAGCGTCCTGCGGCGGGGAGAGCCCCCCGCGCGGCGGCGCGTGCGGCGCCACGCCTTGAGTCCCGGCACGCCGGCCAGGTAGAGCCCGCCAAGGCCCGCCAGGGCGGCCGCCGCGAGCAGCATCGGTGGCCAGGCGTCGTCCTTGTCGGTTCCGGTGCCGGTCCGCCCGCCGGGGGCGGGTGCGGGACGCGCGGCCGCGTCCTTGGACTTCGTCGGCTTCGGCTCGGGACTCGGCGTCGCGGCGGCCGGCGGCGGCGCGGCGGACGAGCTGTCGGCCGAAAGCCGGGGCGTCGGGTCGAACGGCACCCAGCCGGCCGTCTCGAACAGCACCTCCGCCCAGACGCGCACGTCCTTGCCCTTCACCACGTACACGCCCGGTTGCATCTCGCGGGGTTGGAAGCCGACCACCACGCGCGTCACGTACCCTTCCGCGCGGGCCAGCACGGCGAACGCGCTCGCGTACTGCTCGGGGGTGCCCTGCCTCAACTTCAGCGTCTCCTTGATCTGGTAGAGGCCGTGGCCGCCCGGGGCCTTCGGGTTCTTGTCCACCCGGAAGCCCTGGTCCGTCGCGCCGCGCGGTGGCGCGAAGTACTCCTGGAGACGGCGCATCGCGGGAATGCCGTACTCGCCGCCGATGACGTGCCGCGCCAGCGCCGTCAGGTCCGCGGGCAGCGGCGGGACGGCCGCGTGCTGCAGCCGAACGTCCTGCTCCAGCTCCTGCGGATCGTTCACCGGGACGGCGCTGCGCACCCGGTACTCGCCCGGGACGGGGCGGCCTGCCGGGAACACGACGTCGCCGGTGGCCTCGTCGATGCCCAGCCCGGCCTCCGACACCTCGGTGGGACGGCCGGACGACACCAGCCAGCCGAGCGGGCCCGGGTCGTTCACCTGGACCCGCTCGTCCCGGGACACGGTGCGCGGGGGGCCGTCCGGGTCGGGCGGCAGGACGCGTCCCGCCCGCCGGTACCGCGCGGCGCTGCTCCAGTGCTCGCCGTCGAAGCGGTCGAGGCTCACGTACCGCATGAGGCCCGGCGGCGTGGCGGAGCGGACGACGAGCGACAGGTCCAGCGTTCCGTTGCGCAGGGCCGGGTACATCACCAGCGGGCTGACGGCCTCCCGGGGCCGTACCGGCTGCTCGACGAGGGTCCGGGCGTCGGCCGGCGTCTCCCTCCCCGCCCGCGCGACCACGGCGCCGCCTCCCCAGCTCGCCGCCGCCACACCCGCGAGGACGGCGCCGCCCACCAGCACCGCCAGCAGCCGCCGGGCCCGCTCGGCCACGCGCCCGCTCTCCGGCGCGGTCCCGCCGCCGGGGGCGTCGCCGGGCGGGGGCGCGTACCGGGCGACGACCAGCAGGGCCGCGACCCCGCCCGCCAGCGCGGGCGCCAGCCAGGCGGCCGGGGCCCCGGCCGCCGCCGACGCGGCGCAGCCCATCGCCGTGACCGCCAGCGGGCCGAGCGGCTGGAGGACGGGCGCCCGGCCGCGCAGCGCGGGCTCGACGGCGGCGAGCGCGGCCAGCCCCGCGAGCAGGGCCACGGCGCCCAGCTCGGGACCGGACGGCTCGACGGGCAGCGCGGAGGTGAGCAACCGTCTCGGCCCGGCGATCAGCGCCGTCCCGGGGGCGATGGCGAGCGTCACGTACGCCAGCAGGGCCAGCAGCGACGCGAGGACCCGCGTCACCGGCGCAAGGCCCGTGCCGACGTGCAGGAGCGTGCAGACCAGAGCGGCCAGGCCGGTCACGGCGGCCATGTGCGGCAGGTACGCCGCATCGGCGAGCACATCGGACGCGCCGAGCCCGAACGCGGGCGCGAAGGACAGCGCGGACAGCAGCGCCAGCCCGGCCCCAAGGCACGCCCGCAGAACAAGCCGCCCCGGCACGCTCATGCTGTGTTCCCCGCGCCCCTCCGGCACGCTCATGCCGTTCCTCCGGCGACCAGCCTTGTCCACAGGCCCGCCGCCTCGGCGGCGGCCGGGGCCCGTAGGACCAGCAGGCCGGGGCGCCTGCTGGTGGCGGCGGGCGCGCCGAGCTGAACGATCGCGACGCGGGCGAACCGGCGCCGGACCTTGGCGATGCGGGCCACCAGGCCGGGCTCGGGGCCGGACACGACCACCAGCGCGCCGCCCTCCCGGGCCCGCTCGGCCAGGCGCACCAGCGCGGCGGGCCCGCTCTCGGCGCTCATCCGCGCGGCGGCGAGCCGGTCCAGCACGCCGTGCCCGCCGGCGTCGTCGATCAGCGCGCGGTCCTCGCCGAGCACCGACAGGGCGACCCGGTGACCGGCCCGCTGCGACGCGACCGCGATGGACGCCGCGAATTCCACGGCCTCCTCGAACGTCGCGTCCGCCAGCACGTCCGCCCGGGTGTCGAGCAGGACGGTGGTGGCCGGGTCGCTGCTGTCGACGTGCTCGCGCACCATCAGCGCCCCGGTGCGGGCCGTGGACGCCCAGTGGATGTGCCGGGGGTCGTCGCCCGGCACGTACTCCCGCAGCGACACGAACGACGTCGAGCCCGCGGGCGCGTTCTCGGAGATCCGTCCCTCGAAGTCCGGGACGTGGCCGAGCGGCAGCGGCCGCATCGGGTGCCGCCTCGGATGGACCCACAGCCAGGTCCGTCCCGGCAGATGGCGGGTGCGGCGGACCAGCCCGAGCGGGTCGAGCCGCTCCACCAGCACCGGGCCGATCCGGACCAGGCCGCGGCGCGGAGTGTCGATCGGGATCCGCAGCGACCGGCGGGCGCCGCCCGCGAGCCATCCGGCGCTGATCCGCCGCGGGCCGCCGTCGACCAGTTCCACCGCGTCGAAGCCGGGGGCGGGCAGGCGGCCCAGGTTCGCGACGGTCAGCGTGACGGCCGCCTGCTGCCCGACCGTCACCCGGTCGGCCTCCAGCGCCCGGTCCACCCGGACGCGCGGGCGCCGCAGCGTCGCGGCGGCGGCCAGCACCAGCGCGGCGGCGCCCGCGAGGCCCAGCCCGGTCAGCGTCGCGAAGCCGAGTCCCGTCCCCGCGGCGAGCAGGACCGCGGCGCCGCCCAGCACCGCCCAGCCCGAGGCGGTCGGCCCGCCCCGGCGCCCCGCGCTCCGGCGGGTCACGCCGCCCCGGTCGTGGCCGGGACCGGCACGGACCGCAGGACCCCGGCGAGCACGTCGGCCGTGCGCACCTCGCGGATCTCCGCCTCCGGGTCGAGCATCAGCCGGTGGGCCAGCACCGGCTCGGCGACCGCCTTCACATCGTCGGGGACGACGTAGCCCCGGCCCTCGCAGGCCGCCCACGCCCGTGCGGCGCGGATCAGGGCGATGCTGCCGCGCGGGCTCGCGCCGAGCCGCAGGTCCTTCTCGGCGCGGGTGGCGTGCGCGACCATCGCGGCGTACCGGGCGATCGTCGGGGGCACATGGACCCTGCCGGCGTACCGGGTCATCCATTCGATCTGGTCGACGGACGCGACCGCGCGCAGGTCGGGCGCGGCACCGGCCGCGGCGCGCCCGGCCAGCAGGTCGGCCTCGGCGTCCAGATCGGGGTAGCCCACGCTGATCCGCAGCAGGAACCGGTCGAGCTGCGCCTCGGGAAGCCGGTAGGTGCCCTCCAGGTCGACCGGGTTCTGGGTGGCGATGACCATGAACGTGGGCGGCACCTCGTGCGCGCGGCCGTCCACGGTCACCTGCCGCTCCTCCATGACCTCCAGCAGCGCCGACTGCGTCTTGGGCGACGCCCTGTTGATCTCGTCGGCCACCACCAGGTGCGTGAACACCGGCCCGGGACGGAAGTCGAACGTCCCGGACGACTGGTCGTACACCTGGATGCCGGTGATGTCGCCCGGCAGCAGGTCGGGGGTGAACTGGACGCGCTTCCAGCGGGCGTCCACGGAGTCGGCGATGGCCTTGGCCAGGGTCGTCTTGCCGACGCCGGGGACGTCCTCCACCAGCAGGTGGCCGCCCGCGTACAGGCAGGTCAAGGCCAGCCGCACGACCTGCGGCTTGCCGCGCAGGCTCTTCTCGACGTTGCCGGAGATCGCGCGGTGGGCGGTGGCGAAGTACTCCGCCGGGTCCGCGCCGGGCGGGGCGGCGGGGTCGGGGTGCAC
>NZ_SMKU01000380.1 GCF_004349215.1 Actinomadura rubrisoli | reverse complement strand
GGCACCGTCAGACGTGTATAAGAGACAGTCTTATGGGTCTACGTTCTGTTGCGCGACGCCCAGGCACGCACCTCGCCGCGTTGTCGTCGGTCGACAGCCAACACCGGGCTGCCTCCCTCCTCCGCCTTGCGATGCACGCACCTGGACGCCGCTCACGACGAACAAGACCCATAAGAAACGCCCTAGGTGACCGAGGAGTAGGCGACGACGCCGCGGCGCATCGCGTCCATGGCGCGGCGGGCGGTCTTGCGGATGTGGCTGTTCTGGGGTGCGGCGTCGGCGACCTGGCCGAGCAGGTCGAGGAGCTGCTTGACGGCGCGGACGAAGTCGCCGGCGGTCTGGTCGCCCTCCAGCAGCACCTCGTCGAGGTCGTCGCCCTTGGCCCACCGGTAGGCGGTCCAGGCGAACCCGAGGTCGGGTTCGCGCAGGAACGACACCCGGTTGTCGCGTTCGACGGCGTCGAGCTCGCCCCACAGCCGGACCATCGCGGCGAGGGCGTCCTGCGCGGGCCCGGACGGGGTGCGGGGCGGGGCGGCGTCGTCGGGCTGCCGCGACTCGTACACCAGCGCGGACACGCACGCGGCGAGCTCGGCGTGGTCGAGGCGCTCCCACAGGCCCTCGCGGAGGCTCTCGGCGGTGAGCAGGTCCAGCTCGTTGTAGATGCGGCCGAGGCGGCGGCCCTCCTCGGTGACGGAGTCGCCGCGCAGGTAGCCGAGCTGCTGCAGGACGGCGCAGACCCGGTCGAAGGTGCGGGCGATCACCTGGGAGCGGCCCTCGACGCGGCGCCGCAGCTGCTCGGTCTCGCGTTCGAGGCGGAAGTACCGCTCGGCCCAGCGGGCGTGGTCCTCGCGCTGGTCGCAGCCGTGGACGGGGTGGCGGCGCAGCTCGGCGCGCAGCCGGGCGATCTCGGCGTCGTCGGCGGCGGACGCGTCGCCGCGGCCGCGGCCGCGCTCGCGGGCGTCGCCGGGGACCTTGTTGCGCAGGGTGGAGGCCAGGTCGCGGCGGTCCTGGGGGTTGCGGGGGCTGAACGACTTGGGGATGCGGATGCGGTCGACGGGGTCGACGGCGCGGGGGAAGTCCTGGATGGACAGCCGCTGCACCGACCGGTTGGCGGTCAGGACGAGGGGGGCGGGCCCGTCGGAGCGGCGGCCGACGCCGGGGTCGAGGACGACGGCGAGGCCGGAGCGGCGCCCGGACGGCACCAGGATCACATCGCCGGGCCGCAGGTGCTCCAGGGACCGGGCGGCCTCGGCGCGGCGGGCGGAGGTCCGCTCCCGCGACATCTCCGCCTCCCGGTCCGACAGGCGCCGCCGCAGCGCGGCGTACTCCATGAAGTCGCCGAGGTGGCATTCGGCGGCCTTGGCGTATCCGGCGAGGGCCTCCTCGTTCTTGTGGACCTGCCGGGCCAGCCCGACGACGGCCCGGTCGGCCTGGAACTGCGCGAACGACTCCTCCAGCAGCGTGCGGGCGCGTTCGATGCCGACGGCGCCGACGAGGTTGACGGCCATGTTGTAGGACGGCCGGAAGCTGGAGTTCAGCGGGTAGGTGCGGGTGCCGGCGAGCCCGGCGACGGACGCGGGCTCCACGCTCGGGCCCCACACCACGACGGCGTGGCCCTCGACGTCGATGCCGCGGCGCCCGGCCCGCCCGGTCAGCTGCGTGTACTCGCCGGGGGTGAGGTCGACGTGGGCCTCGCCGTTCCACTTGTCGAGCTTCTCGATCACCACGGTGCGGGCGGGCATGTTGATGCCGAGCGCGAGGGTCTCGGTGGCGAACACCGCCTTGATCATCCCGCGGGTGAACAGCTCCTCGACGATCTCCTTGAAGGTGGGGAGCATCCCGGCGTGGTGGGCGGCCACGCCGCGCTCCAGCGCGCCGAGGAAGTCGTCGTAGCCCAGGATCCGCAGGTCCTCCCCGGCGATGTCGGCGGTGCGCAGCTCGACGTGGGCGCGGATCTCCTCGGCCTCCTCCTTGGAGGTGAGGCGGAGCCCGGCGTGCAGGCACTGCAGGACGGCGGCGTCGCATCCGGCGCGGCTGAAGATGAACGTGATCGCGGGCAGCAGCCCGGCGCGGTCGAGGCGCTCGATCACCTCGGGCCGCGCCGGCGGCCGGAACCGCTGGGGGCGGGGGGCGCGGCGGCGACCGGTCCGGCGCCCCTGGTTGACCTTGGAGCGGCGGACCTCCTCGACGGCCATCCGGGTGAGCTGCGGGTTCAGGCGGGCCTGCCGGTCCTTGCCCTTGCCGGTGTCGACGAACAGGTCGTACAGGCGGCCGCCGACGAGCATGTGCTGGAACAGCGGGACGGGACGGTGCTCGTCCACGATCACGGCCGTGTCGCCGCGCACCTCATGGAGCCATTCGCCGAACTCCTCGGCGTTGCTGACGGTCGCCGACAGCGCCACGATCCGCACCGACTCCGGAACGTGGATGATCACCTCTTCCCAGACGGCGCCGCGGAACCGGTCGGCGAGGTAGTGGACCTCGTCCATGACGACGAACGCGAGCCCGGCGAGGGTCTGGGACCCGGCGTAGAGCATGTTCCGCAGGACCTCGGTCGTCATGACGACGACCGGGGCCTCCCCGTTGACGCTGTTGTCGCCGGTGAGCAGCCCGACCTTCTCGGGCCCGTAGCGGCGGACGAGGTCGGCGTACTTCTGGTTCGACAGCGCCTTGATCGGCGTGGTGTAGAAGCACTTGGTGCCGCCGGCGAGGGCCAGGTGGACGGCGAACTCCCCCACGACGGTCTTCCCGGAGCCGGTGGGGGCCGCGACCAGGACGCCGTCGCCGGCCTCCAGCGCCCGGCACGCCTCGATCTGGAACGGGTCCAGCTCGAAGTCGTACAGGGTGCGGAAGTCCAGCAGGGCCGGGCCGTTCCCGGCGGTGCGCGCGCGGTAGGCGGCGTACCGCTGCGCCGGGGTCTGTGCGGCCGACGTGGTGTCGGGGGTGGTCATGACATCGAGCCTACGGTTTCGACAGGCCCGTTTCCCAATTCGGGCCGCGTTTCCCCAGCGCGTTCGCGGGAGGCTGACCTGGGCGCGTCGTCCGCGCGTCTCCGCATGTCAGGCGCCTCCCAGGCCCGTCCGGGCATGCTGCCGCAGGGTCCCGGCGCGGGCCGCGCGGCGCCGGGTGCCCGTGCGGGCGGGGCGGGTCAGCGGGGTGGTGCGGGTCAGCGGATGGTGCGCTCGTCCTTCTCCAGCTGGTCCTTCTCCAGCTCGTCCTTCTCCAGCTCGGCGTCGATCTCCTCCAGGTCCAGCGGGGACGCCTCGTCGTCGGACAGCTCGTCGTCCGGGGGCGCGGGGGCGCGGTCCTTGCGCCGATCGTGGAAGAACGCGATCAGCTCGGCGAACTCGAACAGCACGACGGTGGGCAGCGCCAGCGCCAGCATGGTGAACGGGTCCTGGCTGGGGGTGGCGACGGCGGCGAACACGAACACCCCGAACAGCAGCAGCCGCCGGGACTTGCGGATCCGCTCGTGGGTGAGGACCCCGACCAGGTTCAGCATGACGACGAACAGCGGCAGCTCGAACGTCAGCCCGAAGATGAACAGCATCGCCTGGGCGTAGCCGAGGTAGTCCTGGACGCCGACCAGGACGGTGGTGTCGCCCGGCGCGAGCCCAATGAAGATCTTCAGGCCCTTGTCCATCGTCAGGTACGCCAGCGCGCCGCCGAGCAGGAACAGCGGCACCGCCGCGCACATGAAGATGTACGTCCAGCGGCGCTCCCGCTTGTACAGGCCCGGCGCGACGAACGCCCAGATCTGGTACAGCCAGATCGGGGACGAGATCAGCGCGCCGACGATCAGCGCGACCTTCAGGTGGACGAAGAACCCGTCGAAGATCCCGTGCACGACGAGGTCGCACTTGCCGGCCAGGCAGTGCTCGGGCGGGATCCGGGTGTAGGGCTGCTTGATGAAGTCCCAGATCGGGGCGAAGAAGATCCACCCGATGATGGCGCCCGCGACCAGGCCGAGGATCGCCTTGATCAACCGGTTGCGCAGCTCACGGAGATGCTCCATGAGGGGCATGCGGCCGTCGGGGGCGGCGCTCTGCCTGGTCAGCTTCATTGTGGGCATTCGTGGCTCGGGTTCGGTGCCGGGGTCCGCCGTGTCCGACCGGGCGCGCACACGGTCGGGGTCGCGGTCGGGGTCGCGGTCATGCGCGCGGTCGGGCCGTCAGCCGCTCTTGCGGGCCTGCCCGGGGTCGGGCACCGGGATGCCCTGGATCGGCTCACCGGACGCCAGCGCGCCGCGGGGACGCTGCGGGGCGCCGGTCCCGCCGGTGTCGCCGGTCGCCTCGCGCTCCAGCCGGGCGGCCTCCTCGCGGAGCTTGGCGGCCTGGTCGCGGGCCTCGGCCTGGGCCTTCGCCTGCTTGCCGGCGTCGGTGGTCTCGTCCTCGTCGTCGCGCAGGCCCTTGGTCTCGGCCTTCAGGATCCGCGCTGACTTGCCCAGCGAGCGGGCGAGCTGCGGCAGCTTCGCCGATCCGAACAGCAGGAGCACGACGACGAGGATGATCATCCACTCGCCGCCGCCAAGGTTGGGAAGCATCGTTGCAAATCCTCTTCAGCCGGAAGTCGTGCTAGGACGATCGTACGCCGTCCCCGGGCGATTGTGGCGCCCGAGGGTCCTGGAGATCGGTGAGTTCGTCACGCAGCGCCAACTGTTTCGGCCCGAGCCGCCGCCGGGTCCGCTCCAGTTCACGTCCGAAACGCCGCACGCCCAGGAACACCTTGAACGCGCAGTACGCGAGAACGGCCAGGCCGACGAAGCCCAACGACACCGACACCGGGATCCACGCCACGCCCGCCACCGTATCCGATGCGGCCGCCGCCGATGCCGCCGTCGGGGTCTCCGATGGCGGCGCCGTCACGCCAGCCCGTACCGGGCCAGCGCCCGGACGGCGTCGTCGCGGACGCCCTCGGCCAGCGACGCGGGCGCCACGACCCGGCCCTGGTCGCCGAGACGCAGCGCCAGGCCCCGCACCCAGCGGGTGTCGGGGGTCCGCAGCACCACCCGCAGCCGCCCCTCCCCCAGCTCCTCGACGCTCTCGCACGGGTAGTAGTCGGCGACCCAGCGGCCCAGCGGCGTCAGCTCCAGCGTGACCATCACGTCCTCGGGCGACGGGCGGAACAGCCCGGCGTCCACGTCGATCGGCTCGGCGTCGTCGGGCACCTCGGCGGGCACGTCCAGGACGGTCAGCCCCGCGATCCGGTCGAGCTTGAACAGCCGCACCGCCTCCGCGCGGCGGCACCAGCCCTCCAGGTAGGTGTTGCCCTCCACCACCAGCAGCCGCATCGGGTCGACGTCGCGCTCGGTGTTCTCGTCCCGCGCCGGCACGTAGTAGGTCAGGTGCACGCGGCGCCGCGCGGCGATCGCGTCGCGCAGCAGCCGCAGCGCCCCCCGCGCCACCTCGGGGTCGGTGGACCCGCCGCGCGCGTCGACCTCGACGGAGACCTGGCTGCTGACCGCCGCGGCGGCGCCCGCGGCGCCCTCCAGCTTGGCGATCACCCGGCTGAGCGCGTCGCGGTCCTGGAGGCCGGGGATCCCCGCCAGCATCCGCAGCGCCACCAGCAGCGCGCTGGCCTCGTCCACCTTCAGCCGCAGCGGCCGCGCGATCGACTCGGCCTCCGCGACGGTGATCTCCCCGCCCTCGTAGGACAGGTCGATCGGGCAGTACGGGTCGGGGGCCCGCAGCTCCACGCACCACAGCAGGTTCAGGTCGTCGATCAGCTGCTTCTCGGTCACCCCGAACGCGGCGGCGGCCTCGCCGAGCGCCACCGCGTCGCGGTTCACCACGTACGGGACCAGCGCCAGCAGCCGCGCCAGCCGGTCGGTCGAGGTCGACCCGGCCGCCTTACCGCCGGGCACCTTCCCGCCCGGCGTCTTGCTCCCGGGCGTCTTGCTCCCCGGCGTCGCCTTGGCGTTCATCGCCCGCCCACCGCCGTCTCGTCGTCGCCGCCCGCGGTGACACCGGCAGGGCCGCCGCCCGGGGTGACGCCGGCGGGGCCGCCGCTGTTCTCCCCGGCCGCCAGGACCGACTTCAGCTGCTGGATCACGGCCTCCCGCAGATCGGGCGGATCGAGCACCACCACGTCGTCGGCGAACCGCGCCAGGTAGGGCGCGAACCGGTCCACATCGCGGAACGACAGGGTCGCCTCGTCCCAGCCGCCGTCGCCCGCGGGCCGCACGTCACGCGCCCACCGGCGCGGCCCCTGCGCGGCACCGGCCCGCAGCCGCACCGTCGCCGGGCGCGGCTCCGACAGCGGGTCGCCCCAGTCGAACGCGATGCGCCGCACGTCCACGCCCTCCGGGACGGTGACCGCGCCGGGCGGCCCGTCCGGGACGACGTCGCCGGTGATGCGGCTCAGCCGGAACACCCGCTGCTCGTCGCGGTCGCGGTCGAACCCGACCACGTACCAGCGGCCCCTGCGGCTCACCACGCCCCACGGCTCCAGGTGCCGCCGCGCCACCGACGTCCGCCCGATCCCCCGGTAGTCGAACGCGACCGGGCGCCCGTCGCGGACCGCCTCCCACAGCGCCGGGAACGCCGGGTCGCCGGTGTTCACCCGCGGCTCGATCCCGACGGCGGTCGTCACGTCGGTCTCCACCCCGGCCGCCCGCAGCTTCAGCAGCGCGCCCGACGCCGCGTCCGCCATGCTCGCGCGCTGCCACACCCGCGCGGCCAGGCCCAGCACGGCGGCCTCGTCCGGCGTCAGATGGATGTCGGGCAGCTCGTAGGCCTGCGGCGGGATCCGGTAGCCGATCTCCTCGCCGCCGCCGCCCTGCTGGTCGCTGCCGACCTCCAGCGGGACGCCGAGCTCGCGCAGCTCCTCCTTGTCCCGCTCGAACATGCGCTTGAACGCCTCGTCGGAGTCAGGGTAGCCGGGCACCGCCCGCCTGATCTGCTCGGCGGTCAGGTAGCGCCGGGTGGCGAGCAGGCAGACCACCAGATTCAGCAGACGCTCGGTCTTGCGCCGTGACATACGACCCCCTTCCCCGCCGGACACGGACACGCTACCGGACCCGCGCCCGGCTCCTGCGGGAGTTGGACGACATGGCGGGCATGCGCGGGTTCCGGGCGCCCCGGCGCACGCGGCGCCGACGGCGGATCAGCCCGCCGCCCGTCCCCCGAAGTTTCTCCGGACGACCCTGACCTGGGGCAGGAGACGCCCACGGAGACGCACCAAGAGACGCCGCGAAGACGCCGAGAACACACGCCGGAGACGGACGCCCCATTCGATGCCGTCTGTGGCCCGCAGCGGGCCGCGGCGGGCGGGGGACCCGCCGATGGAAGCAACACCGTTGGAAAGGAACACCGTCCAATGAGCAGAGACGTTCTCATCCGGCGCACGGCCGGCCTCGGCCTCGCCGCCGCGCTGGGGGTGGGCCTCGCGGCGCCCGCGGCGGGCGCCGCGACCGCCGGCCGGCCCGGCCACGCCCCGGCCGCCGCCCTGGCGGCCCCGGCCGCACCGGCCGCTCCGGCGCAGGGGGCCGGGACGCCGAAGCCGCAGGTCACCGAGAGCGCCGCGGCGCGGGCCACCCTCAAGCAGCTCAAGGACGCGGGGGTGCCCGCGGACGAGATCCGCGCCGCCGCGTGGCGCAGCAAGACCGTCAAGCTCCGCTGGTGCTGGGGCGAGCGGAAGCCGAAGGTCGGCAAGGCGTCCGGATGGCGCTGCAGCTTCCTCGGCGCCTGGGTCGACATGACCTTCGTCTACAACGGCAGGAAGGTGTACCAGCACCGCGTCGCCTGCGACGACCGCGGCGTCTACAACGTCAACTGGACCTGGTGCGGCTACACCCGCAACGGCAAGCCCTGGATGAGCGCCGGCGGCAACTTCCGCACCCGCCTCGGCATCGGCAACGTCAACGTGTCCTACCCCTACTGGATGCGGCTGTACGTCAACAACCGCGGCAAGGTCACCAGCAGCGGCGCCAGGTCGTAACCGCTCCGCCGCACGATTCCCGGGTGGCGGGGGTGTAGCGGCACACCCCTGCCACCCGGCACGCCCTCCTCCCCCTCACGGGACGGGCCGGTTCACCCTCACGGGACGGGACGGGTTCACCCTCACGGGACGGGCCGGGGCGCTACCGTTCCCGGTGTGATCCGATGGCGCAAAGGCACAGTAGAGGGCATCCGCCGCGAATGGCCCGGGGCGGTCGAGCTGAACGTCGCGATCGAGGGCGAGGGCACGCACCGCGCGCTGGCCTACCCCCGCCTCGTCGGACGGCCCGAACCGGGCGACACCGTCCTGCTCAACACCACCGCCCTGGCCATGGGGCTCGGGACCGGCGGATACGCCATCGTCGTCGCCGTCCCCGACCGGCTCCCGCCCGACCCGTCCGGCCCCGGGCACCTCGTCAAGGCCCGCTACACCCCGCTCCAGGCCACCGTCCTCGGCGCCGACGAGCAGGACTCCCCCCACCAC
>NZ_SMKU01000037.1 GCF_004349215.1 Actinomadura rubrisoli | reverse complement strand
CCCCCGCCGCATCCGGTCCCCTACGGCCAGCCGCCAGGGCAGCCCCACGGGCCGCCTCCCGGACAGCCTCCGGGACAGCCTCCCTACGGCGCGCCACCGGGCGGACCGTACGACGGGCAGAGCGGCGGCCCGTACGACCCCCAGTGGGGATACGGCCCGCCCGGCGTCCCGTACGGGCCGCCCACCCAGGTCCAGGGCAACGACACGACATGGGCGATCTTCTGCTACGTCGGGATGCTCGTGATCGGCTTCCTGGCGCCGCTCATCATCTACTTCGTGAAGAAGAGGGAGTCGGCATTCACCCGCTTCCACGCGGCGCAGGCGCTGAACTTCCAGATCACGCTGCTGATCCACCTGCTGGCCGTGGCGGCCGTCTGCGTGCCGGTCGCCATCGCCGCCGACACCCCGGCCTTCCTCATCCCGCTGATCGTCCCGTACCTGGAGCTGCTCATCGGGCAGTGGGTGTTCCTGATCCTGGGCGCGGTGAAGGCGGGCAAGAGCCAGTACTACCGGTTCCCGACCTTCTTCTGCTTCCGCATGATCCGCTGACGCGGCGCCCCGGCCGCGCGATCGGCCGGGGCGGCTGGAAAGGTCAGAGGTACGCGCTCGCGTAGTCGTCCAGGAGCGGCAGGACGACGTCGCGGCCGTCCGCGGGCACGCGCAGCACGACCTCCTCGATCCCGAGCGAGGCGTAGTAGCCGAGCTTCCCGCGCGTCGGAACCGTCCCGAACGGGACGACCGGCACCATCGCGCGCCCGGCGTCCTCACAGGCCCGGCGCAGGACGGGCAGCGCCTCGCGGATCCCGGCGCCGCCGATCGGCATCCATCCGTCCCCGTACTCGGCGATGTGCGCGAACAGAGTGGGGCCGGGCGCGCCGCCGAGCAGCACCGGCACCCGCCCGGTCGGCTTGGGCCATGACCAGCTCGCCTCGAAGGCCACGAACTCGCCCTTGAAGGACGCCTCGTCCCGCGTCCACAGCGCGCGCATCGCCAGGACGTGCTCGCGCGCCATCGCCCGCCGCCGCTTCCAGGGGACGCCGTGGCCCGCGCCCTCCTCGGCGTTCCAGCCGTAGCCGACCCCGAGCGTGAACCGTCCCCCGGCGAGCCGGTCGAGGGTGGCGACGGCCTTCGCCGTGACGATCGGCTCGCGCTGAGCGGGCAGCAGGACGCCCGTCCCCAGCCTGATCCGCTCGGTCACCATGGCGGCGGCGGCGAGCGCGACGAAGGGGTCGAGCGTCCGCGCGTACTCCTCCGGCAGGGTCTCGGCGCCGGTCGGCGGGGCGGTCTTCCGGGAGACGGGGACGTGCGTGTGCTCGGGGACGTAGAGGGACGAGAAGCCCCGCGCCTCCGCCTCCCGGGCGAGCGCGTGCGGCTCCATCGTGCGGTCCGTCGCGAACATCGTGATCCCCAGCCGCATGCCCGCGGCCTCCTCTCCCGCCCGGCCGTCCCGCGCGATGCACGTCACACCCTAGCGAGGTAACCAAGCGATTGCTCGGCTATTTGGATGTGAGGTAGCGTGCGCTTGTTCGGTCTGTCGCGCCGCGTCCGGGGAGGGGTCCCATGCCAGTCGCCGACCTGGGAGACGTGCGCCTCTTCTACACCGACGACGCCCCCGAGCCCGGCGCGGGCCCCGGCACGCCGCTCCTGCTCGTCCACGGCTACGCAGCCGACTCCCAGGACTGGGCGTGGCACATCGCCGGCCTGCGCGCGGCCGGGCACCGCGTGATCGCGCCCGATCTGCGCGGCCACGGCATGTCGTCCGCCCCCGGGTCCGGCTACCGCCCCGAGGACCTGGCCGCCGACCTCGCCCGGCTCCTAGACCACCTCGGCGTCCGGCGCGTCATCGCCTTCGGCCACTCGATGGGAGCGATGGTCGTGACGGCCCTGGCCCTGGCCCATCCCGGACGCGTCGAGGCGCTCGTCTGCGCCGACCCCGGCTACGGGCAGCCCGAGGAGATCGCCCGGTTCCTCCCCGGCATGGCGGACGGGCTGCGCCGCGACCCCCACGGGACCGCCCTCGCGATGGAGCCGGTGCTGTACGTCGCGTCCACCCCGGAGTTCGTCCGCACCTCCCACACCCGCAAGATCCTCGCGACGCCCGCGCACGTGCTCGCCCAGGCGTTCCCCGCGATGTTCACCGACGCGGACGCCTGGGGCGCCCGGCCCGCCGCCGACGCCCGCGTCGCCGCCCGCACCTGCCCGGTGCTGACCGTCTGGGCGGACCAGGAACGGGCGTCCTGGGAGGGCGCCCTGTTCGAGCATCCCGCCTCCAGGGCCGTCGCCTGGCCCGAGTGCGGGCACCGGCTGCACGAGGAGCGGCCGGACAGATTCCTGCACGCCGTCAAGAACTGGTTCGAGGAACTCGACAAGGAGAAGTCCGCGTGAAGTTTTCCATCTTCCTGAACCCGCAGATCCCCGGGTCGGGCTGGGCCGCCGAGGAGAACGCCAAGGCCAAGCGGCCGATCGGACGGGACGTCGAGTCGTACCAGCGGCTGCTGCACGAGGTCCGCGAGATCGCGGTGCACGCGGACCGGATCGGCTTCGACGCCCTGATGATGACCGAGCACCACTTCCACTCGGAGGGCTTCGAGTTCTCGGTCAACCCGCTGATGTTCCTGACCGACCTCGCGGCCCGCACCGAGCGGATCCTGCTAGCGCCGCTCGGGATCGTCCTGCCCGCCTGGGACCCGATCCGCGCCGCCGAGGACGTCGCCCTGCTCGACCACTTCTCCAAGGGACGGCTGCGCCTCGGCGTCGCCCGCGGCTACCAGAACCGCTGGATGAACGTCCTCGGGCAGCGCTGGCACGCCGCCGCGGCCCGCTCGGACGGCTCGAAGTCCGACGACCGCAACTTCGACGTGTTCGGCGAGGTCCTCAAGATCATGAAGATGGCGTGGGCGCAGGACTCGCTCCGCTACAAGAGCGACGTCCTCGACTACGAGGTCCCCGCCCCCTACAGCGGCATCGAGGGCTGGCCCGCCCAGGAGTGGACGCAGACGTTCGGCGCCCCCGGCGAGATCGACGAGAACGGGATCATCCAGCAGGTGTCCGTCTGCCCCAAGCCCTACCAGAACCCGCACCCCGAGCTGTGGCAGCCGTTCACCGTCTCGGACCGGTCGGTCATCCGGGCCGCGCAGGAGGGCATCATGCCCTGGATGTTCACCCCGAACCCCGACGACCACGCCGCCAAGGCGAAGCTCTACCAGGAGGAATGCGGGCGCCAGGGCAAGGACTACAAGCTCGGCGAGCACACCGGCATCCTCAAGATCGTCGGTATGGCGGACACCCGCGAGGAGGCCATCGCCACCTACGGCAAGGGCATGCAGAAGGACTTCGCGTCCTTCTTCGGCCCCTTCGGCTACCTGGAGGTGCTGCGCAAGAAGGAGGACGACAGGCACCAGCCCATCTCGCCGGAGAAGGGCGACTTCAAGCGCATGAACGAGGTCGAGATGGCCCTCCTGGGCACCCCGGACGATGTCAAGCGCGGCATCCAGCGCATGCTCGACCGGATGCCCGACCTCGAATGGTTCGGCCTGTTCATGCAGGGCCAGCAGGGCGTCCTTCCGCTCGACACCGTCAAGCGGAATCTGGAGATGTTCGCCACCAAGGTCATCCCGGAATTCCAGGACTGATGGAATTCTGGCTCGGCGCGTCGTTCGCCGATACGGGCGAGTACACCGGCCTCGCCCGTGCGGCGGACCGGCTCGGCTATGACGTCGTCACGGTGTCGGACCATTTGTTCTGGGCCGACTACGAGACCCCTTACCCCTACACCCGGACGGGCACGCCGCCCTATTCCCAGGACACCCACTGGCCCGACCCCTGGGTGACGATCGGCGCGATGTCGTCGGTGACGGAGCGGGTCAGGTTCGCGACCAACGTCTACATCCCGCCCGTCCGCGACCTGTTCACCGTCGCCAAGGCGGTGTCGACGGCCGCGGCCCTCTCCGGCGACCGCGCGATCCTCGGCGTCGGCGTCGGCTGGTGCAAGGACGAGTTCCTCCAGACGGGCCAGGACTTCCACACCCGCGGCCGACGCCTCGACGAGATGATCCCCGCGCTCCGTACCCTCTGGCAGGGCGGGACGGTCGAGCACCACGGCCCGTTCTACGACTTCGGCCCCCTCAGCATCACCCCCGTCCCGGCGGAGCCGGTGCCCGTCTACATCGGCGGCGACAGCGACGCCGCCCTCCGCCGCGCCGCCCGCGTCGGCGACGGCTGGATCGGCAACCGCATCTACTCCGAAGAGCAGCTCGAAGCGCTCCTCGCCCGCCTCACCGGCTTCCTCGCCGAACACGGCCGGACCTTGGACGATCTGGCCGTCATCGCCCCCATCGGCGCGCTCCCCACTGCCGATCTCTACCGCAAATGGGCCGACCGGGGCGTCCAGGGCACGCTTTCGGCCCCCTGGTGGCTCGCCACCCCCGAGGAGAAGGCCGCCCACCCCGACCCTCTGGCCCTCAAGATCGCCACCATGGAGCGTTTCGCCGAGAAGGTCATCGCCAAGATGTGACCGCGGGCCTCCGCCGCAGGCGTCTCCGCCCGGGTGACGGCGCACGGCGGAGTAGGCTCGCGCAATGGCATGTCGCATAACCGAGCTCGTCCTGGATTGCCGGGACCCCGAGCGCCTGGCGGAGTTCTGGTGCCAGGTCCTCGGCTTCGTCGTCCTGGAAACAGAGGACGACGGGAGCATCGAGATCGGCGCCGCCGGCACCGAGCGGGACAATCCCGGGCTCACGCTGGTCCTCAGCCGGTCCGCCGACCTGGCGCCGGGCAAGCTGCGCCTGCACTTCGATGTGAACCCGGTCGACCGGGACCAGGACGAGGAACTCCAGCGCCTGTTCGACCTCGGGGCCCGAAGGGCCGATGTGGGGCAGACGGGCGAGGAGCCCTGGGAGGTGCTCGCCGACCCCGAGGGCAACGAGTTCTGCCTGCTGCTCAAAACGGTGAAGCCGTCCGAACGATAGCCGCGACCTCTCGTCCAGATGACTTCTAGTTCCGGGACGGGGCGAGTGGGACGTTGTATCCGAGGCTTCGTACGACTTGCGTGGTGCGGTTCACTGTGGCCTGGTCCGGTGAATTGCTGCTCAGCGTGCGGAGCCTGACGGAGCCGGGCGTGACGAGAGTGGGGACGAAGGAGGGCTGCGTCTTCCACTGCTTCCCGGAATCTCGGGTGAAGGTGACCCGTGCGACGATTCCCTCGTGCGTGGCCCGAGAGTTCGCGGTCGGATTGGCGATCTGATTTCCCATGCCGTACACGACCCACTTGCCGTTGATCTGCTCGAAAGGCTGGACGACGTGTGCGTGGCAGCCCAGGATCAGATCGACATCGCGGGCGCGCAGCAGCGTCGTCGCCAGGCGGCGCTGCTCGGGCGTGGCCTCGTGCTGGTACTCCGTTCCCCAGTGGAGACTGAGTATCACGATTTCGGCCCCGGACTCCTTGGCGCGCGCCGCGTCGGCGATGATCCTTTCGGGGTTCAGGCCGTCGTTCACGAGCCAGGGTTTTGCCGGTGGCTTCGGTATGCCGTTGGTGCCGTAGGTGTAGGAGAGTTGCGCGACCTTCACCCCTTTCACGTCCAAGATGTTGATCTTCTTCGCCTCTTCCGCGTCACGGGCCGTGCCGGTGTGCCGGATGCCCGCCTTGTCCAGGTCGTCGATCGTGCGGCGCACGCCCGGTTCTCCCTGGTCGAGGGAGTGGTTGGAGGCCGTGGAGCAGGTGTCGTAGCCGAGCCGGTGTACCGCGTCCACGATCTGTGGCGGGGAACTGAACGCCGGGTAGCCGACAAAAGGCCCCGAGGGCGGGGCCAATGGCGTCTCGATGTGGCAGATTCCCAGATCCGTCTTGCTAATGACAGGCTTGAGTTGGGCGAGCATCGGAGTGAAGTCGAACCCGTTCTTCCCTTGAGCGCGCGCGTCCGAGGCGGCTTGCCGGGTCACGACCTCGTGCAGGAGGAAATCGCCGGTCCCCGCAACGGTGAATCGATTTGCTCCGTGACCGCTGGATTCGGTCGCCCCGCGCCGCCCTGCGGGATGGCTGTCGTCGCTGCACCCTGGCAGCGCGGCAAGCCCGAGCACGCCGGTCAGGAGGGCGCTTGTCGCGCACCTGCCGACGGCGAACCGTCGGGCGTTCGAGGTCTTTCGAACGGATACTGAAGTTCCCATGCATAGGGGTCTTCGGCATCTCAATTCACTCGAAACGACAACTTACCGGAAGTTGGACTATCGCTAGGAATGTCTTGGGCTGGACCATGGAAAGCGGTTCACTCAGCGGGGCAGGAGCAGGTCTGCGACAAGGGTGTCCACCAGACCGCTGGGGATGCTCGACCCCGTCAGAGCGCGATAGACGATCGGGCCGACAAGAGCGTCGATCGTGGCGTCGGGATCGAGCCTGGGCGAGACCTCGCCGGCGTCGATCGCGCGCACGAGCATGTCGCGTTCCTGATCACGGCGTGGACCGAGATAACGCTTGTGGAGGCTCTCGGCCGTACCGGGATCGTGCTGCGCCTCGGCGATGAGCGCGAGCAGGATCTTGCCCGCGGGGTCGCCGGTGAGGAATCGCGCGAAGCCGAGCAGGTAGCCGCGGATGCTCTCCGCCGTGGTCCTCTCCGTCAGCATGGGAAGCCGCTTCTCGGTGTCCTCGATGAGCGTGTCGAGGAGGATCTCGACCTTCGAGGGCCACCAGCGGTAGATCGTCTGCTTGGCGACCCCGGCACGACGCGCGATCGCCTCGACGGTCAGATTGCCGAAGCCGCGCTCGACGAGCAGATCGTCCGCCGCGTGGAGCACGGCCAGACGCGCGGCCTCGTCGCGCCGGTTGCCGGAGCGCGCCCTGCGGGGCTGGGAGTTCGCGGCGGGCATACGGGACACATTACCGGTCCGAGCTGCCATGACGTAGACTAGACGCAACGTCTCGTCTAAACATGGAGTGAATGTGTCCGCCATGTCCAACCGCCAAGCCCTCATCATCGGAGCCTCCCGAGGTCTGGGCCTCGTCCTCGCCAACGAGCTCGCTCGACGCGGCCGGCGGGTCATCGCCACCACGCGCCAGAGCGGCGGCGAGCTGCAAGCCGACGCCGACGCCTCGCATGGACGGCTGGAGGTCGAATCGCTGGAGATGACAAGCTCCGAGAAGCTGGCCGCTCTGCGCGAACGCCTGGAAGGCCGCCGGCTCGACCTGCTCTTCGTCAACGCCGCGATCGACCGGGGCGATCTGCCGATCGACGAGGTCTCGACCGAGATGTTCACCGAAGTGATGATCACCAACGCGTTGAGCCCGCTCCGCGCCCTTGAGGCCCTCCGCGGGCTCGTCGCGCCCGGCGGCACCGTCGCGGTCATGTCCTCCGAGCAGGGCAGCATCTCGCGGAACACCGAGGACGGCTTCGAGCTCTACAAGGCCAGCAAGGCCGCGCTCAACCAGCTGATGCGCAGCTACGCCAACCGCCATGCCGACGACGGGCACACCAAGCTGCTCATCGACCCCGGCCACAACCAGACCCCGCTCGGCGGGCCCGGCGCGCCCCTCCTCCCCCGGGACAGCATCCCGGCCGTCGTCGACGTCCTCGAAGCCCAGGTCGGCGCCCCCGGCCTGCGGTTCCTGAACCGCCACGGCGAAACCGTCCCGTGGTAGACCGGCCACGCATTCGCAGGGTCGACGCGGACTGGGCACAGATAAGCCGCCAGGCATGGCGCATCGTCGGCAATCCGCTTCGGCAGGCCAAGCCGCTGAAGGCGGCAATCGCGGACCACAAGTGCCGGCTGTGGATGTGCGACGACTAGCGCGAAGTGCATCACAAGCCCTTGGCCGCAAAAGACTCGTTCCCACCAAGTCTACGTAAACGCCCGCTCAGTGCATCACCGCCATCGACACGCGCGGAGCCCTCATGGGCGGCCGATGATCCAGCCGACGATCCGGATCGACACGGCAGATCTCCGAGATCTGCCGGTCTTGTCGGCCTTCTCCTCGCCGGTGGGTTCAGGTCCGAAGGATCATTGAATCGGGTGTGCGGATTGTTGGCCCCATGGATACCTTTTCGGGGTTTGCGGTTTCGGGGGCCTCGATTTTCAGGTCAGGATGGTGCGTGGTGATCGCGACCGCGATGGCGAGTTCTTGCATGGCCAGTGACTCGCCCAGGCATCTTCTGGAGCCGATTCCGAAGGGGAGGTAGGTGTCGGTGTTCGTAGCGGCGTTGAGGAAACGTTCGGGGCGGAAGTGGTCTGGTTGCTGATGGAGGCGATGGTTGTGGTGCAAGTTGTGTATGCAGGGGCACAGTTCGGTGCCGGACGGGAAGGTGTACTTGGCTATGTTCAGTTCCCGCAGGGTACGGCGGGTGTGGCCATTGGGAACGGGTGATGTGTGCCGTAGGACTTCGTGGCAGTAGGCTTGCAGGAAAGGCGTTGTGGGGTAGGTCGCGACGGGTTGGTGCCAGGTTTCCTCACGGATCTTGTTGACATAGTGCGGCTGGCTTGTGGCGTGCAGCAATGCCCAGGAAAGGGCTGCAGAGGTGGTCTCGTGACCGGCGACGAGTAGTGTCATCAGATGCATGCGGAGTTCCTCGTTGGAGAGGTCCTGGCCCTCTGAGCCGTCCAGGAGCGTGGCGAGAATGCTTGAGGGCGAGGGCGCACGCCGCGCGGCCTTGATCTCTTCCAGGAGTGTCTCCCGGAGGGCCCGACGTGCCCGCGTGAAGGCCCGATGAGCCCAGAGGGCCTGGTGGCGGTCTCCCACGAGTTCGGCGCTGTAGCGATTGTGCAAGCTCGTCATGGAACGTTCGAGCTGGTCCGGCAATTGCGTGCAGCGACTTTGCGCGGCTTCTCCGAATAGCAGCGAAATGATGATCTTACGGGTCAGGTCGCTTGTGAAGGCATCGAGCGGGATCTGGCGTTGGCGGGAAATCTGCGCCCGCGTGATGCCGGCGATTATCTCTGCCTGATTGCGATGATCCTGGGCTGCCAGCGCACGTCCGAGTATGTGACGTGCGCGGCGGTGGGATTCTCCATTTTGGAAGGCCAGTGATCGACGGCCGATCAGATCTTTGAACAGACTCGGTCCCTGTGCCCGAAGGTCGGTGCCGTGGGAGATGAAGACTTGGCGTAGTGCGGCTGGATCTGCGACGTAGACACGCGGAGCCCTACCCTCGGACCAAACCGTGAACATGGGCCCATATCGCGCTTGGAGCTCCTCCAATGATTGTGGCTGCCGCCGCTCGAAATCCAGCCAGGCATGGGCATCGAGCCTGGGTCCTTGCGGTAGTCTGGAATCAAACAAACCGCTATTGAGAGATGCACTCACGTCTTCACCGTCGCTTTGGTTGCCGGTTCATGTGAACAACTTGAAAGCCCGCCCAATCTGTGCTCGCTGCCGTGAGGTATCGGGAATCAGCGCGCTCAGTTCCTGTTCGGCTTCCTGGTATCTGCGGACCAGGTCTTTCGCTCATCCGCGCACATTCGTCGATGGCTTGCTGCGCCGACAGGCCGCGGGTGTGCACGAACAACTGCACGAAGCTGTGGATGTGGCCCAGCGCGATGTCCACCGTGCTGGACGGGAAGCCGCCCCTGGGGAATTCGGTACTCTTCCACGCTCCTTCCTCTCAAGCGAACGTTGTCGAGGTCGCTGCGGGATAGTCACCGGCGTCGGCGCTGACCTGTAACGAGGCTGTGGTCGTGGTGGCAGTATCGGAGGCCGCGCTGGTCGGGCCGGTGGTCACCGGTACTGCCCATCTCCCTTCTTGCTGGTCGATTGCCATGGTCGACCCGGTCCTGTTTTGGCTCAACAATGCACGGCCCGCCGGTACCGACCGGTCATCTGCACCCTCCACGGCGTCGGCCGGGACACCTACCCTCAAGTAACGCTCGTCGCGCCACCCGCGCCAAGGGGCACCGGGCCGCGAACATGTCGCGCTTTAGGAACCTGTCGCGCTTTACGAGCATGTCGCACCGGACAAAGGGTGCCTCCTCTCACCTACAAAGGCACACGGGAAACCAGCCACGTCGCTGACCGGCCGCCCGGGACACCTTTGACCTTGGCGTCCCGGGCAGGGCTTTGCTGTGCAGGTCTATGGAGGTCAGGTCGAGCGGACTGTCATCCCCAGTACGGTCGCGGCGGTCCAGCACGCTGAATGCGGCCTGCCCATCGACCCCGGCGCCAAGGGACAGCGGTTCTGCCAGTGGGCACTGATCGACATCGACCGTGCCGTCAGCCGGGCCCGGGCCCGATAACGGTGGCTGCTGATCCGCCGCAACCGTTCCGCCGCTGCCGCCCACCCCACCGAGTCCGGCCTCATCCCGCTGACCCTGGCCGAGGTCCAGCGCCTCATGGCCCGGTTGGCCGCCACCCGGCGCGCACCGCCCGGACACGATCTGCGCTGGTCGAACTGGCAACGACGCCACCAGGCCCACGCCCGCCACTGCCATAGCGAGAGATCATTGGCCGATGAACACCCCAGCTCACGACCATTCAGCCGCGTTCGCTGTCAGGGCTCGTGGGGAGGGGGCAGTGACGAGTAGCGCGCCCGGCGGTGGTTGAAATGTGCGAGGTAGTACGTCTTGCCGTCGAGTTCGAACTCCATCGGCGGAGGGTCCGGCACCCAGTACCAGCGCCGGCCGTCGAAGTGGGCCTCGATTCCCCGGGTGTTCAGGTGCGCCGCCCAGTCGGCCGCGTCCTCCTCGGAGTCGAACAGCATCCGTGCCACCGGCTCGGCCAGGAGCCGGTGGACCGCCGGGCTGTAGACGGCCTTGGCGCGTGCGTGTTCGAGATGGCACGACTGGATGATGATCCGGATGTACCGGTGGCTGCCGCGGTGCCGTCCGACGACGTACAGGCGCTCGCCGCCGTCGCCGCTGAACGGCAGCGATATCCACACCTTGGCGCCACCGGCGAAATGCTTGAGCCCGCGCCGGACCTCCAGGTCGGGCCCGGCGAGCCGTTCCTGGACGACGTTCGCGGCGACGCCCCAGCCGAGGAACTCGTCCATACGGCCGATGCTAGCCACGGCGGCGAGGGGCGGCGATGGAATTCCGGGCGCAACGGCAGGCCCGGTGCGCCACTTTCGGTCCTCTGACCGATATACGCACTCTAGGAGCTTCCTCCCCTTCGTCCTAATTTGAGATCACGTCTTCGGTGACCGGTGAGGCGGTACACCGTCCAAGTGCGTCCAGGGTCCAGGGCCAGTGGAGAGGTGATCGAGTGATTGCGCGCAGTCGAGCGGTGACGACCCTGGTGATCGCGGTGTTGGCCGCCGTGGCCGGCGGGTCCGGGCCCCTGTCCGCCGGGGCGGGGGCGACGGCGGAGCGGCCCGAGACCCCGAAGGTCGACCCGCCCCCGCTCCCGGCCGACCCGACGACGCCTCAGGAGGCGCTGGACAGCCTCGGGATCAGCGGGTACGCGGACCGGATGTCCGTCCAGCCGGGCGAGTCCGTGAAGGTCCGGGTGAGCACCAAGAGCCCGGCGTTCCGGGCGACGATCGTGCGGGTGGTGCACGGCGACGCGGATCCGCGCGGGCCGGGGATCAAGGAGCAGGTCGTCCCGTCCGAGGTGAACAAGGAGTACCCGGGCCGGTATCAGACGCTGCCGCTGGGCTCGCACGTGACCGTCCCCGACAGTGACGCCCTGCGGCCGGACGGGAGCTTCACCATCGCGGCGTGGATCGCGCCGACGACCGTCCCCGGTTCCAAGCTCAACCCCATCGCCTACAAGCGGACCCCGGTCGGCACGGGTGCGGTGCAGGGGATCGTGACCAAGTGGTCGGAGGAGGACCAGGCCGGGTACGGCATGGTCGTGGACCGGGACGGCGGGCTGGGCGTGCGGCTGGCCGACCGGTCCGGGCGCGCCCACACCGCGAGCACCGGCGTGAAGCTGAAGCCGTGGGCTCCGGCGCTGCGGGGCGTCGAGCCCGGCGGCGGCGTCCGGCCGCAGCATGTGAACTCCTCCGGTTGGTACTTCGCCGCGGTCACCTATGACGCCGGGACCGGCAAGGTGAAGCTGTACCAGAATCCGCTGACCGGCCACCCCAACGACTCCGAGGCCGTCGTCACCCGGACGATCGGGGCCCGCGGGTTGAAGAACGCCAAGGCCCCGCTGCTGATCGCCGCCTACCAGGGCGGCGGGGGCAAGCCGGCCGGGTTCTACAACGGCAAGGTCGACGCCCCGCGCGTGTTCGACCGGGCACTGGACGACAAGGAGATCGCCGCCCTGCGACGCGGCGGACAGGCCGACGGGGCGGTGGCGGCCTTCGACTTCTCCCAGAAGATGGACACCGACCAGGTCGTGGACACCTCCGGCAACCGGCTGCGCGGCCGCGCGGTCAACCTGCCGGTCCGGGCCGTCACCGGCCACAACTGGAAGGCCGACGAGCAGAACTACACCCGGGCGCGCGACCAGTACGGGGCGATGTACTTCCACGACGACGACCTGGGCGACGCCGCCTGGGAGCCCAGCTTCACCTGGCGGGTGCCCGCCGACGCCCGCAGCGGCGTGTACGCGGCCAAGCTGGAGGCGGGCGGGCGCGTCTACCACGCCACATTCGTCGTCCGTCCCAAGCAGGGCAAGCCGGGCTCGAAGGTCGCGCTGCTGGTGCCGACGTTCAGCTACCTGGCCTACGGCGTGACGGGCAACTTCTCGAACGGGCTGAGCCAGTACTCCCGGCACACCGACGGCAGCGGCGTGGTCTACTCGTCGCGGCTGCGTCCGATGAACAACATGCGCCCGTACTCCACGGGGAGCAAGGGCGAGGGCAGGCCGTGGCAGTTCGAGGCCGACACCCACATCACCGACTGGCTGGAGTCCACCGGCCGCACCGTCGACTACATCACCGACCACGATCTGCATAAGGAGGGCAGGAAGCTGCTGGACGACTACAAGGTCGTCCTCACCGGCAGCCATCCCGAGTACACCTCGGAATCCATGCTCGACGCCATGCAGGGCTGGCTGAACGACGGCGGCCGCATGATGTACCTGGGCGGCAACGGCTTCTACTGGGTCACCCCGCTCGACCGCACCGGCACCTACTCCGAGCTGCGCCGCCACGACGGCACCGAAGCCTGGCAGGGCGCACCCGGCGAGTACTACCACAGCACCACCGGCGAGTACGGCGGCCTGTGGCGCTTCCGCGGCCGGCCCCCGCAGCAGCTGGTCGGCGTCGGCTTCACCGCCCAGGGCTTCGGCTCCCGCATGGGCACCGGCATGTACAGCCGCCCGCTGGACCGCACGCCCGAGAGCCGCGGCCCCAGGGCGGCCTGGGTCTTCGACGGCGTCAAGGCCACCGGCCCCATCGGAGACTTCGTCTCCCTGCAAAGCCCGGGCGGACCGATGGGCGAGGAGGTCGACCGCGCCGACTACGGCCTGGGCACCGCCGACAACACGATCGTCCTGGCCTCGGGCACCGGCTTCGGCGACGAGTACATGTTCGTCAAGGAGGAGAACAACACCGCCAACCTGATGGAGGGCGGCACCGTCAACTGGCTCGTCCGCGGTGACGTCACCCTTACCCAGTACCCCAAGGGAGGCGCGGTCTTCTCGGCCAGCTCCATCTCCTGGGCCGGCAGCCTGTTCTACAACAAGTACGACAACGACATCGCCACCATCACCGGGAACGTCCTGGACGCCTTCTCCGCCGACAAGCCGCTGCCGGGCACCGGCTGACCCGAAACCGCCCTTCGACGACGCCCACCCGCTGGTTTCCTCCGGAGGCCACGTGTACGTATCAGTACGCGACATCCCGCACGGTGCGAGACCGACGACGGCCCGGGTGCCCCGGGTCGTCGTCGTGCTCGGCCTGGTGAGCCTGATCACCGACGTCTCCACCGAGATGGTGACGGCCGTCCTGCCGCTGTACGCGACCCTCGCCCTGGGGCTCACTCCCCTGGCGTACGGGCTGCTGGACGGCCTCTACCAGGGCGCGACCGTCGTGGTGCGGCTGCTCGGCGGCTTCTTCGCCGACCGGCTGCGCCGTCCCAAGCTCGTGGCGGGCGCGGGGTACGCCCTCGGGGCCGCCGCCAAGCTGATGCTGCTCCCGGTGGCGGGCGCGGGGGCGCTGTCGGCGGCGGTGGGCGTGGACCGCGCGGGCAAGGGGCTGCGGACCGCGCCGCGCGACCTGCTCATCGCCACCGCGGGTCCGCGGGACCGGCTCGGCAGGTCCTTCGGCGTGCACCGGGCCCTGGACGCGACGGGCGCGCTGCTCGGGCCCGTCGTCGCGTTCGGCCTGCTCGCGCTCGCGCCGGGCGACTTCGACATGGTCTTCGTCGTCTCGTTCTGCGTCGCCGTCCTGGGCGTGCTGCTGTTCGTCCACCGCGTCCCGGAACGCCGCGCGGACGCACGCGGCGTGCCTGAGACCGGTGCGCCGGGCGCGCGCGAGGGGAAGCGGCCGGTCTCGCTCCGAGACGTCGCGGAGCTGCTGCGGATCGGCGGGTTCCGGCGGCTGCTGTGCGCCGCGGCCGTGCTGTCGGCGGCGACGATCGGCGACGGCTTCCTCTACCTCGTCCTGCTGCGCAACGACTCGGTCACGATCCGCTGGTTCCCGCTGCTGTTCGTCTGCACGAGCCTGGTCTACCTCGCCCTGGCCGTGCCGCTCGGCCGGGTCTCCGACCGGTACGGCAGGAACCGCGTCTTCACCACCGGGTACGGCCTGCTGCTGTGCGCCTACCTCACCGCGATCCTCGCGGGCGGTGCCGCCGGTGCCGCGCTGTGCCTGGTGTTCCTCGGCGCCTACTACGCGGCGACCGACGGCGTGCTGCCCGCGGCGGCCGCGCCGCTGCTGCCCGCCGAGCTGACGGCGACCGGGATCTCCGTCGTCCAGGCGGCGGTGGCGGGCGGGCGCGCCCTCGGCGCGGTGGCCTTCGGCGCGGTCTGGACGGCCGCCGAGGGCGACGCCGCCGTGTGGACCTTCGCCGCCGCCCTCACGGCCGCGCTGCTCGCGGCCGCATCGCTGATCACCCGAGCCCGCGACCACCGGACGGAGGCCCGATGACCCAGCCAGGCCCGCGCGGGACCAAGAACGGCAAGATCATGGCGGTGCTCGCCATCCTCGTCGTCGCCGTGGCCGCGAGCTGCGTCACCTCCTCGGTGCTGCGCGCGGGCGCGGACGGCGGCGGGCGCGGCGACGTCTCGGCGCAGCTTCCCAAGGGGCGGCTGATCGTGTTCCGGTCGCTGCGCGCCGGGTCCGCGTTCGGCCACCTCGCCGCGCTTCCGGCGTCCGACCCGCGGCGCGAGCGCGTCGTCCTCGGGGCCCGCTGCGAGCGGACGGCCGCCTCGTCCGCGGGCGGCCTGTGCCTGCGCCAGACGCGCAACCCGATCCGGCTGTTCGCCGTCTCCGTCCTGGACGAGCGGCTCAGGCCCGGCGAGCAGGTCCCGCTCAACGGGATCCCGAGCCGCGCCCGGATCTCCGAGGACGGCCGCTACTACGCCACGACGGCCTTCGTGACGGGCCACTCGTACCTCTCCGACGGCTTCTCCACCGAGACCGTCATCGGACGGGTCGGCGGCGACCCGGTCGGCAACGTCGAGGAGTTCACGTTCCTGCTGAACGGGCAGCCGAACAACAACGTGGACCGCAACGTGTGGGGCGTGACGTTCGTCCCCGGCGGAGAGCGGTTCTTCGCCACCGTGGCCACGCAGAACCGCAGATACCTCGTCGAGGGCGACATCGGGCGGCGCACCCTCACCGCCCTGCGCGACAACGTCGAGTGCCCGTCGCTGTCCCCGGACGGCCAGCGCCTCGTCTACAAGAAGCGGACCGGTCTCAGCTCCGACGTCTGGCGCTTCCATGTCCTCGACCTGGCGACCGGCGTCGAGACCCCGCTCCCGGAGAACCGCAGCGTGGACGACCAGGCGGCGTGGCTCGACGACGGCCACGTGATGTACGCGGTGCCCAAGGGCGGCGCGGGCGGCCGCAACGCCGACGTCTGGTCCGTGCCCCTGCGCGGCGGCGCGCCGCGCCTGCTCATCCCGGACGCCGACTCTCCCACCGTCCGCGCCTCCGCCAAGGCCCGCCCCCTGCGCTGACCCGCCCGCTCCCAAGCGGGCCTTACCGCCGGCTCGGACGGTCGAGGCCGAAGCCTCGGAGGAGGTCGTCGAGACCGGCCTTGATGCGGCGGCTGCTCATCCCGTCATGCTGACGCTGGTGGGTGAACAGCCCCGCGGCGAGAGGGGCCAGCAGCGCGTCGGCGAGGTAGAAGGCGTCCGCACCGGGCCGGGCCTCGGTGATCAGAGCGGCCAGATGCTCGTGGTGGACGGCGTAGGGACCGGTGCGGTAGCGGCGCGGGGTCGGCATGGTCGCCTCGACCGCGGCCATGAGCGGACCGTAGGTGTCGAGCACGTCGGCATAGGCGTGCAGGAAGGCGCGGATGCGCTCGGGCGCGGGCGCGCCGGGCCCGAGCGGGGGCGGTCCGGCGGACATCGCCCGCTGGAGCCGGCGTTCACGGTCGTCCATCATCGCCTCGACCAGGCCCGCGTGATCGCCGAAGCGGCGGTAGACCGTGCCGACGCCGACCCCGGCGGCGGCGACCTCGTTCATCGTCAGGGCGGCCATGCCGCGCGAGCGGACAAGATCCTCGGCGGCGGCCAGGATCTTCGCCCGGTTGCGCGACGCGTCCGCCCGCTCCGCCGGTCGCCCGAGCACGGGCGGCCGGTCCTCGCCGGGCGGCGGTGCGGCGGTCGTCATGGGTGCGGTCCCTCCCGGTCCGCGCGTGGAGGCGAGGGCGCATGGAGCGAGGCCGGGCGCTGGGCCTGCTGTGCCTGGCCCAGTTCATGGTCATCCTCGACACGACCATCGTGAACGTGGCACTGCCCGCGATCCAGGACGAGCTGCGCTTCGCCTCGCAGGACGGGCTGCAGTACGTGATCTCGCTGTACGCGCTCGTCTTCGGAGGGACGCTCATCCTCGCCGGCCGGGCGGCCGATCTGTTCGGCAGGCGCCTGCTGTTCACCGCGGGCCTGGCGGTGTTCGCCGCCGCGTCCCTGGCCTGCGGGCTCGCCTCGCGTCCCGCCGTGCTCCTGACCGCGCGCGCGTTCCAGGGGCTGGCCGGGGCGATGGTCTCCGCCGCCGCGCTGGCCCTGATCACCACCCTGTTCACCGAACCCCCGGCACGCGACCGCGCCCTGGGCGCGTGGGGCGCGACCGGTGGTGCGGCCGGCGCGTGCGGGCTCATCCTGGGCGGGGGCCCGACCGACACGCTCGGCTGGCCGTGGGTGTTCTTCATCAACGTGCCGATCGGCCTGATCGCCCCGGTCTTCGCGCTGCGCCTGCTGCCGTCCGGGCGGCCGACCAGGCGGCCGGCCGGGCACGGCCGCGGGCTGGACCTGCCCGGCGCGGTCCTCCTCACCACCGGGCTGGGACTCCTGTTGTACGGGCTGACCCGCGGCGAGCAGGACGGCTACGCCGCACCCGGCGTCGCGGCCCTCCTGGCCGGCGCGGCCGCGCTGCTCGCCGGATTCGCGGTCACGGAGCGGCGCGTCCGCCGTCCCCTGGTCAGATTCGCGATCTTCCGGACGCCCGGCGTGCCAGGTGCCCTGGCGGCGGCGATGGCGCTCAACGCCGTCGTCGCGTCCAACCTGTTCTTCACCACCCTCTACGTCCAGGACGTGCTCGGCTTCTCCCCGCTGGAGACCGGTGCGGCGTTCCTGCCGAACAGCGTCCTGGTCATCGCCGGCTCCACGCTCGGCTCCAGGCTCGCCGGCAGCACCGGCGCGGGGACGGTCCTCGCCTGCGGCCTCGCCGTGCTCACCGCCGGGTGCCTGCTGCTGAGCGGCATCTCCGCGGACGGGGACTACGCCGCCGACGTGCTGCCCGGCTTCGCCCTCACCGGCCTAGGGCTCGGACTCGCGTTCGTCGCGGTGACCATCGCCGCCACCCACGGGATCGACCACCAGGACCAGGGCCTGGCCTCCGGCCTGGTGAACACGGCCCAGCAGGTGGGCTTCGCCATCGGGATCGCCACGGTCGCCGCCGTCGCCGCCGCCCGCGCGCGGTCGGCCGGTGGAGACGCCGCCGAGCGGGCCGTGAGCGGATACTCCACCGGCTACCTCATCGACGCCGCGCTCGCCGCGGCGGCCGTCATCGTGGCGCTCGTCCTCGTCCGAAGGCCGACCGCCCGTCCAGCGGGACGCGTTTAGACGAGGACGGCGCGGTCGTCCACGCGGGCTATCGCGCGGACGGGGGCGCCGTCGGCGGCGGACAGGGCGATCGGGAAGAGGGAGACCTCGATCGCGCAGCCCTCGTCCTGGGCGTCCAGGAGGCGGGCGAGGTTGGTGAGGTTCTCGGCGATCACGGTGCCGGACCCGCAGAGCACGCGGTGGGCGGCCAGGGAGAAGTCCTCGTCGCCCGGGGGCGGGGTGCGGTCGACGCTGAGGGCGTCGATGCCGACGGTGCGGACCCCGGCCGCCACGATCGCCTCGGCCGTCTCCGGCGAAGGGTAGGGGTGGGCGAGATAGGCGCCGGTCCCCCAGTGCTCCGACCACCCGGTGGCGATCAGGAGCACCATGCCGGGGGCCAGGACGTCCGGGAGGGCGTCGGGGGTGATGGGCGTGCGCGGAGGGAGGCCACGGGCGTCCATGACCGCCACAGGGCCGGTGAAGCGTTCGAGGGGCAGCTCGTCCAGGCGGGGCAGCGCGTCGTCTATGTGGAACGGGGCGTCCACGTGCGTGCCCGACTGCGAGCCCATGTGCAGGCGCAGGACGTTCACGCCGGAGCCGGCGACCGTCAGCGCGGGGACGGCCTCCACCTCTGGGTCCCCCGGGTAGACGGGCATGCCCGTGACGATCGGTACCGACAGGTCGACCAGCTCAACGCCCATGCCGCCGATTATTCCGGGTGCGTGCCCACCCGATAGCGTGGCGTGCGTGTTGCCTCATGTGACAGCCATCCGCTACGTGACGCCGCTGCGCGAGGGCGGGTCGCTGCCGGGCGTCGTCGAGGCCGACGACCTCGGGACGTACGTCATGAAGTTCCACGGCGCCGGGCAGGGCCGCAAGGCGCTCATCGCCGAGGTCGTCGCGGGCGAGCTGGCCCGCCGGCTCGGGCTGCGCGTGCCCGACCAGGTCCTCATCGACCTGGACCCGGCCATCGGACGGCACGAGCCCGATTCCGACGTGCAGGACCTGCTGAAGGCGAGCCCCGGCTGGAACCTCGGGGTCGACTTCCTGCCCGGATCGCTGGGGTTCGACCCGCTCGGCTGGGGCCCCGACCCGATGTTCGCGTCCCGGGTGCTGTGGTTCGACGCGTTCATCGGCAACGTCGACCGGAGCTGGCGCAACCCGAACATGCTCGTCTGGCATGGCGACGTCTGGCTGATCGACCACGGGGCGAGCCTGATCTTCCACCACGCCTGGGCGAACGCGGCGCGGCTGTTCTCCGGCCCCTACGACCTGGACGACCACGTGCTGACGCCGTACGCGACGCGGCTGGAGGCGGCCGAGGCGGAACTGGCTCCGAAGATCACCGAGGGGCTGCTGCGGGAGGTGGCCGGGCTCGTGCCCGATCGCTGGCTGGAAGGCGAGCCGGGGTTCGACGGCCCGGACGCGCTCCGGGACGCCTACATCGACATCCTTCTGCCGCGCGCCGGGAAGCCGCGCGACTGGCTGCCCGACCTGGACGCCGGCGGCCGCACGCGGCGCACGGGCGCGCGGCGCGGCGAGAACCGTCCGGGATGGCTGGGCGGGCGATCGTGAGCAACATCAGGACGCCCGCCGAGCCGACCGTCTTCGAGTACGCGGCGCTGCGCGTGATCCCCCGGGTCGAGCGCGGCGAGGCGATGAACGTGGGCGTGGTGGTGTACTGCCGCGCGCGGGACTACCTCGGCTGCCGCGTCCATCTGGACGAGCGGCGGCTGCTGGCGCTCGACTCGTCCCTCGACCTGGAGGGCGTGCGGGCCGCGCTGAAAGGCGTGGACGCGATCTGCTTCGGCGGGGAGCGCGCGGGCCAGGCCGGGGCGGAGCCGCCGGGCGCGCGGTTCCGCTGGCTGACGGCCCCGCGCAGCACGACCGTCCAGCCCGGCCCGGTCCACGCCGGCCTGACCGAGAACCCCGAGGCCGAACTGGACCGCCTGCTCGACCTCCTGGTCAAGTAGCGCCTATCCGCATGGGTATTCAGTTGAGTTCAATCCCATTCCCAGCGGATGCCGTGATAGCCGGCCGCCATGCCGAACTCAATGAAGTGAACGCTGTGGTAACTGGACATTCGCAGGTCGGCTGAGTCTTTCAGCGCGGTGTGCCCGTCCGGGCGCCACGTGCGGTAGCAGCGAGCGGGGAGCATCGCCGGATGGAAGCGCACCTCGATCAGGAACTCGTGCTGCGGCGTGCGGAACCCGCGCCCTTCCTCGGTGACCGTGGGGCCCATCTCGTCGAACCCGAACCCGTACTCCAGCAGGTACGTCTCGCCGCGGCCCAGGGCGCGGTCGAACAGCAGCTCGGCGGCGATCAGACCGCTGGCCTCGTCCATCCGGACGCGTCCGAACCGGCAGCCGCGCGCGGTGCGCGAGGACGGCAGGACGCCCTGGGGGTGGTGGTAGACGGCGATCCACCGGTCCACGCCGCGCTGCTGGGCCTGGAACACCGCGCGGGTGCGCACCTCCAGCAGCTCACGGCGCCGTCCGATGACGTGCTGGTCGTGCAGGCTGAGGCCGGTGAGCAGCCGCTCGCCGCGGTCGCCGATCTCGTCCAGCAGATCCTTCACGCCGGGCTCGGGACACAGCTCCTCGACCGGCAGCCACGGCCCGGCGGACCGTTCCGCTGTGGGCTTCAAGAGCGTGAGCAGCGAATGCCGCGGCAGCTCCAGGATCACTTCCAGGCCGCGGACGGCCCGCAGCGAGTCGGCGCGCTCGGGTCTGGTCCGCCCCCGCTGCCAATAGCTCAACGTGGACAGGCTGACCGCGATGCCCTGTTCCTCCAGGCGCCGCCTCAACGATTCCAGGCTGAGACCACGCGCCTGGATGGCCGCGTGCAATGCCACGTTGAAGGGACCGTATTGCAGCACCTGTAGGAGATCGTCCTCCGTCACGCTCTGCATCACTCGGCCTCCGGATCCGCTCCGGCCGGCCCCCGTCAACGGCCTTGACAACTGCGCTTGCAGTTTCAGGGCTCACTGTAAGGCCCTGCGGCCGTGTTGCCAACAGGCAATTTGTCACAAGCCGGAACCCCGACTGCCGCAATGCGGTGGTCGGGGCCCGGTTTACGCGCGGGCGGAGTATTCCGCTGGCCTCCCAGAAGTCACACTGGCTGAGCAGAAGGTTGCCGTAGGACGCCTTTTCGTCACTGTCCGTGTCCGCCGCCGCCGTGGCGGTGGTGAAGCGCCCGACCGTATGGGGCCGACCGATTCGCGAAGCACGAACGCTGTGAATATTCAGGCAGAACATGAGAAACCGTCAATATTTCGGCGCCGACTGGATTTCAGTGTTAATGCCACTCCCACTCGATGCCCACGATGCCGCGCCGCACGTTGCCGACCGCGAGGTTCGCGCTGCCCGACGTGCCGATCCACAGCTCGCCGAGGCGCCGGCGCGGCGCGTCCGACGTCTCGGCGGTGAAGCCGTAGCAGCGCGCCGGGAGCCGCCCGCCCTCGAACTGGATGATCGCGACGTAGTCGTGGACGGGATGGGAGAAGCGCCGGTCGTAGCTGTCGGCCACCCAGCCGTCCAGGGCTCGCTCGTAGGCGACGTCGGCCTCGACCACCGGGCCCAGCTCGTACTCGACCACCGCCGTGTCGCCCGCCGCCAGCACCCGGTCGAGGACGAGCTCGAACGCCATCAGCCCGTCGTCGGTGCGGACCCGGCCGGGACGGCAGTACCGCACCCCGGTGATCTCCGCCTCCCCGTCCTTGGACGTGGCGGTCTGGTGGACGCAGACGACGCGGTCGATGTCGTCGCCGGCCGCGCGCAGGACCGTCCGGACGGACAGGCTCCACGAGCGGCGCACCTCGTCCAGCCGGTACACGTCGTGGATGCTGAGCCGCTCCAGCCGGTGGTCGCCCGACCGGTCGAGCTGGCCGACAAGGCACGCGTAGCGGTCGGGATCGGGCCACAGATCGCTCGCGGCGCGGCCTCGGTCCCCCGGGCCGGGCGGGCCCGTCGCGAGGCCCCCTCGTCCCGCACCGCCGCGCACGGGGGGCGCGCTGGGCGCGGGGTCGTCCAGCAGATCGGTCAGCGTCCCGGCCGGCACCTGGAGGATCTCCTCCAGCGTCGCCACGACGGCACGCGAACGCGGGCGGCTGCGCCCTCGCTGCCAATAGCTGAGGGTGGCCACGCTGACCGTCAGACCGCGCTGGCCGAGCCGGTGGCGAATCCGCTCCAGGGTCAGCCCGCTCGCCTGGATGGCCTGCCGCAATGCACCGGCGAACTCCACGGGCGGATGGTACCCGGCTACGAGCGTTCAGTCAGGTATCTGGATATACCTGGCACGCTCGAACAAGACCGCAATATCGAATGTTCTAGAACAGAATGGACATGAACGAGCCGAGCTCGGTGAACCCGACCCGCCGGTAGGTCGCCCGCGCCCGCGTGTTGTAGTCGTTGACGTACAAGGAGACGGTCGGCGCGATGCTGCGCAGCGCCTCCTGGACGACCGTGGCCATGCCCGCGACCGACAGGCCCTGCCCGCGCAGGTCGGGCGGCACCCACACGCCCTGCACCTGGCAGGCCCGCGGGGTGGCGGCGCCGATCTCGGCCTTGAACATGACCCGGCCGTCCTCGATCCGGGCGAACGCGCGGCCGTCGCGGATCAGCTCGGCGACCCGGGCCCGGTAGAGCACTCCCCCGTCGCCGGTGTTGGGCGAGACGCCGACCTCCTCGGTGAACATGGCAACGCAGGCCGGGTAGACGACGTCGAACTCCTCCATGCGGACCCGCCGCACCGCCCGGTCAGGCTCCACGGCCGGGACGGACGAGGTGGACATGACCGGCTGCGCCGCGCGGACGGCCCGGGGCGGCCCCCAGTAGGGCCCCAGGATCTCCCACAGCTCGCCGACGGAGTCCACCGGCCCGACGATGGACGAGCACCGCCGCCCCTGGGCCTGGGCCCGCTCGGCGAACGCGCGGACGGCCTCCGGCCCGGCGGCGACGGGGATGAGGTTGGCGCCGGAGTAGCACAGCGAGACGAGCCGCCCGTCGCGCAGGTAGCCCCACATCTGGGCGCCGAGGCGGCGCGGGTCGAGCCCGGCGGCGTGCACCCGGGAGCTGACGAACACGTTCTCCACCGGGTCGGCGTCGAGGATCGCGAGCGCCTCGGCGCGGTACCGGTCGTCCAGGACCCGTACCGGCAGCGACCCCAGCATGCGCATGGCTACCGGCTCCGGGACGGGACCGGGCCCCGTGCGGCCTTCACTGTCAGCACCACGCCGACAAGCCTATGACGTCGCCAGGCCGGAGACCGCCACGGGTTCCCTCACCGTCCGGTTACCCTCACATTCTGGGGGGACGACCCCCCAGGCCCCCCGACAAAGCGCGGGTCCGACCGGTTCGCGTCGCCGCCCGGCTCACCGCTGGGCGGCGCCCTGCCCGTCCCGCCGGCCGTTCTTGGCGGCGGTGGGCTCCGGCGGCGGCCCGGCGGGGCACTTCGCGTCCGCGCCGGGACGGCCGGCGGGCAGGCCGCCGGTGCCGAGGTAGCGGGCGACGGCCGCGTCGACGCACTTGTCGCCGGTCAGCGAGACGCCGTGGTTGCCGCCGCCGGTCTCCACCAGCAGCCGGGACCTCGGGAACCTGCGGTGCGTCTCCAGCGCGCCCGCGTACGGGGTGGCCGCGTCCTCGGTGCCCTGGACCAGCAGCATCGGCGGCGCCGCGGCGGTGCCCACCGCGGGCGGCGGCCCGCCGGGGACGCCCCAGAACGCGCACGGCGCGTTGTACCAGGTGTTGCTCCAGGTCTCGAACCGGTAGCCCGCGCGGTAGAGGCGCTCGCTGTCGGCGTGCCAGCGGCTCCAGTCGCGCGGCCACGCCGCGTCGCGGCACTGGACGGCGTTGTACACGGCGTAGTTGTTGTGGTCCAGCGGTCCGGGCGGCTGCCACGCCTTGCGCAGCGGGGCGGGGTCGTGCCGCACGACGTAGGCGGACAGCGCGGCGGCGTGGACGGCCCAGCCGTAGTCGCCGTACCCGTCGGCGAGGAACACATCGTCCAGCTCGGCGGCGCCGACCCGTCCGCCGATGGGCTTGACCTTCACCGCGGCGCGGGCCCTGGCGTAGGCGGCGGCCACCCGGTCGGCCGACGCGCCGAGCTTGTAGACCTTATGGTGGCGGGCGATCCAGGCGAAGTACGCCCGGATCCGCTTCTCGAACGCCACGTTCTGGTCGAGGTTGTCGTCGTACCAGACCCCGCTCGGGCGGACGACGCTGTCGAGCACCATGCGGCGGACCCGCTGGGGGAACATCGTCGCGTACACCGCGCCGAGGTAGGTGCCGTACGAGTAGCCGAAAAAGCTGATCTTGTCTTGGCGGAGGGCCTGGCGGATCGCGTCCATGTCCCGGGCCCAGTCCGCCGAGCCCATGTGCGGCAGGACCTTGCGGTACCTCCTCGCGCACTCGTCGGCGTACGCCTTGGCCCGCCGCGTCAGGGCCTGCTCCTCGCGCTCGTCGGCGGGGATGGGGTCGGGGCGCGGGCGGCCGGGGTCCTGGTAGCTCTTGGCGCAGGTCAGCGAGGGCTTGCTCGCGCCCACGCCGCGCGGGTCGTAGCCGATCCAGTCGTAGCCGGCCGCGACCTTCTTGGGCAGCCCGGAGGTGAACACGCCCGGCAGGTCGCGTCCGTGGGCGCCGGGGCCGCCCCGGTTCAGCAGCACCGCGCCCTGCGAGCGGGACGCGGTGTGCGGGGCCCGCGTGAGGGCCAGGGTGATCTGCTCGCCCTGCGGCCGGGTGTAGTCGAGGGGCACCCGGATGGTCGCGCACTGGAGGCCCTTGAGGCGTCCCCCCTCCACCGGGTCTTTGGCGGGGCAGGACGTCCAGGCGAGCCCGGCGGGACGGGGCGCGGGGTCGGGCCCCGCCTGCGTCCCGGGGGCCGCGGCGGCTCCACGCGCCGCCGCGCTCGCGGGGGCTTCCAGCGCCGCGGCCGTGGTGAGGCCGAGCGCGACTGCGGCGGCGGCCGTCCCGGCGGCGGCCCTCTTTCCAGCGAGGTTCAGCACACCCGCTTTCTACCGCCCCGCCCCCGCGAGCCCCAGGAACAAGCCGATTGCGCGATTCTCCCTCGAACCAGGACCATCCCCAACAATCCGCGGCGCGCCCGCCGCCCCCGCAGGGGATCGACGAGCACGCCGCACATCAGCGAACCGCAGAGCGGATCCGCATTTGACTTATGGACGGCCGATGGGGAGGTCCTTGCCTGCGATGGCACCGGCGGCCTTCGCCGAGTTCGCTGTCGGGTCCGGGTCGTTCAGTTCCGGGACCGCCTTGCAGTAGGCGTCGGGGCCGTGGTGGCTCCTCGGCAGCGCGCCGCTGTCGAGGTAGGCCGCGACCTTGTCGTCCAGGCAGGCGTTGCCGTTGAGGGTGTTGGCGTGGGTCTTGCCGCCGACCTCCTCCACCAGCCGCGAGGACGGGAGGGTCTTGTGCATCTCCAGGCCGCCCGCGACGGGGGTCGCCGCGTCCAGCGTGGACTGGACGATCAGGATGCCCGGCAGGCCCTTGGCGCCCAGTTTCAGCTTCGGCCCGCCCTGGAACGGCCAGAAGGCGATCGGGGCGTTGTACCAGACGTTGCTCCAGGTGTTGAAGCGGTAGCCCTGCTTGTAGAGCTTCGCGGCGTCGTTGTGCCACTTGCTCCAGTTGCGCGGCCACTTGGCGTCCGCGGCCTGGACGGCGTTGTAGACGGCGAAGCCGTTGTCCTCGCCGCCCGTGTTCAGCCAGTCGAGCAGGCCGGAGGCGTCCTTGCCGTTGATCCACTGCGAGAGCGCCTGGGCGTACGGGATGTAGTAGCCGGTGTTGTATCCGGCGTTCAGGACGATGTCGTCCAGCTCGTCCGGGCCGATCTTGCCGCCGATCGGGGCCTTCTTGGCGTCGGTGCGGGCCTTGTAGTACTGCGCCTCGACGGCCTTCTCGGTCGTGCCGAGGTGGTAGACCGAGTCCCACTTGGCGGTCCAGGCCCACCATGCCTTGATGTTGCGCTCGAACGCCTTGTCCTGTTCGAGCTGCGAGTCGTACCAGACCGTCTTCGGGTTGACGTTGCCGTCCAGCACCATGCGCTTCACGCGCTTGGGGAAGAGGGTGGCGTAGGTGGCGCCGAAGTAGGTGCCGTACGAGAAGCCGTACCAGCTGATCTTCTGCTGCCCGAGGGCCGCGCGGATCGTCTCGATGTCGCGGGCGGCGTCGGTGGTGCGCATGTGCGGCAGCATCCAGCCGAACTTCTTGGCGCAGTCCTTCGCGTACTTCTTCGACTTGGCGATCCAGGCCAGCTCCTCCTTGGCCGAGCCCGGGACGTAGTCCGGGCGGATCGGGTCGGAGTAGTGGGGATCGCAGGTCAGCGCGGGCCGGCTCGATCCGACGCCGCGCGGGTCGAAGCCGATGATGTCGTACTTGGCGGCGGTCGCCGCGTGCCCGACACCGCCCAGCCAGCGGGCGAGGGCCGGCGCGTACGGCAGGCCGCTCGCGCCGGGGCCGCCCGGGTTCACGAACAAGACGCCCTGGTAGTTCTTGGTGTCGGTGTGCTTGAAGCGGGAGACCGCGATCGAGATCTTGCGGCCGTTCGGCTTCCTGTAGTCGAGCGGCACCGCGACCTGGGCGCACTCCGCCTTGCCCATCGGGTCGTTGGGCCCGGTGACCTGGCACTTGCCCCAGGCGATGCCCGTGGCCGCGACCGGGTCCGCCGCACTCGTGGTGCCCGCGGACGCGCTCGTGGAGACGGCGGCGGCGGTGCCGCCGGCTGCCACGGCCACCGCGGCCGTGACGATGACGATCCTCTTCACCAAACCCCCTTGAATCGGGGCCCCGGGGATCGCTCCCCAGGGCCCCTCGTGTTCAGCCGGTCAGAACGGCGTGCCGCGTCAGCGGATCACGTCGTTCGCCAGCGCACCGGCGCCGGACAGGCTCGTGGACGATGCCGGAGACGGCGGCTTCGGGTCGCCGAGCTGCGGGACGTGGACCGTCGACTCCTTCGGGCGCTGCCCCTTGAGGAAGTACGCGTCGAAGTAGGCGTCCACGGCCGCCGAGCCGCGGTGCACGATGCAGTGCGTGCGGTCGCCGTCCTGGACGACGAGGCGCGAGCCCTTGAGCCTGCGGTGCAGCTCCAGGGAGCCCTCGTACGGGGTCGCCGCGTCGGCGGTGGACTGGAACATCAGAATGTTCCTCGGCAGGTCCTTGGTGTGGCCGACGTTCACCGGCTTGCCGGCCTTGGCGGGCCAGAACAGGCAGGGAGCGTTGTACCAGGCGTTGCCCCACGTGAGGAACGGGTGCTTCTTGTTGATCTTCTCGTTGTCGCGCTGCCACTTCTTCCAGCTGAGCGGCCACTGCACGTCGGTGCACTGCACCGCGTTGTAGACCGCGTAGCCGTTGTCGTCGGCGCCGCCGGTGGTCTGGGCGCCGAAGGTGAGCGCGAACGTGGCGTTGTTGCCGCTCTTGTAGGCCGACAGGCCGGTGGCGTAGCCGTGCCAGAGGGCCTGGTTGCGGCGGTACGCCGCGTTCTGGATGGTGTCGGTCAGCTCGTCCGGGCCGACGGCGATGGTCTGGCCGCTGTCGGGGTCCTTGTAGTAGACCGGCGAGGTCTTGAGCTTGGCGCGCAGCCCGTAGAAGAACTTGCGGACGTCGGCCTGCTTGGTGCCCAGGTGGTACACGGAGTCGTACCGGGCGATCCAGCCGAAGTAGTACTCCATGTTCTCGTCGAACGCGACGTCCTGATTCAGGTTGGCGTCGTACCAGACGTCGGACGGTCCGATGTTGCCGTCCAGCACCATGCGGCCGACGTTCTTCGGGTACACCGTGGCGTACGTCGAGCCGAGGTAGGTGCCGTACGAGGCGCCGTAGTAGTCGAGCTTCTTGCTGCCGAGCGCCTTGCGGATCGACTCGACGTCCTTCACCGAGTCGATCGTCTTGATGTGGTTCAGCAGCCCGATCTTGTCGGTCTTCTTGCACGCGTCCGCGTAGCCCTTGGCCTTCTTCAGCCAGACGGCGACGGACTTGGCGTCACCGGTGCCGTAGTCGGGACGCGGGGCGTTCGTGTAGTTGGGGTCGCAACTCAGCGCCGGGACGCTCCTGCCGACGCCGCGCGGGTCGAAGCCGACGACGTTGAACGCCTCGCGCATCGGAGCCGAGTTCTGCGCGAAGACCCGGGGCCCGAACAGCGCGCCGCCGCCGCCCGGACCGCCCGGGTTGACGACGATGTCGCCCTTCGCCGCGCCCGAGCCCGTGTGCGGGGTGCGGGTCAGCTGAAGGGTGATCTTCTTGCCCTTGGGCTTGGCGTAGTCCAGCGGAACCTGAAGCTCGCCGCACTGCACGATCTTGGAGACCGGGTACAGCACGTCGTAGAGGTCATGCACCTGCTTGACGAAATCCGCGGGACACGCGTGCCACTTGGCCGCGGCCGGGTCGAAGCCCCCTGCCGTGCCGGACGGGCCCGCGGCCGCCTGCGCGCTGACGGCTCCGAGCCCGGTGAGACCGAGCCCGGCCACAGCGGCCACGACGACGATCCTCTTCACATATCCCCCTATTACGGCCCGACTCAGGGTGAGTCAGACATACGGGTAAATGAGTGAAGATTGTGACGATGGATTCGCACAGGCCGACAGGCCCTGTCACAAGTGGATGCAAAATCGTGACAAGATCCTCGGAACTTTGTGATGCACGCGAACGTTCAGGTTCCGGGCACACGCACAGCGTGAAGAAGGCCCCCGGGTTCGCACCCGGGGGCCTTCTAACGGTCTGGCCGTTACCTGTTCAGCTCACCGCTCCAACGGCGCCGGCCCGGCGCGGACCGCTCAGCTCACCACGACCTCGGCGCCGGGGCCGCCGGCCGCCCCGTCCCCGCCGATCACTTCGCCGTCCTCGGTGATCTGGAACCCCATGTCCTCGGCGATGCGCATGGCCTCCTCGATCAGGGTCTCGACGATCTGGGCCTCCGGGACGGTCTTGACGACCTCGCCCTTGACGAAGATCTGGCCCTTGCCGTTGCCCGAGGCGACACCGAGGTCGGCCTCGCGCGCCTCGCCCGGCCCGTTCACCACGCAGCCCATCACGGCGACGCGCAGCGGGACGGGGAAGTCCTTCAGCCCGGCGGTGACCTGCTCGGCCAGCGTGTACACGTCCACCTGCGCGCGCCCGCAGGACGGGCAGGACACGATCTCCAGGCCGCGCGTGCGCAGCCCCAGCGCCTCCAGGATCGCCGTGCCGACCTTGACCTCCTCGACCGGCGGCGCCGACAGCGACACCCGGATCGTATCGCCGATGCCCTCGGCCAGTAGCGCGCCGAACGCGACGGACGACTTGATCGTGCCCTGGAAGGCGGGCCCAGCCTCGGTGACGCCGAGGTGCAGCGGGTAGTCGCAGGCGGCGGCCAGCCGCCGGTACGCCTCGATCATCACGACGGGGTCGTTGTGCTTGACCGAGATCTTGATGTCGCGGAAGCCGTGCTCCTCGAACAGCGAGCACTCCCACAGCGCCGACTCCACCAGCGCCTCGGGGGTGGCCTTGCCGTGCTTCTCCAGCAGCCGCTTGTCGAGCGAGCCCGCGTTGACGCCGATCCGGATCGGCGTGCCCGCCGCCTGCGCGGCGCGCGCGATCTCGCCGACCTTGTCGTCGAACTTCTTGATGTTGCCGGGGTTGACGCGGACGGCCGCGCAGCCCGCGTCGATGGCGGCGAAGACGTACTTGGGCTGGAAGTGGATGTCGGCGATCACCGGGATCGGCGACTTGCGCGCGATCGCGGGGAGCGCGTCCGCGTCGTCCTGCGACGGCACGGCGACCCGCACGATCTGGCACCCCGACGCGGTCAGCTCCGCGATCTGCTGCAGCGTGGAGTTCACGTCGGCGGTGAGGGTCGTGGTCATCGACTGCACCGACACCGGGGCGTCGCCGCCCACCGGCACGTTCCCGACCATGATCTGCCGGGACCGGCGGCGCGCCGCCACCGGACGCGGCGCCCCCTGCCCGTCGTCGCCCCGGACCGTCGGAATTCCCAGTGAAACGCTCATCCCTCTCCTCTGACTCGCCGCGCGACGGGGTCGCCCCGGCCCGTCCAAGACTAGGCGCCCTGGAGGAATGCGGTGACGACAACCGGTACGCAATAGTGTGACCGCTCAACTACGGTGCGTAAACCTTCGGAGTCATTGCGGTATCCGCAGGGGATTCAGGAGGTCCGCGAGGATCAGGAGCACCCCGAGGCCCACCAGCACCAGGACGGCCAGGTAGGTGAGGGGAAGGAGCTTCGTCATGTCGACCGTCCCCGGGTCTGGACGGCCCCGGACGCGGGCGACGCGCGCGCGGGCGCGCTCGTAGGCGACCACGGCCAGGTGCCCGCCGTCCAAGGGCAGCAGCGGCAAGACGTTGAGCGCACCTAGAAAGATGTTCACCGAGACGACAAGCGACAGATACAGGGTGAGCTTGTCCCGCGCGGAGCTCTCCGAGGAGAAGATCTGGCCGGACACGTCCGTCGCGCCCACCACGCTGCCGACCTGCCCGCCGGGCGTGCTCTCCCGCTCGGGTGAGAACAGCTTGGGGATCGCGGACGGCAGGTCGGCCATGACCTCGCCGATCCCGGCGACGGCCGTGCCGATGCCGCGTGCCGCGAAGACCGCCGCGTTCAGCGGGCCCGTCCGCTCGTACCCCTGGCCGACGACGCGCGCGGACATGCCGACGAACGGCGCGCCGTCCACGTCCGCGAGCCGCATCGGAAGCGTCAGCGGCCGGGCCGCGCCCGGACGCTGGATCACCACCTGGACGGTCTGCCCGGGCCTGGCCTCGCCGATCGCGTCGCGCAGTTCGTCCCAGTCGCCGACGCGGGTGCCGTTGAACGACAGGACGCGGTCGCCGGCGCGCAGCCCGGCCGCGGCCGCCGGGGAGCGCGGCCCGCCGCCGGAGCAGTCGTCCTGGACCCGGTCGGGAACGCAGGCGGTGACCTCGTCGACCGTGGTCGTCACCGCGCCGGGCTCGCGCACCCCGACCGTCATCGCCATCGCCATGAGCAGCAGGAACGCGAACACGAGGTTGACGGCGACGCCCGCGCCGATGACGATCGCGCGGCGGCCGGCGGGCTGCCGGTAGAACGCGCGCTCCCGGTCGGCCGCGTCGATCTCCTCCAGCGGCGTGTACCCCACGATCTTCACGAAGCCGCCCAGCGGGATCGCCTTGACGCCGTACTCGGTCTCGCCCCGGCGCCGGGACCACAGCGTGGGTCCGAACCCGACGAAGTACTGCGTGGCCTTCATCCCGAACCGCTTGGCGGTCAGCAGGTGCCCGCCCTCGTGGAGCATCACCGACACCAGCAGCGCGACGACGAAGGCGGCGGCGCCGAGGAGAAAGGCCATCGGGGCCCTCCCAAAGGGTTCGTCCCCGGACACCCCGGGGTCTTCTGGTCCCTGGGGACTACCCCCGAACCCCCGAAGAACGCCGCCGCGCGCGGCCCGCCGATCATCCGGCGCTCCGGGCCGGTCAGGTGCCGGTCAGCTCCCTGGCCCTGGTGCGGGCCCACGCGTCGGCGTCGAGGACGTCGTCCAGCGTCAGCCCGCCGGACGCGCCGGACCCGTGCTCCTCCACCACCCGCACGACCGTGTCGACGATCCCGAGGAACGGCAGACGCCCCGAGCGGAACGCCTCCACGCACTCCTCGTTCGCGGCGTTGTACACGGCCGGGACGGTGCCGCCCAGCTCACCGGCGCGGCGGGCGAGCGCCACGGCCGGGAACGCTTCGTCGTCCAGCGGGACGATCTCCCAGGTGTGCGCCTTCGTCCAGTCGACGGCCGGGGCGGCGTCCGGGACGCGGTCGGGCCAGTCGATGCCGAGCGCGATCGGCAGCCGCATGTCGGGCGGGCTCGCCTGCGCCAGCGTCGAGCCGTCGGTGAACTCCACCATCGAGTGGATCACCGACTGCGGGTGCACCACGACCTCGATCCGGTCCATCGGGATGTCGAAGAGCAGGTGCGCCTCGATGACCTCCAGGCCCTTGTTGACCAGGGTCGCGGAGTTGATCGTGATGACGGGCCCCATGTCCCAGGTCGGGTGGTCCAGCGCCTGCTCCACGGTGACATCGGCCAGCTCCGCGCGCCCGCGTCCCCGGAACGGGCCGCCGCTCGCGGTCACCACGAGCCGCCGCACCTCCTGCGCCCGCCCGCCCCGCAGGCACTGGGCCAGCGCGGAGTGCTCGGAGTCGACCGGGACGATCTGCCCCGGCCGCGCGCGCTCCTTGACCAGCGGGCCGCCCATGATGAGCGACTCCTTGTTGGCCAGGGCGAGCGTCCGTCCCGCGTCGAGCGCGGCCAGCGTCGAGGCCAGGCCGAGCGCCCCCGTCACCCCGTTCAGCACCACGTCGCACGGCCATCCGGCGGTCTCGGCCACCGCCTCGGGACCGGCCACGATCTTCGGGATGGCGAAGTCGCCGGACGCGTAGCCGCGCCGCTTGGCCTCGGCGTAGAAGGCGAGCTGCAGCTCCTGCGCGGCGGACGCCTTGGCGACGGCGACGATCTCGGGCCGGAACTCCAGCGCCTGCTCGGCCAGCAGGCCGACCCGGCCGCCGCCGGCCGCGAGGCCGGCCACCCGGAACCGGCCGGGGTTGCGTCGGATCACGTCGAGCGCCTGGGTGCCGATCGAGCCGGTCGAACCGAGGACGACCACGTCGCGGGAGGCGTTTGAGGGAGACATCACCCGCCCATTGTCGGGCATCGCCGCTCGGAGCGCGCGGCGCCGCGGGGCCTCAGGGGCGCTCGGCCTCGGCCCCGAGGAGCGGGAGCCGCAGGACCAGGCGGGCCCCGAAGGCGCCCTCGCCGACGTACAGGCGCCCGCCATGGGCGAGCGTGATCTCGCGGGCGAGGGCGAGGCCCAGGCCGCTGCCGCCGTCGGTGCGGCTGCGCGCGGCGTCCAGACGGGTGAAGCGCTCGAAGACGCGGTCCCGGTCCGCGGCCGGGATGCCGGGCCCGTCGTCGCGGACCTCCACGACGGCCTCGCCGCCCTCGCGCCGCGCCTCCACCTCGATCATCGCGACGGCGTGCCGCTCGGCGTTGGCGAACAGGTTGAGCAGCACGCGGCACAGCTGGGGCCGGTTGGCCTCCACCACCAGGTCCGACTCGGCCTTGACCGCCACCGGGACCGGCGGGGTGCGCCGGGACAGCCCGGCCTCCACCACCGCCCCGAGGTCCACGGCCTCGTGGAGTGCGCGGTCGCCGGAGTCCAGGCGGGCCAGGGCGAGGAGGTCCTCCACGATCTGGTGGAGCCGCTTGGTGTCGTCGAGCGCGTGCCGCAGGGTGTCCAGCAGGTCGCCGTCCTCCGGGTCCGGATCGCCGAGGGCGAGTTCGAGCCGGGTCCGCAGCCCGGTCAGCGGCGTCCGCAGCTCGTGCGAGGCGTCGGCGATGAACGCGCGGCGCTGCGCGGCGGCGCCGTCCAGCCGGGCCAGGACGGCGTTGACCCGGCCGGCCAGCCGCGCGACCTCGTCGCCGGTCGCCGGGACCGCCACCCGGCGGGCCGGGTCGGACACGGTGATGTCCAGCATCTCCGCCTCCAGCCGCGCCACCCGCCCCAGCGCCCGCCCGGCGGCGCGACGGGCACCCCACACCGCGAGGCCGACGGCGACGGCGCACAGCACCGCCATGGTCGACGCGAGCGCGGCGTCGTGGCGGGGGCCGATGAGCAGGCGCAGGACGACGGCCGACACGGCCGCCGCGGCCACCAGGAGGGAGCCGATCAGGCTCGTCGCCGCCAGCGTCGCCCGCGCCCGGGTGGAGCGCGGCCCGTGCGGCCGGACGCGCGGCAGGACGTTCCGGACCGACATGCCTCCTTTGTACGCATTGATCGCCCAAAGAACGGCAAAGTGCCCCCTCGTGGAGCGCATAGCGTTGGACGATCTTGTCCGGGGAACCGACACGGCGGGCGGCATGCGAGGCTTTGCCACCCCTTTCACCTGCGGTAACAGGGACAACACACTTCCCCGCCTATAAAGGAGTCACGCGGGGTCGACTCCCGCCGGGGGGATGGGGACATGGGCCAGAGGGGCGAGCCGACGCTCGACCCGGGCGCGCTGAGCACCGCCCAGCGCCTCGGCGACGCCTGCGCCGTCTGCCGCAAGAGATGGCCCCGGCCGCGCGTCCGCGTCGGCCGCCTGCCCGATTCGTCCGGAGTGTTCGCCTGCGACGACTGCGCAGTGTTCACGCAATCCCGGGCCAAGGTGCCCGCCTGGCGGCAGCGTCTACTCAATCCCGGCCCAAGCTGCTCGCCTGGCGGCTCGCAGCTTGGCCGTGCTTGGTCGATCGCGACATCGCTTCGCGATCTTCTCGGGGTTGCTCGCCTCCGGCTTCGCACCCCCGGTCAGGGCCCCCGATCGCATGGCGGTTAAGCCACTCGTGAAGCGACCCCCGCCCGGCACCCCATGCACAGCGGGGAGGGCGGGAACCGCCGACATCGGCTCCCCCTGTCGGCAGTTCGTGAATGACGACGGCGGCCTACGCGCCGCCGACATGAAGAGCTCTCCAGGAGAAGGGTGACCCGGGCCTTCGGGGGGAAGCCCGGGACCACCCCAAGGAGGCGCGCCCGGCTGGGGGCGGTCGGGCGCGCCTCTTATTTATTCAAACCCCGGCCCAGGGGGCTCGCCTGACGGCTCGCCCCCTGACCGTTCTTGGGGCGAATCGCGACATCGCTTCGCGATCTTCCCGGAGGGGCTCGCCTTCGGCTTCGCCCCACAGGTCAGGTCGCGCGATCGCGTGACGGTTGAGCCTGTCGTGACACCGCCGCCGGGCTCTCTTGGGACGGACCCCGGCGCGGGGGCAGGGGCAGGGCCGTTACTGCTTTGTGGACTCGATCCAGGTCTTCATCCACTCGGCGTAGTCGGTGCATTCGTGCTTGCCCTTGTTGTCGCCGGGGCCGCGGCACTCCTTGGTGGGGGTGTGGGCGAAGATGACCTTGTCCAGATAGGCGCGGTCGCCGACGTGGTAGGCGTTGCAGAAGCCGGACTTGAGGCGGTCGCCCGAGCATGCCTGGGGGTTGGCGGGGGCCACGCCGGTCCACTCGGCCACCTGCTGCTGGACGTCCGGGGAGGCCGTCCATTGCAGCCACTGGTACATGCAGTTGGGGTGCTGCACGCGCGCGCCGATCATCCACGCGTCCATCCAGCCGGTGACGCCCTCGGACGGCGCCACGCCCTGGACGGGCTTGGACGCGCGGGTCAGGACGTCCACCTGGTACGGCCAGGCTTCGCCGAGCACGGCCTCTCCCCCGGCGAACGCGCTGACGGCGTCGGCGGGCAGCGCCCAGTAGTCCTTGACGTGGGGGCGCTGCTTGGCGAGCACGCGTCCGACCGCGGCGAGTTGCTTGGCGGTCAGCGAGTACGGGTCGCCGATCTTGAGCTTGCGGTCCTTGCCCTTGAGGTAGAGGGCGGCCTCGGCGATGGCCAGCGGGCTGTCGCGCACGATGACCCGTCCCGAGTACCTGCGGGCCTGCTCGGGCTCGAACAGCGCCGCCCAGCTCGACGGCGCCTGGACGGCCCGGGTGTCGTACATGAGCAGGTTGGAGCCCCAGATGTACGGGACGCCGTAGTACTTGCCGCTGTGCTTGAGCAGGGCCCGCAGCCGCGGCTCCAGCTTCTTGTAGCCGTCCACGAGGTTCGTGTTGACGGGCGTGGCCTGGTGCGTGGCGACGAGCTGGCCCGCGACCTCGGGCGAGGCGGCGACGCCGTCGTAGCGGCGGTCCTTGTCGCTCATGAGGTCGGTCATCTCGCGCGGGTTCCGCGCGACCTTCCAGGCGACCTTGCAGCCGGTGCGCTCCTGGAAGGGGGTGACCCAGTCGACGCGGGGGTCGTTGCCGCCGCTCTCCATCGCGCCGGGCAGCGTCACGAGGTTGAGGTTGCCCTCGCCCGGGCCCAGCGTGCTGGCCACCTTGACGGTGCCGACCGGCTCGTCCTGACCGCTGCAGGCGCCCGTCAGCACCAGTGCCACCACCAGCGCCGTCGTCATCCTGGCCCGCGCCGTGGCCATCCGCCGCATGTCGCTCCCGATCCGTCCGCCGGACCGTCCCCCTCGCGAACGGGCCCGTCGGCGCAGCGTAGCGTCTCCGGCCCTGCGTGATCTCCGTACCCGGCCCGGACGGCCGTCCGGGCCGCCCTCCGCCGCTTCTCTCATCGGTCCCGGGGGCCTTCCGCGATCGAATCGCCGCCGCACCGGAACTTTCCCGCCGAGTCGGGGCGGGCGCACCGCCGATTACAGGAGATCGGGGCCGGGGACTTTTTCGCCCCTTCCGCCCGCCCTGAAACGGGCCGCCTGGAAACGACGCTTAGTCTGGCCATTTTCGGACGGTTTAATAATGGAGAAACCGCCGCGACCCGGGAAGGACAGCGTGTGCTGGCGTCCGCGCCACATACGGAGGTTGCTGGAGAGGGATATGGCGCGGGCTGCTGTCCTTCACGGGGCCGCGGCGGCACCGGGAGGCGTGACGAGGTTGGGGAACAGCGGAATCACCTTGCAGTGCTGCCTGGCCACGCGCTCACCGGTACCCGGCCGAACGGCGACGGTGTGACGCCCTCGAGACGGAGGAGGTTCGAGGGACGTCGCGCGTCCTGCCGGGGGTCTGTGTACGGCCACGGGCCGTCGTCGATCAAGGGTCGCCTCGGTACCGTTTGCCTGACCACCTCGATCCGTGCGATGAGCCTTTGCGGGGTGTCGGCCTCCAGGAGGTCGCCCACGTCGCGGTCGCGGGGCGGCAGCGCCCACCAGCGCCCGGTGAACAAGCCGAACCAGATGGTCCAGCCCGGAAATCGCCTCCCGAGCGCGTCGACCTCCGCGGCGTGGTCGTCAGCAGTCATAGCGCGGCTCCCTGCGCCGGCCCCGCGGCCATGAACCCGAGTTCGGGTCCTGACCTTTTTATTCGTTGCATTTAATTGAGACAGTCAGATTGTGTCGCCCGGCACAGATCCAGTCAATGGTTGTAGCTATTATTTGTCCGAGCCGTCCGGACGAAAATTGACGACGAAAATGTCCGGATGGGAGAAAGTCTCTGGCCGGGCCGGGGGCGGCCCGCCGGACCTGCCCGTTCGCGTCGCGGGCCCGTCGCGGCTCGCCTGAGGTCACTCAGCGTTCACCTGGACGACACCGCGGCGACCTAGCGTGACAATCCTTGTCACCGACCGGCGAGGCGGATCCGCGTGCCCTCACGGCTTCTCGCGGCCCTTAAGGCGATCCGGGCGTACCATCCCCACCTCCGCCACGCACCGTTCCTGCTGGCCCTGGCCGGTGGGGCGCTCCTGCGCTGGACGGCGATGCGCGCCTACCCCAAGGGCCTGTGGTTCACCGGCGACTCCTACTTCTATGTCGCCTACGCGCTGCATCCCCAGCCGTCCCCCAGCAAGACCCTGGGCTACCCGTTCCTGCTGCGGCTGATGGAGCCGCTGCACAGCCTGACCGCGGTGGTGGCGGTGCAGCACCTGATGGGCCTGGCCGTCGCGGTGATGGCGTACGCGGTGCTGTGCCGCGCGGGCCTGCCCGGATGGGGCGCGGCCATCGTCACGTTGCCCCTGCTGTACGACGCGTACCAGGTGGAGCTCGAACACCTGCTGATGTCCGAGGCGCTGTTCACCTTCCTCATCGCCGCCGCGCTGACGCTGCTGCTGTGGCGCGTCAAGGCGGCCCCCGGCAAGGACGCGGGACCGACCTGGTGGATGGCGCTGGCCGCCGGGCTGCTGCTCGGCTACGCCGTCCTCGTCCGCTCGGCGGGCGCCCCGCTGGTCCCGGTGGTCCTGCTCTGCCTGCTGATGCGGCGCCAGGGGTGGCGGCCCGCCCTCGCGTTCGGCGCCGCCGCGGCCGTCCCGCTCGTCGCGTACGCGATGTGGTTCCACGCCGAGCGCGGCACCTACGCGCTGACCACGTCCGACGGCATCTACCTGTGGGGCCGGACGGCCGGCTTCGCCGACTGCTCGAAGATCGACCTGCCCTCGAACGAGCAGGCGCTCTGCCTCGACGCGGCGACGAAGGCCGAGCACGACCCGCCCGGCCACCTCATCTGGCGGGCCGAGGTCCCGCCCCGCGTGATCTACGGGAGCGTCGTCACGCCGAAGGCCAACGCCGCCCTGCGCGACTTCTCGATCCGCGCGATCCTCGCCCAGCCCGGCGCCTACCTGCGGACGGTCGGGCACGGCGTCGGCATGGCGTTCGCCTGGGACCGCTCGCCCCATCCGACCGCCGCGACCGAGGGGCTGTACCACTTCCCGGACCGCCCGCAGGTCTTCCCCGGCGGGCGGAGCTGGGGCGGCGGGGGGACGGCGCTGTCGGACGCGATGCGCTACGGCCGGACCGACACCCCGAGCGAGGTCGTCCAGCCGCACGCCGGCCGCATGATCGACTACCAGGACCGCTGGTTCGTGCCGGGACCGGCGCTCGGGGCGCTGTTCGCGCTGGGCGCCGCCGGGGTCGCGGTGGCGCGGCGGCGGCGCCGGGAGGTGCTGATGGCGTGGGGAACCGGCGTGACGCTGCTGCTGTTCCCCATCGCCAGCGCCGACTTCGACTACCGCTACGTGGTGCCCGCCATGCCGTTCGCCTGCCTGGCGGTCGGCCTCGCCCTGTCGGCCCTCCGCGCCCGCGCGTCCGAGGACGAGACCGGACGTGCGGACGCGGAGGGCGAACCCGACGGCACCGGGGAGGCCGGCGGCGACGGCGGCACCGGCGGCGAGGGCGAGGAGCGCGACGACGCCGGCGCCGGGGGCGGGAAGGGCGTCAGCCGTTGGTGGGGAACCCGAGGTTCACGCCACCGTGACTCGGATCCAGCCACCGTGCCGTGATGGCCTTCGTCCGCGTGTAGAAGTGGACGCCCTCCATCCCGTGCGCGTGGCTGTCGCCGAACAGGGACGCCTTCCAGCCGCCGAACGAGTAGTAGGCCATCGGCACCGGGATCGGCACGTTGATGCCGACCATCCCGACCTCCACCTCGTTCTGGAAGCGGCGCGCAGCCCCGCCGTCGTTGGTGAAGATCGCGGTGCCGTTCCCGTACGGGTTGGCGGAAATCAGCCCCACGGCCTCCTCGTACGAGCCGGTCCGCACGACCGACAGCACCGGGCCGAAGATCTCGTCCCGGTAGGCGTCCATCTCCGGGGTGACGTGGTCGAGCACGGACGGGCCGAGCCAGAACCCGTCGCCCCCGCCGCCCAGCACCGGCGTGCCGCGCCCGTCGATCGCGAGGGTGGCGCCCTGCTCGACGCCGCTGTCGAGGTAGGAGGCGACCTTGTCGCGGTGCTGCCGGGTGACCAGCGGCCCCATCTCCGACTCGGGGTTGTCCCCCGGGCCGATCTTCAACCTGGCGACGCGCTCACGGATCTTGGCCATCAGCTCGTCCCCGACCGGGTCGACGGCGACGACGACGGAGATCGCCATGCAGCGCTCCCCCGCCGAGCCGAAGCCCGCCGACACGGCCGCGTCGGCGGCCAGGTCGAGGTCGGCGTCGGGCAGCACGACCATGTGGTTCTTGGCGCCGCCGAGCGCCTGCACCCGCTTGCCGCCCCGCGCCGCCGTCTCGTAGATGTAGCGGGCGATGGGGGTGGAGCCGACGAAGCTGACCGCCTTGACGTCCGGGTGCGCGAGCAGCCCGTCCACCGCGGCCTTGTCGCCGTGCAGGACGTTGAACACGCCGTCCGGCAGCCCGGCCTCGGCCCACAGCTCCGCCATGCGCACCGACGCCGACGGGTCCTTCTCCGAGGGCTTGAGCACGAACGTGTTGCCGCACGCGATCGCCACCGGGAACATCCACATCGGCACCATCGCCGGGAAGTTGAACGGGGTGATCCCGGCGACCACGCCGAGCGGCTGGAGGATCGAGTACGCGTCCACCCGCGTGGAGACGTTCTCGGAGAAGCCCCCCTTGAGCAGGTGTGGGATGCCGCAGGCGAACTCCACGACCTCCAGCCCGCGGGCCACCTCGCCCGCCGCGTCCGAGACGACCTTGCCGTGCTCGGACGAGATCAGCCGGGCCACCTCGTCGCGGTGCTCGGTGAGCAGCTCCCGGAACCGGAACAGGACCTTCGCCCGCTTGGTCAGGGAGGCGTCGCGCCAGGCGGGGAAGGCCGCCCTGGCCGCCGCGACGGCGGCGTCGACCTCCGCCTGCCCGGCGAAGTCGACCGTCCCCGAGACGCGCCCGGTGGACGGCTCGTAGATCTCGCCCCGGCGGTCGGCGTCGCCGTCGAACGGCTTGCCGCCGATCCAGTGGGTGATGTGCTTGGCGTCGGTCATGATGCGGCGGCCTCGTTCACTGCTTCGAGAGATGCGATCAGGATGCCCAGGCCCTCGGCGGCCTCGGCGTCGGTCAGGGTCAGCGGTGGTGCCATGCGCACCACGTTGCCGTACAAGCCGCCCTTGCCGACCAGCAGCCCCCGCTCGCGGGCCGCCTCCATCAGCGCAGCTGCCAGCGACGGGCTCGGCTCGCCGGTGCCCGGGTCGGCCAGTTCCACCGCGAACATCAGGCCCTTGCCCCGGACCTCCCGCACCACGGGGAAGCGCCGGGCGGCCCCCTTCAGCCCGCCGATGATCGTTTCGCCCTGCCGCGCCGCGTTGGCCTGGAGGTCGTGGTCCAGAACGTAGTCGAGCGTCGCGTTGGCGGCGGCCATGGAGATCGGGTTCCCGCCGAACGTGGACAGCCCCACCGCGTGCAGGGCGTCCATCAGCTCGCCGCGGGCCACGACGCCGCCGACCGCGAAGCCGTTCCCCAGGCCCTTGGCGAAGGTCATCATGTCCGGCTGGACGCCGTGGTTGTCGATGCCCCAGAAGCCCTGGCCGGTCCGTCCCCAGCCCGTCTGGACCTCGTCGGAGATGAACAGGATCCCGTACTCGTCCAGGATCTCCTTGTAGGCGGCGAACAGCCCGTCCGGCGCCATCGTGAAGCCGCCGACGCCCTGGACCGGCTCGGCGATCAGCGCCGCCACGTCCCCGCCCGTCGCGGTGGCCAGCACGTGCCGCAGGTCCTCGGCGCACGCGTCGACGTACGCCCCGTCCGACATCCCGGCGAACTGCGGGAGCCGCCGGTCGGCGCCGTGCAGGAAGTGGACGTTCAGCGGCGAGTACGAGATGTTCGTCCACGCCCGGTTCCCGGTCACGCCGACCGCGCCGAAGGACCGGCCGTGGTAGCTCTGCCGCATCGCGAGCACCTGGTCGCTGCGCCGCGCGTACGCGGCCAGCAGCAGCGCCGTCTCGTTGGCCTCGGTCCCGGAGTTGGTGAAGAACACCTTCGCGTCCGGGATGCCCGACAGCCGGGCGATCTTCTCGGCGAGGTCGACCTGCCCGCGCAGTAGGTACGCGGTGGAGGTGTGGACGACGCCGGTGGCGATCTGCCGCTCCACCGCCTCCCGCACCTCGGGCACGTCGTACCCGATCATGTTCGTGAGGATGCCCGTGAAGTAGTCGAGGTAGCCGTGCCCCTCGGCGTCGGTCACGCGGGCGCCCTTGCCGCCGACGATCTCGATGGGACTCTCGTAGTTCAGCGCCAGCCAGGACGGCATGACCGCCCTGTGGCGGCGCAGCAGGTTCGCGTGTTCCGACATGCCCTCAGTCTGTGCCGCCGGGAGCCCGCCCGGCCACAGGCAGAGTGTCACGACCCGGCACGAAGGTTTGACGGTGTGCTGGACGGCGGTGCCCTGGTGACGGCCCATACGGGGGTTCAGGGGCCGGATATCATCACAGCTGATGCTGCCAACTCTCGACGACGTGCTCCAGCTCGACGCGGTCCGCCGCGGCCAGCCGCACGTCGTCGCGGGCGCGGACCGCACCGGCAACCGGGTCCGCTGGGTGCACGTCGCCGAGGTCACCGACATCGCCCACCTGCTGCACGGCGGCGAGCTGGTGCTGACCACCGGCATCGCCCTGCCCGACGAGCCGGAGCGGCTGCGCGCCTACATCGGCGAGCTGGCCGAGGTCGGCGCCAGCGGCCTGATGATCGAGCTGGGCCGCCGCTACGCCAGCGTGCTGCCGCCCGCCCTGATCGCCGCCGCCGAGGACCACGGCCTGCCCGTGATCGTCCTCGCCCACGAGCCCGCGTTCGTGGACATCACCGAGTCCGTGCACGGCCGGATCGTCCAGGAGCAGTTCGCCGAGCTGCGCGCGTCCGAGCAGCTGCACGAGATCTTCACCCAGCTGTCGGTGGAGGGCGCCTCCACCGACGAGGTCGTCCGCCAGGTCGCCGCGCTGGGCGGGCACCCGGTCGTCCTGGAGAACCTGTCCCACCAGGTCCTCGCCGCCGACGCCGACGGCGGGGACCCCTCCGAGCTGCTGTCGGCCTGGGAGACCCGCTCGCGCGCCGTCCGTCCCGAGCAGCGCACCGGCTTCGACGCCACGTCCGGGTGGCTGGTCACGACGGTCGGCGCGCGCGGCGAGGACTGGGGGCGGCTGATCATCGTCCTGGGGTCCCCGCCGTCCGCCCGCGAGACCGTCCTGATCGAGCGGGCCGCCACCACCCTCGCCCTCGGCCGCCTCCTGGACCGGCACGCCGAGAGCGTCGAACGCCAGGCCCACGGCACGATCATCGCCCGCATCCTCGCGCACGCCTACTCCGACCCGCAGGAGGCCGCCGCCCGCGCCCGCGCGCTCGGCGTCCCCCTCTCCGGCCGCCGCCTGCTGGGCGCCGTGCTCCGGCACCGCGGCCCCGGCACGCCCGCCCCGCCCGTGGGCGAGCTGGCGC
>NZ_SMKU01000379.1 GCF_004349215.1 Actinomadura rubrisoli | reverse complement strand
GGGCGGGGCGTCGCCCTCGCCGGCGCGGACCCACAGCGCCACGCAGAAGATCAGCAGCGCGGGCGAGATGAGGAAGTGCAGCGCCACCGAGGCCGGGTGCAGCTTGGTGAGCACCACGATGCCGCCGACCACGGCCTGGGCGAACACGCTCATCGGCTGAGCGAGCGCCCACCGGACGAGGTCCTTGCGGCGGGGACGCAGGCGGAGCGCGGCGACGAAGACCAGGACGCCGACGGCCAGCACCACGAAGGTGAGCATCCGGTTGCCGAACTCGATCGACATGTTCAGCGCGGGGTGCTCGGGGCTGCGCGTCGGGACGAGGCTGTCGCCGGTACAGCGGGGCCACTCGGGGCAGCCGAGCCCCGACTTGGTGACGCGGACCGCGCCGCCGGTCGCGACGATGGCCGCGTTGCCGATCACGCCGAGGAGCGCCAGGAGCCGCAGGGACCTCGCAGTGGGGTGCCAGACGGCGTCGCGCGCTCGGATCAGCGGGTTGGGTCGCTCAGCCACGGCACCATCGTATGGGCGGGTGCCCGTGACCGTGACCCGCCCCCCGGTTACCTGCCGTACGGGCCGGGAGCGGGCGGCTGGAGGAAGCCGGACGGGCCCTGAGGCGCCCACGGCGGGCCCGCGCCCGCGCGCGGCGGGGTGCGCAGGAACGCCTGCCTGGCCAGCCCCATCAGCTCCAGCAGCGAGTCGCGGCGGGTGGCGAACCAGTGCGGCTCGGCCACACCGCGGTCGGCGCGCTGGTGCAGCAGCGCCAGCTCCGTCGCGGCGAGCTGGTAGTCGACCATGGCGCGGCCCGCGTCCCGGCCGCCGACCGAGCGGGCCCAGCGGCGGGCGGCGCGGCGGGACGGGATCGAGCGCAGCATCCGCACGTCCTGCGGCGTGACCAGGCCGGTGCCGGCGTACATCGGCAGGTACGCCTCGATGCGCCGGACGGTGCCCCGGCGCTCGACGGACACGATGACGATCAGCGTGACCAGGACGCCGAAGTCGAGCAGGTAGACGATGCCGAGGCCGCCGAGGCCGAACGTGGTGGCGCCGTTCCACAGGCCGTGCAGGATCATGGCGCCCAGCAGCCCGAGCAGGGGCGCGAGGAGCTGCGCCCTGCGGTGCGTGGCGGCGTAGGCGACGCCGAGGCCGGTCATCGAGGTGAACAGCGGGTGGCTGAGCGGCGCGACCAGGCCGCGCAGGATGAACACCGCCTGGAGCTGCTGCGCTCCGCCGTCCTCGTAGGCGCGCATGTAGTAGGTGATGTTCTCCATCATGGCGAAGCCGAGGCCGACCATGGCGGCGTAGATGATCCCGTCGGCGAACCCGTCGATCTCGTTGCGGCGGAACCACAGCAGGCCGAACAGGACCGCGCCCTTGAACGACTCCTCGATCAGGGGCGCGCCGAAGGTGGCGCTGACGAAGTGGCCCTTCGCCTCGCCGAAGATGGGGACGGTCACGTACAGCAGGCCGAGGGTGTTGAGCAGGAGGGCGCCGAGGACGGCGACGCCCGCGCCCCACATGAACGAGAAGACCAGCGCGCGGGGCGGCTCGGGCTCCAGCCGGTCCAGGGTGAGGGCGAGCGCGATGAGCAGCGGGATCGGGAGGATGGCGAGGATCACGCCCACCCAGAAGCCGGCGCCGCCGTACAGGGCGTCCACGCCGAGCGCGATGACGGCGCACAGCGACGTGGTGGTCAGCCCCGCGATGAGGGCGACCGGCGGCCGCCCAGGGATCCGCCCTTCGAGCACTGCCTTCGGGTCAACGCGCGCCATGACGCGAGCGTAACCGGCCGCTGGTCGCGGCGCTAAGCCCAGGTCGTCACAGATGGTGACCGGCGGGGCGGGACGGGCCGCTCAGTGCAGCAGCGGGTCGACGGCGACCGCGGTGAACAGCAGCGCCAGGTAGACGTTGGAGAGGTGGAAGAAGCGCATCGGCCGCAGGTGCACGCCGGTCACGCCCGCGCGGACGGCCTTGAGCAGCCGGTGGCCTTCGGCGAGGAACACCAGGCCGAGCACGACCGCGATGGCGCCGTACAGCGGTCCCATTCCGGCCACCGGCCACAGCAGCAGCGAGCAGGCCACGGTGGCGTAGGTGTAGGCGAGGCTCTCGGTGACGACGCGGCGCTCGGTGGCGACGACGGGCAGCATCGGGACCTTGGCGACCGCGTAGTCCTCGCGGTAGCGCATGGCGAGCGTCCAGGTGTGCGGCGGCGTCCAGAGGAAGACGACGCCGAACAGCACGAACGGGGTCCAGGCGAGGCCGCCGGTGACCGCGGCCCAGCCGATGAGGACGGGCATGCAGCCGGCGATGCCGCCCCAGACGACGTTCTGGGAGGTGCGCCGCTTGAGCAGCAGCGAGTACACGAAGACGTAGAACAGGATCGCGAACAGCGACCCGGCCGCGGCGACCGCGTTGACGGTGAGCAGGAACCCGGCGGTGGACAGCGCCGCGAGCGTGACGCCGAACACCAGGGCGCGGGCGGGCGTGACCTGGGCGCGGGCCAGCGGGCGGCGGCGGGTGCGGCGCATCTTGGCGTCGATGTCGCGGTCGATGTAGCAGTTGATCGCGTTGGCGGCGCCGGCGGACATGGTGCCGAACGCCAGCGTCAGCAGGACGGTCGACAGCGGGGGGACGCCCCCGTCGGCCAGGAACATCACCGGGATGGTGGTGATCAGGAGCAGCTCGATCACCCGCGGCTTGGTGAGCGCCACGTAGGCGCGCAGGCTCGCGCCGATCGAACCCTCACCGGCCGCCGGCCGGTCCGCCGGCTCGAAGGGGGCCGCGGGCGCCCCCGGCACCTGCTCGTCGAGCTCGACCCCGCGCTTGTTGCTGAGCACCGTCACAATCGGGTCCACGTCCAACTAGGGATGGGGAAATCGCGCGCCGCCTCGGCGGTGCCCCCGCGATCCGGGCCGGCCTCAGGCTGGGTGCGACTTCGGCTTGGTGTGCGTACCGCGGTCGCTGCCGTCAACCGCGCCATCACTGTAGTCCGCCCCCTCCGGGGGTCGAGCACCGGGGCACCGGACGCGCCGGGCGCGGCCGCCTTCCCACCCGTGAGATCACCCTTGCGGGGGGTTAGCCGGGGAGCCGATCGGGCAAGGGTCGGAGGTAGCGGCGCGGACCCGCCGGAGGGCGCGGCGCGGACCCGCGGCGTCCGCTCCCGCCTGTGGCGGCCCGTCGCGCGATAGGCTCGCGAGGGGCGCGGCATGATCTTCACCGGTCACACGCGGGCAGCCGCACGGGGCCGCGGGGGAAGACGCACGGCGACGCCGGACGTTACGCCAACGAGGCCGCGGCGGAGGGCGCGGCCGCGCCGCGCCGAGCACATCGCTTGAAGACTGGTTCTGCAACACACAGCGGTTCGAGAGGAGCCTGGCGTTCCGTGAGTGGGGACATCAGCACGTTTGAATGGTCCGATCTAGACCGGCGGGCGGTGGACGTGATCCGCGCCCTCGCCATGGACGCGGTCGAGGAAGCGGGCTCCGGTCACCCCGGGACGGCCATGAGCCTGGCACCGGCCGCCTATCTTCTTTTCCAGCGGTTCCTCCGGCACGATCCGACGGACCCGGACTGGGCCGGCAGGGACAGGTTCGTGCTCTCCTGCGGGCACTCCAGCCTGACCCTTTACATCCAGCTGTACCTGTCGGGCTACCCGCTGACGCTGGACGACCTGAAGTCGCTGCGCAAGTGGAACAGCCTCACCCCGGGCCACCCGGAGCACGGGCACACCGCGGGCGTGGAGACGACCACCGGCCCGCTCGGGCAGGGCGTCGCCAACGCCGTGGGCATGGCGATGGCGGCCCGCCGCGAGCGCGGCCTGTTCGACCCGGACGCGCCGCAGGGCGAGTCCCCCTTCGACCACACCGTCTGGGCGTTCGCGTCCGACGGCGACATCGAGGAGGGCATCAGCCACGAGGCGAGCGCCCTGGCCGCCCACCAGCGGCTCGGCAACCTGGTGCTGCTGTACGACGACAACCACATCTCGATCGAGGACGACACCGCGATCGCGCTGTCGGAGGACGTCCGGGCCCGGTACGAGGCGTACGGCTGGGACGTCCACCACGTCGACTGGACGGTGGACGGCGACTACGTGGAGAACGTCGGCAGGCTCGCGGAGGCGTTCGCCGCGGCGAAGGCCGAGACGGCCCGCCCGTCGTTCATCGCGCTGCGCACGATCATCGGCTGGCCGGCGCCGAACAAGAAGAACACCGGAAAGATCCACGGTTCGGCGCTGGGCGCCGACGAGGTCGCCGCGACCAAGCGGATCCTCGGGATGGACCCGGCGGAGACCTTCCAGGTGCCCGCCGACGTGCTGGCGCACGCCCGCGAGGTGTCCGACCGGGGCCGCGCGCTGCACGGCGAGTGGGACGAGCGGTTCGCGGCGTGGCGGTCGGCCGACGTCGAGCGCGCCGCCGAGTACGACCGGATCGCGGCCCGCACCCTGCCGCCCGGCTGGGACGGCAAGCTCCCCGAGTTCGCCGCGGGCAAGCCCCTGGCGACCCGCGCCGCGTCCGGCGAGGTGCTGACCGCGCTGGCGCCGGTGCTGCCGGAGCTGTGGGGCGGCTCGGCCGACCTGGCCGAGAGCAACAACACCACGATGAAGGGCGAGCCGTCCTTCATCCCCGAGGAGTTCCAGACCAAGGAGTTCCCCGGCGACCGGTACGGCCGCACGCTGCACTTCGGCGTCCGCGAGCACGCGATGGGCGCGATCTGCAACGGCATCGCGCTGCACGGCGGCACCCGCCCGTACGCCGGCACGTTCCTGATCTTCAGCGACTACATGCGCCCGGCCGTGCGGCTGGCGGCGCTGATGAAGCTGCCGGTGACGTACGTGTGGACGCACGACTCGATCGGCCTCGGCGAGGACGGCCCGACGCACCAGCCGGTCGAGCACCTGTGGGCGCTGCGCGCGATCCCGGGCCTGGACGTGGTCCGCCCGGCCGACGCCAACGAGACGGCGGTCGCGTGGCGGACCGTCCTGGAGCACACCGACCGCCCGGCGGGGCTGGCGCTGACGCGGCAGAAGCTGCCGACGCTGGAGCGCGGCGGCGAGTTCGCGTCCGCGGACGGCGCGGCCAAGGGCGGCTACGTGCTGGCGGACGCGGCGGGCGGCCGGCCCGAGGTGATCATCATCGCGACGGGCAGCGAGGTCCAGATCGCGCTGGAGGCCCGCACTGCGCTGCAGGCGGAGGGGACCCCGACCCGCGTGGTGTCGATGCCGTGCGTGGAGTGGTTCGAGGAGCAGTCGGACGCCTACCGGCAGCAGGTCCTGCCGCCGGGCGTGCGCGCCCGGGTGTCGGTGGAGGCCGGAATCGCGCTCGGCTGGCGCGGCTACGTCGGCGACGCCGGCGAGTCGGTGAGCCTGGAGCACTTCGGCGCGTCCGCCGACTACAAGACGCTGTTCGAGCAGTTCGGCCTCACCTCCGAGCGGGTCGTCGCGGCGGCGAAGGCCAGCCTGATCAAGGCCGGCGTCCAGGACGCCGGGCGCGGAGCCACCACCGGCAACTGAGCTCCGGCGGGGCCGCTCCCGGCGGCCCCGCCGGGGCGGCCGGCCCCCCGCGGAACTCGACGACGAGGAGAAAGCGATGAGTGAGATCCTTAAGCAGCTCTCGGACGAGGGCGTGTCCATCTGGCTCGACGACATCAGCAGGGAGCGGCTGCGCACGGGCGACCTGGAGCGGCTCGTCAAGGACAAGCACGTCGTCGGCGTCACCTCCAACCCGACCATCTTCGCCAAGGCGCTGAGCAAGGGCTCAGCCTACGACGACCAGGTGCGCGACCTGGCCGTGCGCGGCGTGGACGTCGAGGAGGCCGTCCGGGCCATCACCACCTACGACATCCGCTGGGGCTGCGACGTGCTGCGCCCGGTGTACGACCGCACCGACGGGCTGGACGGCCGGGTGTCGATCGAGGTCGACCCGCGCCTGGCTCGCGACAGCGAGAAGACCGTCGCCGAGGCGCGCGCGCTGTGGTGGATGGTCGACCGGCCCAACCTGTTCATCAAGATCCCGGCGACGGAGGAGGGGCTGCCCGCGATCACGGCGGCGCTCGCCGAGGGCATCAGCGTGAACGTGACGCTGATCTTCTCTCTGGAGCGCTACGACAAGGTGATCGACGCGTTCTTCGCGGGCCTGGAGCAGGCCCGCGCGAACGGCCGGGACCTGTCGAAGATCGCCTCGGTGGCGTCGTTCTTCGTCAGCCGGGTGGACACCGAGATCGACAAGCGGCTCGACAAGATCGGCTCGGACGGGGCGAAGGCGCTGCGGTCCAAGGCCGGGCTCGCCAACGCGCGCCTGGCGTACGCGCTGTACGAGGAGAAGTCCGGCACCACCCGGTGGAAGGCGCTCAAGGACGCCGGGGCCCGCCCCCAGCGCCCGCTGTGGGCCTCGACCGGCGTGAAGGACCCGGACCTCAACGACACCCTGTACGTGGACGAGCTGGTCGCGCCCGGCACGGTGAACACCATGCCGGAGGCCACGCTGGTGGCCGAGGCCGACCACGGCCAGGTGCGGGGCGACACCGTCCGCGGCGCCTACGACGACGCGCGCGCGCACATGGCGGCGCTCAAGGACGCCGGCGTGGACTACGACGACGTCGTGAAGGTGCTGGAGGACGAGGGCGTCGAGAAGTTCGAGGCGTCCTGGCTGGAGCTGCTCGGCTCCATCACCGGCGAGCTGGACTCCAAGAGGGCCGGCGCGTGACCTCGGTGGTGACCGCCGGGGGGATCTCGGTCACCATCCGCGGCCCGGTCGTCGAAGAGAGCGAGGCGGTCCTGGACCGTCTCGTCTCCGACGGGGTGCCCGGCTCGCTGGCGTCCCGCAACGCCAAGCTGTGGGGCCCCGACGCGGCCCCGCTGGCCGCCCGCCGCCTGGGCTGGCTGGGCCTGCCGGAGACCTCGCGGTCCCTGGCGGCCCGGCTGGCCGGGCCGGCGGCCGAGGCCCGCGCGGCCGGCCTCGACCGGATCGTCCTGGCGGGGGCGGGCGGGTCCGCGGTGGCCGCCGAGGCGATCTGCCGGACGGCCGGCGCCGCGCTGACCGTCCTGGACACCACCGACCCGCACGAAGTGTCGCGCGTGCTGGCCGCGGGCCTGGACAGGACGCTCGTCGTCGTGACGGGCGAGAGCCTGGAGGCGGAGTCGCTGCGGCGGATCTTCGGGCGGGCGTTCTCCGAGGCGGGGCTGAGCGGCGCCGACCTGGCGCGCCGGTTCGTCGTCGTCGCCGAGGCCGGGTCCGCCATGGAGCGCGCGGCGCACGAGGTCGGCCACCATTTCGTGCAGTCCGAGCCCGATGTCGACGGCCGCTTCGGCGCGCTCGGCGCGCGGGCGCTGGTGCCCGCCGCGCTGGCGGGCGTGGACGTGAACGCGCTGCTGGACGAGGCGTCCCGGCTGGCGGGCGCGCTCCGCCAGCCCTACGACAACCCGGCGCTCGCGCTGGGCGCGGTGCTGGGCTCCTCGGCCCTGTCCCGCCGCGACAAGCTGGTCATCGCCGACCACGGCTCGGGCCTGGCGGGGTTCGCCGCGTGGGCGGAGCAGCTCGTCGCCGGATCGCTGGGCAAGCAGGGCAAGGGCCTGCTGCCGGTGCCGGTGGAGGACGTCGCCTCCCCCGGCTTCGAGCTGACCGACGAGCTGCGGCGGGTCATCCTGGGCCGCCGCCCGGACGAGCCCGGCCCCGGCCGCGAGGCGGGGGTGAGCGTCACGGGCCCGCTCGGCGCGCAGTTCCTGCTGTGGGAGTACGCGGCGGCGGTCGCGGCGCGGGTGATCGGCGTCGACCCGTTCGACGAGCCGGACGTCCGCGACTCGCGCGAGAGCACCGCCGCGCTGCTGCGCTCGGAGGAGGGCACCGCGCCCACGGTCGTCAGCAGGCCGCCGGTCCTGGTCTCGGGCCCGGTGGAGGTGCACGCGCCGGAGGAGCTGCTCAAGGGGGCCGGGACCCTGACGGACGCGATGGAGACGCTGCTGGAGGCCGTCCCGGAGCACGGGTACCTCGCCGTCCTGGCCTATCTGGACCGTTCCGGCGAGGCCGGGGCCGCCGATCTCCGCTCGCTGCTGGCGGGGCGCGGCGCCAAGCTCCGCAAGCGGCCCGCGCCCGTCACGTTCGGCTGGGGTCCCCGTCACCTGCACGCGACCGGCCAGTACCACAAGGGCGGCCCGCGCAACGGCGCGTTCCTACAGATCACCGGCGCCGTCACGGCCGATGTCCCGGTGCCGGGACGCCCGTACACGCTCGGCGAGCTCCAGCTGGCGCAGGCGTTCGGCGACCTGCGCGTCCTGCGCTCCCTGGGCCGCCCGGCCGTCCGCCTCCACCTCCGCGACCGGAGCGAGGGCCTCGCCCACCTGACCGAAGCCCTGGCCTGACCGAGGCCCTGGCCTGACCGCCGCCCCGCCCCGCTCCCCCGCCGCGCGCCGCGAGGGAGCGGGGCCAGGGCGTTTCTCATGGATTCCCGTTCTGTGCACGATGAACAAGTCCCATGGGAAACGCACTAGGCTCTCGGAATGCGGGGGCAGAAGATCGTGGGAGATGGTCGCGAATGCCCTTTCTCTCC
>NZ_SMKU01000378.1 GCF_004349215.1 Actinomadura rubrisoli | reverse complement strand
GGTTGAGAGTGGTGATTTGGAGTGTTTGGGGGAGGCGGTGCGGCTTAGGCGGGGTTCTTGTGGAGGCTGTGGGGGCTGGCCTACTTGGGTTGATGTGAAGTTGGGTGAGTCGGATTGTGGAGGGCTTGTTGTGGAGGGCTTGCGGGTTAATAGGTGAGTTAGGGCGTTGGACGGATGGGCGAGCAGGGTGGGGCTTCGTCAGGCGGTGTACTGGTCTTGGTGGAGGAAAGCGCCGTTCTTGGTGGTTCCGGTGACGTGGAGTCAGCGTTCGATGGGGATCTGCTAGACGGGGAGTTCTGTGCTGAAATGGTTCACCGTTTCTTGAGTTGTCTTGAGCCATGTGGCGCCGGTCAGGAGGGTGAAGCGGGAGCGCACCAGGTCGTGGGAGGAGAGTGACTGGTCGAGCCAGATGTGGGCGGCGTCGTGCGGCCTCCATGGTGAGTTCGATGCCTTCGGTCGGCGGCAAGTGCGGCGCGGGGCGATGACTGCGGTGGAGTCGTAGCGGTCTCATGTGGACGATTGGCGTGTTGACGACGCCCGCTTCGGCGCGTGCTTTTGGGCTGGCGTCCCAGTGCAGGCGCGGGTTGGCCAGCCACAAAGGTGAGGGTCGCGTCTGGACGGCGTTCGGCCTCGTAGCTGTCGAGCAGGGCGGGGCCTGCTTGGTCAGCGAGCTTCCAGGCCAGATTGTGGGCGTCAGCGATGCCGGTGTTGAGGCCGAACGCGCCCGGGGCGGGACGGCGCGCGCCGCGTCGTCCCATCAGGAAGGCGTGACCAGCGCGGAAGCGGTCGGCTGGACGAGTGATTTCTAATGGTCCCGATGTGGTGAAGTGGCGACGGCATGCGAAGAGGGTGTCCAAGATCGTCTTGTGGAGAACAACCCGGACACCCTCGTGACCGCGCTGCGCGTCAAGATCGACGACGACATGGCCGGGATCGCCCGGCTGCCTGGACGACCGGCCATTCTCAGTCACGCCGAGCTGATCTGCCTGGTGGTCATGCAGGCCATGCCCGGATCCGCCTCCGAGGCCCGCCGGCTGCGGACCGTCCGCACCCACTTGGGGGACCTGTTTCCCCTTCGTCCCGCAGCAGTCCGGCTACAACAAGCGGCTGCGGGCCGCGCTGCCGCAGATCAAGCGCGTCATCCGCGTCCTGACCACCGACATCGGCCTCTGGCACGACACCGTCTGGATCGCCGACTCCATCCCCGTGGAGTGCGGCCGGTCCCGTCCCACCGTCCAGCGCTCGGACCTGGCCGGCTGGGCGCCCTACGGATACCGCCGATCCACTCGCGGCTGGTTCTGGGGCCTGCGGCTGTATTTGGTCTGCACCCCGGCAGGGATACCGATCAGCTGGGCGCTGGTCAACTCCAAGCCGGACGAGCATGAGGTGGTCGCCGCGATGCTCCAGATCGAACCCGAACTGGCCGCCAGCCGGGACTGCTGCTGATCGCCGACAAGGGCTTTCGGGCCCGCTGGTTCGGCGACGAGCTGGCCGGGCACGGGACGAAGGTGCTGCGGCCGTCGATGCGCGGTGAGCAACCCCGGCCGGGTGAGCACCTGCTCAAGGGCGTCCGCCAGCTCATCGAGTCGGTCAACCACACCCTCAAAGGCCAACTCGACCCGGAACGACACGGCGGCCGCACCATCGAAGGCGGCGATGTGGTCGGGGTCGGCGCGCAGTTCGCGCCGGGCGGCCAGTACCTTCTCCTCGGTCTGGGCCGGGGTTCGTGACGGGCAGGTGCGAGGGCCGCTGCGCCGTTCGGCCAGCCCGTCCCAGCCCTGGCTGCGGTAGCGACTCACCTACCGGTGCGCGCATTGCCGCGACACCCCCAACTCGGCCGCGACGTGCGCGACCGGGCGGCGGTCCTGCACGACACGGCGAACCAGCAGGCATCTGCCGTGAAATGTCAGCCGAGCGTTAGCGTGACCCATCACGACCTCCGGGTGTTGGTGAAGCATGCAAACTCCACTACGCCCGGAGGTCTTCTTGCTGATCAAACACCTACCGGTCAGGTGTTAACAAGATCATGGCCATGTACAGGTAGGAGCGGTGGCGGGTCCTGTGTTCGCGAGGTCGTCGCCGGCGGTGAGTGTCCGTAGTTCGCGCGGCGCGTCCTGGACGCTGAGGCTTTTAGCGCGGAGTAGCGCATTGGGTTCGGTCTCACGTGCGTGTTCGGTCGAGTCGCCTCCTGGTTGGCGGCGGCTCTGGGAGTGCGGCGGGGGAAGTGGGCCCGTCCCGGCCCAGGTTTGGGACGGGACGGGACGGGACGGGGGCGAGGCGCGGGACGGAGTGGGTGAGTTGTTAGGCGACTGGTTCTAGAGGGGTTTGGTCGTTGAACTGGGTGTTGTAGAGGTCGGCGTAGCGGCCGCCTGCGGCGAGGAGTTCTTCGTGGGTGCCGCGTTCGATGATGCGGCCTGCCTCGACGACCAGGATCACGTCGGCGGCGCGGATGGTGGAGAGGCGGTGGGCGATGACCACGGCGGTGCGGCCGTCGAGCGCCTCGTCCAGGGCTTCCTGGACGGCGGCCTCGGACGTGGAGTCCAGGTGGGCGGTGGCCTCGTCCAGGATGACGACGCGCTGGCGGGCGAGGAGGAGGCGGGCGATGGTGAGGCGCTGGCGCTCGCCGCCGGACAGGCGGTAGCCGCGTTCGCCGACGATGGTGTCCAGGCCGTCGGGAAGGCCTTCGATCAGGGTGGCCAGGCGGGCGCGGCGCAGGACGTCCCAGAGGTCGTCCTCGGTGGCCTCGGGACGGGCGAGGAGGAGGTTGTCGCGGATCGACTCGTGGAACAGGTGCCCGTCCTGGGTGACCATGCCGAGCGTGTCGCGGATCGACTCGAAGCTGAGGTCGCGGACGTCGATGCCGCCGAGGCGGATCGAGCCGGAGTCGACGTCGTAGAGGCGCGGGAGGAGCTGGGCGATGGTGGACTTTCCGGCGCCGGACGAGCCGACGAGCGCGATCATCTGGCCGGGCTCGGCGCGGAACGAGACGTCGTGCAGGACGTCGACGCCGCCGCGGGTGTCGAGGGTGGCGACCTCTTCGAGAGAGGCCAGCGAGACCTTGTCGGCGGACGGGTAGGCGAAGCGGACGTGGTCGAACTCGACCGTGACCGGGCCGTCCGGGACGGTGCGGGGCTCGGGCTTCTCGGCGACGAGGGGCTTGAGGTCGAGGACCTCGAAGACGCGCTCGAAGCTGACGAGGGCGCTCATGACCTCGACGCGGGCGCTGGCGAGGGCGGTCAGCGGCGCGTAGAGGCGGGTGAGCAGGAGGGCGAGGGCGACGACGGCGCCGGCGTCGAGGTCGCCGCGCAGGGAGAACCAGCCGCCCAGGCCGTAGACGAGGGCCAGCGCCAGGGCCGAGACCATGGTGAGCGCGGTGATGAAGACGTGCTGCACCATCGCGGTGCGGACGCCGATGTCGCGGACGCGGCTGGCCCGGGCGGCGAACTCGGCGGACTCGCGGGACGGCCGTCCGAACAGCTTGACCAGGGTGGCGCCGGGGGCGGAGAACCGCTCGGTCATCTGGGTGCTCATCGCGGCGTCGTGGGCGGCGGCCTCGCGTTCGAGGCGCGCGAGGCGGGTGCCCATGCGGCGGGCGGGCAGCACGAAGATGGGCAGCAGGATCAGCGCGAGCAGGGTGATCTGCCAGGAGATGCCGACCATCACGGCGAAGGTGAGGACGAGCATCACCAGGTTGCTGACCACGCCGGACAGCGTGTCGCTGAACGCGCGCTGCGCGCCGATCACGTCGTTGTTGAGGCGGCTGACCAGGGCGCCGGTGCGGGTACGCGTGAAGAACGCGACGGGCATCCGCTGGACGTGGTCGAAGACCGCCGTGCGCAAATGGAGGATCAGCCCTTCGCCGATGCGGGCCGAAAGCCATCGGTTGACGAGCCCAAGGCCGCCCTCGGCGAACGCCAGGACCGCGATCAGGATGGCCAAGCGGACGACCGTGGAACTGGCCGACTGGTCGACGATGGCCTCGACCACCCGTCCGGCAAGGACGGGCGTCGCGACCGCCAGGACCGCCAACAGCACGCTGAGCAGCAAGAACGAGAACAGCAGCCGTCTATGGGGACCCGCGAAGCGTGCGATGCGGAGCAAGGTCGCCTTGGAGAAGGGCCTGCGGTCGTTCTGCGCGTTCATCGCGTGGTGCAAGGACATCCACGCGGTGACTTCCATGTCCATCTGGGTTTACCGCCGCTCTCTGAGGGACTCTCTACAACAGCATCATGGAACCTCAACGAAAGTTGAGGTCAAGTCATCGCCGTGACCAGGGTCGCGCGTGGGTACGACAATTCCGATGACGATCAGCACGAGAAGGGCGCCAGGTGGGCAGCGAGACTCGGCAGGCGGGTATCGAGGCAAGGACCGACGACAGCGGGAACGGTGGGAACGCGCCGGCGGGCGCTCCGAAGGCGCGGAGCAGCGGCGCGAAGGCTCGGAGCGGCGGCGCGAACGTGCGGAACGGCGGCGCGAACGTGCGAAGCGGCGGTGCGAGCGTGCGGGACGGCGGTGTTGTGAAAGCGGGGATTGATGTCGAGAAGGTGCGGGCGGACACTCCCGGGTGCGCGGAGGTGGCGCATCTCAACAACGCCGGGGCCGCCCTGCCTCCGCGTCCGGTGATCGAGACGGTCGCGGAGCAGTTCGCGCTGGAGTCGCTCATCGGCGGGTACGAGGCGGCCGAGCGCAGTGCCGCGGTCGTCGAGCACTTCTACGACGCGGTGGCCGGGCTGATCGGGGCGCACCGGGACGAGATCGCCTACGTGGAGAACGCGACTCGAGCGTGGGACATGGCGTTCTACGCGATCCCCTTCGCGCGGGGCGACAGGATCCTGACCACGACGAGCGAGTACTCCAGCAACGCGATCGCCTACCAGCAGGTGGCGGCGTCCAAGGGCGTCCGCGTGGAGGTCGTCCCGGACGACCCGGAAGGCACGCTGTCACTGGACGCGCTGGAGGACGAACTGGCGAAGGGCGATGTGCGGCTGGTATCGCTCAACCACGTCCCGACGCACAACGGGCTGGTCAACCCGGTCGCGGAGGTCGGCCGGCTGTGCCGCGAGCATGGCGTCCTGTACCTGCTGGACGCCTGCCAGTCGATCGGGCAGCTCCCGGTGGACGTCGGCGAGATCGGCTGTGACGTGCTGTCGGCGACCGGCCGCAAGTTCCTGCGGGGCCCGCGCGGGACGGGGTTCCTGTATGTGCGGCAGGGGATCGTCCAGACGCTGGAGCCGCCGTTCCTCGATCTGCACGCCGCCACATGGAAGGCACCGGACGGCTACGAGATCCGTGAGGACGCCCGCCGCTTCGAGACGTGGGAACGCTATGTCGCCGGACAGATGGGCCTCGGCGCGGCCGCCGACTACGCGATGGAAGTGGGGATCGAGGCGATCGAGGAGCGGGTGACCGCTCTAGCGTCTGCGCTGCGCGAGGAACTGGCGGACCGTCCTGGGACGACCGTCCTGGACGGAGGCGAGCGTCCTTCGGGCATTGTCACGTTCACTGTGGACGGCCACGAACCCGCCGAGATCAAGACGGTGGCGCGGCAGGCGGGGGTCAACGTCAACACCACGAGTCCCCGTTCCCAGGGGTACGACCCACACGCGCTACCGTCCGCCGTAAGGGCGTCCGTGCACTACTACAACACCGAAGAGGAGCTCGACCGTCTCTTGGCCGTCCTCCCCTGACGGCGGGGGTGGGCGCACCCGGTCGGCCGGTTACGGGGGTTCCGGCGGGGAACCGCCGGGCGCGCCCACTGGTCAGCCGTTCGAGCGCGCCGCGCTGATGTCGGCGAGCGCCGAACCGGAGTCCTCCTCGATCGCCAGGTCGCCGATCGACACGATGCCGACCGGACGGCCGTCCTCGATCACCGGAAGCCGCCGGACGGAACGTTCCCGCATGATCTGCGCGGCCTTGTCGAGGGAGTCGTCGGGACCGACGGTGGCGGTCACGCTGCTGGCGATGCCGCCGATCTTGGACTGGCTCGGGTCGCCGCCCGCGGCGAGCCCCCGTATCACCAGGTCGCGGTCGGTGACGAGTCCCTTGAGGTCGTCGCCCTCCGCCACCAGCACGGCACCGATGTCCTCGTCGCGCATCGCGCGCGCCACGGTGACGATGTCGAGTTCCGGGGACACCGATGTCGGCGAGCCGGTCATGATGTCGCGAATCTTCGTGGCCATCCTCACTCCTTGGGCGGATCGTTTCAGGGCCCCGGGATGATTCGGCCCTTACCCTGCAGGAGCGGGATCACTCATCGCGGACGCGCAGGGATGGCCCCGGCGCCGCGACACCCCCTTGCGGACGCTCAGTTCTCCGCCTTGAACTGCGCGAACAGCGCCGCGGCGGCGTCGCGGTCCCAGGCGAGCCGGTTCGGGTCATGCGGCGATGGGCTTACGGGCACGGTGCTGAACGTGACGGCGTCGGCGCCCGTCTTCTCCAGGCTGCGGGCGATGGCCTCCAGCGCCGGGACGTCCAGCCGCGGGTGGGTGGTGACCGACCCGGCCGCGGCGGCGAGGAACCGCACGAACCGCACCGGGTTCCTGAGCTGCTGGGACTTCGCCTGCCGCAGCAGCGAGGCCATGAACCGCTGCTGCCGCTCGACCCTGGACAGGTCCGAGCCGTCGCCGAGGCCGTGGCGGACCCGCACGTAGGCGAGCGCCCGCGTCCCGTCCAATCGCTGCCTTCCGGCGGGCAGCGACAGCCCGGTCCGCTTGTCGGTGACCGCCTTCGGCAGCGTCACCTCGACGCCGCCGAGCGCGTCCACCATCTTCTTGAAGCCACCGAAGTCGATCGTCACCGTGCTGTCGATCCGGACGCCGGTGAGCGACTCGATGGTCCTCTGCGTGCACGGGGCGCCGCCCAGCGTGAACGCCGCGTTGATCGGCCCCGTCCCCCCGGAGACGAGCTTGCCCTCCGCCGTCCGGCAGGCGGGGATCCGCACCAGCGAGTCCCGGGGGACGCTGACCGCGCGCACGTGCTTGCGGTCGGCCGGCAGGTGAACCAGGACGAGGGTGTCCGAGCGCGCCGGGCCGCCCCGACTCCGCGCGTCCGATCCCATGATCAGGACGTTGAGCATCTTGCCGCTCCCTGCCGCGAACGGGTTCGGCTGGTCCACCGGCCTCAGGTCTCCTTTGCGGAGCAGGACGGCGGGGACGACGATGAGCGCGGCCGTGACCACCGCGACCATGCCGACCAGCGCCCAGCGGCTCGGCAGGCGGACCTTCCGGGGCCGTCCCCGCGCGGCGTCCACCAGCCGCTGCCGCTGCCGGACCAGCGACCCCGGCGGCTCGTGCTCCAGCTCCCGGCCAAGGCCGCGGAGCATCTTCAGATCGTCCACGGCTACTCCTCCTCGTGCATCGGATTGGTGTCGCCGAGCGCGGCGCGGACCTTGCGCCGGGCCCGGTTGAGACGCGAGCGGACCGTCCCGACCGGGATGCCGAGCGCCCTCGCCACCTCCTCGTACGCCAGGTCGCCCCACGCCACCAGCAGCAGGACGTCCAGGTCGCGGCGCGACAGCCCCGCCAGCGCCTCCGCCAGCACCGGACGCGCCGCCGACGCCGTCACCCCCGCCGCCACCCGGTCGGCGGGCCCCTCCACCGGCCCGTCCACCGGGCTCCGGCGCAGCGCCCGGTAACGCGCGGCCTCGGTGCGGTGGTGCCGCGCGACCAGCTTCGTCACGATGCCGAACAGCCACGGCCGCGCGTCGCGCTGCGCGAGGTCGTAACGGTGCCGCCTGCTGAAGGCGGCCAGGAATGTCTCCCCGACGACGTCCTCGGCGGTCTCCGGACCGAGCCGCCGCGAAACGTAGCGGTACAGCATCGCCGAGTAGCGGTCGAACAGCGCGGCGAACGCCTCGGGATCGGCCAGCGACCGCTCGATGAGATCGGCGTCGGCGTCGCGCGCCGGGGCGAGGGGGGCTCCCGCGGCGGGGGGACCGCCAGGAGGTGCGGTCATTCCGGACACCATGGCATACGGACCGGCCTTCCCGTCGGGACTGTGTCAGCGGTGTATCTCCACAACCCGCCGCCCGGGTTCACGCCGTCCCCGCCACACCATGATCACTAATGCGTAACGAAGTGAACTTCCCCGCTAAACTGCGCATCCTTCAAGGTGCACCGGGGGTTGACGGCGAAGGCCCGCTCCGTCTGCGTGTCAAGACACAAGTCGAGGGAGGGGTCGGGTCGTGGACGACGCCCAGCACGAACCGGAGACGGCCGACGGGCCGGACACCGTCGAGAACCCTGCCGCCCCCGAGGCCGAGCCGGGCGGGGAGACTGGGGCCGAGGAGCCCGACGAGGGCGCCGAGACGTCCAAAAAGGAGTCCTCCCGCACAGCGACGGCAGAGTTCCGCCTTCCAGACGCCCCCAAGCCGGACAAGGCCGCAGCCCCGGCCGAGGACGAAGGCGAGGAGAAGGCCGAGGACGAGCCGACCGGACGGAAGGCTTCGTCGCTGACGAGGCCCGACATCTCCGTCCGCAGGAAGCCGACCCCGACCGTCCAGGACACACCCCTCCCGACACGCGAAGAGCTCGCACCCAAACCAGCCACACGTCCCGAGGACACCCCTTCCCCGCCCGCGCCCCAACAC
>NZ_SMKU01000377.1 GCF_004349215.1 Actinomadura rubrisoli | reverse complement strand
CTCGACCGGCAGGCTCAGGTCGGGCTTCGGGGGCGGGAACACGCCCGCCCAGGGCAGGGCGCGGGTCGCCAGCACGTAGGTGACGGCGAGCAGCACCGCGCCCGCCGCGACGAACAGGCCCCCGTAGAGCAGGGTGAGCCGCAGCCGGATCGTCCATCGCAGGGCCATCGCTCAGATCCTGTAGCCGGCCTGGGGCACCGTCTCCACCACGGGCGGGTCGCCGAGCTTGCGCCGCAGCCGGCTGACCGTCACCTTCACGGTGCCGGTGAACGGATCGGCGGCCTCGTCCCACGCCCGCTCCAGCAGCTCCTCGGCGGACACGACGTGGCCGCCGGCGCCCATCAGCAGCTCCAGCACGGCGAACTCCTTCGGGCTGAGGTCCAGCCGGCGCCCGGCCCGCGACGCCGTCCGCCGCCCGGGGTCCAGCCTCAGGTCGCCGCTGACCAGGACCGCCGGGACGGCCGGGCCCGCCCGCCGCCCGAGCGCGCGGACGCGGGCCACCAGCTCGGCGAACGCGAACGGCTTGGGCAGGTAGTCGTCGGCGCCGCAGCCGAGCAGCCCGTCCACCCGGTCCTCGATCGTCCCGGCGGCGGTGAGCATCAGCACCCGCGCCGTCCCGCCGTCCGAGGCCAGGGAGCGGCAGACCTCGTCCCCGTGGACGACGGGCAGGTCGCGGTCGAGGACGACGACGTCGTACCGGTTGACCGACGCGCGCTCCAGCGCGGCGGCCCCGTCCCCCGCGACGTCCACCGCGAGCCCTTCGCGGCGCAGCCCGGCCGCGACCGTCTCGGCCAGCTCTCGGTGGTCCTCGACCAGCAGCACCCGCATCCGTCCGCCCCTTTCACCGGTTTGCGCCCCAGCATCCCGCGCGGGCGGTTACAGCAGCGTGAAGGCGGCTGTTCCCGCCCTGTAACCGGCCAGGCGGTTGAGTTCGTCGCAACGGCGGCCGCCGGCCGCCCTGACGAACGGAGCACCATGCGCATCACACCGACCCGCCGCGCGGCACTCGTCGCGGTCGCCGCGACCGGCCTCGCCGGTCTAGGCACCGCGGCCGCGGCCGCACCGGACCGGCACCCGTCCGCCGTCCGAGCCGTGACCACCGACGAAGCCAAGGCGTTCACCGCCTGCATGCGCACGCACGGCATGCCCGACTTCCCGGGACTCACCGTCTCCGGCGACGGCCGCCTCAACCTGAACGGCAAGGCGAACGTGCTCTCGGAGCCGTACCAGAAGGCCGCGCGCGCCTGCGCCCGCCTGCTGCCGAAGGGCAGTGCGCTCCCCCCGGCGCCTGAGCCGCCGACCGTCTCCCCGCCCGCCGTCCCGTCTTCGGGCGACATCCGGCCGCCGAAGCCCACGCCGCCCTCCATGCCGGGCTAAGACCGGGCTAAGACGGTACTCAGCCGGGCACCGGGGTCGGCCGTCATTCGCGGGCGAAGGCGCGGAGGCCGGGGAGGTCGACGACCGTGATGCGGCGCCAGCCGGTGCGGATCAGGCCCTCGCGGCGCAGGCCGTTCAGGGCGCGGGCGACGGTCTCCCTGGAGGCGTCCATCCAGCTTCCGAGCTCCTCCTGGGACAGCGGCGGGCCGATCTCGATGCTGCCGTCGGCGGCGGGCGCGGTGTGGTGCGCCGACAACTCGGCGAGGTCGGCCAGCAGCTGCGCGAGCCGCTGCGTGCCCCGGCTGGTGACGTGGGCCTTCAGCCGCCGGTCGGAGTCGTCCAGTCGCTGGATGAAGGTGCCGCTGACCAGCATCCACACCTCCGGGTGGGCGTCCAGGAAGCCGGTGAAGCGCGCGGCGGGGACGACGAGGGCCCGGATGGGCGACAGGGCGGTCACCGTGGCCGAGCGGGTGCGGCCGCCGAGGACGGCGCTCTCGGCGAGCAGGTCGCCGGGGCCGCGCACGGCGAGCACGACGTCGTGGCCGTCCTCGGTGGCCGAGGTCACCTTGGCCCAGCCCCGCTCGATGATGATCACATGGTCGGACTCGTCGCCCTGGTACACCAGCGGCGCCTTCACCGGGAAGTGCCGGGGGCGCGCGGCGGACCGCAGGGCGGCCTGCTGCCCGTGGTCGAGCGCGGCCCAGAACCCCGGACGCGGAGAGGACGGCGCGTACTGCGTCACCAGCTCCTCCTTAGCGTCAACTGCCGGGTTATCCGAACGGTAAACCGGTCAGGCCGACAAGGGGAAGCCGGACGGCGAGTGGTCCCGAGCACTATGAACGGCCAGGTGCGGCCCGTCGCGTCCCCGCTAGACCCCGCTCGGCAGGGTCTCCAGTTCACCGAGGCGGGCCGCCTCCAGGTGCAGCGGCTGCAACGCGGACGTGGTCCGGAACCAGCACAGGGCGTCGTACCGGTCGGCGACCCGCGTCGGGACGTACTGGCGCCCGTCGCGGTCGGGGTCGTACACCACGCCTATGGCGCGGTGCCCGAGCCGCTCGGTGTACCAGGACGGCTCGCCCTGCTCGTGCGGCATCACGAACAGCGCGCGGCGCAGGTCCGACTCGGCCAGCAGCGCCTCCAGGGACCCGGCGCGCGGCGGCGGGACGTCCATCACCTCCATGCGGGCGCCCCAGCTCGGCGCGGCGATCACCTGGCCCGGCCCGCCCGCGAACCCGACGAGCACGACCCGCTCCTGGCCGTGCCGCTCCCGCGCGAGCCGGCCGAGGTTGACCATGCCCGCCTCGTCCATGGAGGTGGCGCGCGCGTCGCCGACATGCGAGTTGTGGGCCCACACGACCGCCTTGCCGTCGTGGAGGTCCATCAGGCGGTCGAGGGTGTCGGCCATGTGCACGTCCCGGACGTTCCACGACTCCGGGCCGCCGCCGATCATGGCGCGGTAGTAGCGCTCGGCGCCCGCCGCGACCTCGGCGTTCTGCCGGGCGTCGAACTCCGCGGCGGGGTCCCCGGTCCCGCCGGACGGGGACGGGGCGCGCAGCCGGGTCAGCAGCGCCAGGATCTCCTCCGTGCACCCCTCCGGGACCAGGGCCGTGTTCCACCCGTACGCCTGCGGGTCCTCGCCGTGGGGCTCGAAGCAGCGGTAGGCCGCGAGCGCCGTCTCCAGGTACTCGGGACGGTGCTCCGACAGGTAGATGACGACGGCCCTCAGCGACTCCCACAGGCTGTACACGTCCAGCCCGTAGAAGCCCGCCCGCCGGTGCGGCGGGAGGGCCTCGTTGCGGTCGCGCAGCCAGCGGCAGAACCGCACGGTCTCCTCGTTGGCCCACATCCAGGTCGGCCAGCGCTCGTAGGCGTCCAGGGCCTCGCGCGGGTCCGCGGGCGCGCCGGGCGCCAGCGTGACCGAGCGCCCGACGCGCCGGCAGTCCGGCCAGTCGCCCTCCACGGCGACGAACGAGAACCCGTGCTCGGCGATGAGCCGCCTGGTCATCGCCGCCCGCCACGCGTAGTACTCGTGCGTGCCGTGGCTCGCCTCGCCCAGCAGCACGCACCGGGCGTCCCCGACCCGCTCCAGGAGCGGGTCGAGGTCCTCCTCGTACTCCAGCGGGAGGGCGGCGCCGAGCACGTCGTCGGCATGGCTCACCGCGCGCCCGGTGTCGCCCTCGCGGCTTCCTGACTCTGGCATCGGCGTTCCCCCATTCCGGTCCTCCTCCACGGGTTCCCCGGAATCGGGATTCGATTCGGCCGGCTTCGCCGGCGGGAACCGGCTCGGCCCCGTCCGCCGGCCGGGCACCCGCCGCTGGTCGGCCGGTGCCCGCCGCCGGTCAGTCGGAGCGGTCGATGCCGGTGGCGGCGGCCCGGTAGGCGCTCGGGGTGACGCCGTACGCGGCCCGGAAGGCGCGGCTGAACGCGGCGGCGTCCGGCAGGCCCCAGCGGCCCGCGATCGCGCCGATCCGCTGCGTGGCGAGGAACGGGTCGCGCAGCTCCCGGCGGCAGTGCTCCAGGCGGCGGGAGCGCACGTACCGGGCGACGGTGGTGCCCTTCGGCTGGAACACCCGGTACAGCTGCCGGACGGAGATGTGGTGCGCCTCGGCGATCGCGGCCGGGGACAGGGCGGGGTCGTGCAGCCGCGCCTCGATCCAGTCGACGATGGCGCGCAGCATCTCCGCGGCGTCCGGGGACGGCGCCGGCGCCGTCCCCAGCCACTCGCTCGCCGCGCCCGTCACCAGCTCGACGATCGCGCCGCCGAGGTGGTGGGCGTACGGCTCGTCCGCCGTGCCGCCGTCCTCGGCGATGGCCGAGAGCAGTGAGGTCACGAGGCGGCCGGTGCGGGCCCGCTCGGTGAGCAGGGTACCGCCGAGCGCGGCCAGCCGGTCGACCGAGAGCGGCACCGCCCAGTGCGGGATCACGACGGTGAAGATGTGGTGGGCGTCGAAGTTGATCTCGACCGGGCGGGTGAGGTCGTAGAACACCACGTCCCCCGCACCGACCCTGACCTGCCGGTCGTTCTGCCGGAGGACGCAGGAGCCCCGCAGGACCAGGCCGAGCTTGTAGCACTCACGGGTGTCGCGGGCGATCTGCCGGGGGCTGCGCCGGACGGCGTGCGCCGGGGCGCGGACCTCACCGGCCTCGACGGCCCCGAGGGTGCGGCAGACGAGCCGCGCTGCGAACGGCCCGCGGCCGGCCGGCTGCAGGTGGAAGGGCCCGAAGGCCGAGCTGATCAGATGGCGCCAGTAGTCCGCCTGCTGGGCGGCGGGGTGGCCCGACGTGCTCACGAGCGTGGGCATAGCGCTCCTTGCGCTAGTGCGGACAAGACTCCCGGACGCCACCCGCAAGGCTTCTACGCCACGTCAGGAAGGTCAATGAGCGAGTAAGCACGACGTGCGGCCCATGTTTTGGCACCTGGCGCCAAAATTACGGCAGGCAGGGCCAAGACCCCCCGTCCGAGCCCGGCTTATACATATCGCGACAAACTCGCTGGGAGCGCCCCCAACCTCGAGACCCGCCGAGAGGAATCCCCGCCATGCCAGAGGACGAGCAGGAACAGGGCGGCATCAGCCGCAAGAACTTCATCGCGGCTGTCGGCATCGGCGCGCTGGCCGTGCCCGCCGTCGTGTCCTCCGCCTCCCCCGCCCAGGCAACACAGCCGTCGGGATCGCCCCTGGGGCCCAGGCTTCTGGAGCCGACCCCCAAGTGCACCGACGGAGACGATGAGCAGACTCCGAACCAGACGGAGGGGCCGTACTTCAAGCCAGGGTCACCCGAGCGCGCGAACCTGGTCACGCCCGGCATGCCGGGCACCAAGCTCACGGTGTCCGGGATCGTCTACTCCAGGTCGTGCAAGCCGATCGCTCGGGCACTGCTCGACTTCTGGCAGTGCGACAACGGCGGCATCTACGACAACAGCGGCTACACGCTGCGCGGTCACCAGTACACCGATGCCGCCGGGAAGTTCACCCTGCAGACGATCGTGCCGGGCCTCTACCCGGGCCGTACCCGCCACATCCACGTCAAGGCGCAGGCCCCCGGCCAGAGGATCCTCACCACGCAGCTCTACTTCCCCGGTGAGCCGCGCAACCAGACGGACACCATCTACGACCCGAGGTTGCTGATGAAGATGGGCACCGACCAGAACGGCCGCACCGGCGCGTTCGACTTCGTGCTCATGGTTCCGTAACGCTCCCACGGAACTTCCGTCCCCGCCGGGCCGCCCGAAGCGGCCCGGCGGGGATGCCGCGCGTCCGGGACCGGAACCCACACGTGACGCGAATCCCCCACGAAACGGCAAAGGAACGGATAGTCTCCCAGCGATCACCTTTGGTCGGGTAAGGAAAACTGGAGCACACTCCGCATGAGCGCTGCCAACCGGGCACAAGTCATCACACGGTGGGGAGCCATCGCCTTCATGGCGGCCGCGGTCCTGACCGCGACCGCGGGCGGGTTCGCCCAGTCGTACGCGGGGCTCTACCACTGGGCGCTGGAGCACGGCCTGCGCGGCTGGAAGGCCGAGTCGTTCCCGCTGCTGGTCGACCTGTTCATCATCGTGGGCGAGCTGGGCCTGTTCCTGCTGGCCGTCGACGCCTTCGTGCTGCACCGCCGGCACCTGATGAGCTGGCTCGACTTCTCCCTGCCGCTGACCATCGCCCTCGCGGGCTGGACGGCGAGCCTCATCTTCAACGTCGGCCACGTCGGCAACCGGACGTTCTCCTACCAGGCGACGGCCGCCGTACCGCCGATCGTGTCGATGCTGGGCCTGTTCGTCCTGCTGCGGACGCTGCACCGCTACGTCTCGCGCGAGGCGGAGATGCGGGAGAACGCGCCCAAGCAGCCCGATCCGCAGAACCGGGCCATCGCCGGGCCGGTCACCCTGCAGCAGATCACGCTGATGCCGCTGCGGAACACGGGCCCGTTCCCGCAGATCCAGGTCCCCGGCCACTCCGGGAAGGCGATCGAGTCGGGCTCCGCGGACGCGGAGTCCGGGACGTCCGCCGAACGCGAGACCGAGCCCGCGACGTCCGAGCCCGCGCCCTCCGAGCCCGCGGCGTCCGCGGCCCGCGCCGAGTCCGGTGCCGATCCCGCCCCCGCACCGGCGTCCGCGGCGCGCGCCGAGGCCGAGCGTCCGGTGCCCGAGCCGGTCCCGGAGCCGGAACCGGAGCTGGCCGTCGTCAGCGCCGCCACCCGCGGCAGCCTCAACGGCCGCAGCACCTACGCGCCCATCGCCGAGGACCCGGCCCCCGCGCCCGCGCCGGAGACGAACACCGAGAACCTGCGCGCCATCGTCATCGACATCCTGGAGCGCCGGCACGGCGACGTGGCCGCGACGCTGGCCGAGGTCAGGGCCGAGGGCTACACCTGCGACGAGGCCGACATCCAGCGGATCAGCGACAACCACTGGTTCCCGTACGCGGTGTACCGGCTGCTGGCCAAGCACCACGGCGACGGCGACCTGGTCGCCCAGGAGCTCATCTCGCGGGGCATCCTCTTCGACCAGTCCGCGCTGGACGACCTCGTCCGCTCCTGGCGCGTCTGACCTCCGGCGGGCTCCGCGGCCGGGCCCCGCGGCCGGGGGTCATCCGTCCCGGGCCGAGGGGCCGGACTCCGCCGTATCGAGGCGATCACGCTCTGCCGCGTGCGACGCTGGGCTCATCCCATTGCCGCATCAGCGATGCCGGGAGAGCAGATGAAGACCCATCTCGCCGCCGTGGCCGCCGCCGCCTCGATCGCCGGGGCCGTCGCCGGGTACCTGATCGCCCCCTCGCCCGGGGACGCCTCCGCCCGCCCCGCCGCCGCCCTGGCGGGCGGCACCCTGCACGTCGCGCTCAACATGCCGGCCGGGGACCGCGCCAAAGCGGCCCGGCTCGGCTACAACCTGTTCGACGCCGACCCCGACGAGGACGACATCGCCGCCCTGCCCAAGGGCGGCCGGGCCCTGCTGTGGGTCGGCAACACCACCTGCGGCGACTTCGAGATCCCCACGCTCTCCGCGTTCGCCGAGACCGTGAAGCGGTTCGCCCGCGACGAGCGCGTCTACGGCTGGTACCTGTCGGACGAGCCGAACCCGGACGAGTGCCCCTGGATCGTCGCCAAGATCCGGCAGCGCGCGGACATCGTCCACCGGTACGCGCCGGGGCAGAAGGCGTTCGCCTCGCTGACCGACTGGCCGATGCGGCCGCTGGAGCCGTCCGCCACGCATCTGGACCTCATCGGCCTGGACCCCTACCCCTGCCGCACGGACGCGGCGGGCTGCGACCTGAAGGCCATCGACACGATGGTCCGCCAGGCCGACCGCGCCGGGTTCCCCCGGCGGATGATCGTCCCGGTGTTCCAGACGTTCGGGCAGTCGTGCAACGACGGCGAGCGGAACTGGCGGCTGCCGAGCGCCGCGCAGCTGCGCTCCATCCTGAACCGGTGGGACCGGCTCGTCCCGTCCCCCGCGTTCGACATCAGCTACTCGTGGGGCCACCAGGACGAGTGGGCCTGCCCGACGCTCGCCGACGCCGACGGCAGGGGCGGACTTCCCGACCTCCAGTCCGTCATGAAGGCGCACAACCTGCGGCGCACGGGCCCGGGGCGGGCCGTGCCGACGCGGGCGCCGTCGCGGGACCCGGCACCGGACCCGGCGCCCTCGGCTGGCCCGCCGGACGCCGCGTCCCCGTGCCCGACGCCGCAGAGCACCGGGACGCCATAGGGGATCGGCAGGTCAGATCGCGCGCAGCGGGCGCACCGGGCGGCAGGGGCCGTCCCGGCGGCCGTCCGCAGCGCGCGGCCCTGCGCCGTGCGCGGCCGTGCGCGGCGCGCGGGCGGGCCGGATGAACGCGTCCGTCCCGGTTCTGGGATCCTGCTGCTCACGCGGACGAGAGGACGAGATGCACGGGACGACGCGACACCGCCTGGCACCCGACGACGAGCGGCTTCTGGCGTTCTGGCGGGAACGGCACCTGTGCACGCTGGTCACGGTGCGGCCGGACGGCACACCGCACGCGGTGCCGGTGGGGGCCGTGCTGGACGCGGGGGCCGGGATCGTCCGGGTGATCACCTCGGGCGGGTCGGCGAAGGCGCGGCACGTCCGGCAGGCGGGCCCGGCCGGGCTGCCGGTCGCCGTCGGCCAGGTGGACGGCCGCCGCTGGGCGACCGTCGAGGGCCGGGCCGTCCTGCGGACCGACGCGGACGCCGTCGCCGACGCGGAGCGCCGGTACGCCGAGCGGTACAAGCCGCCGCGCCCGAACCCGCGGCGGGTCGTCATCGAGATCGCGATCCGCCGGGTCCTGGGCAATGTCTGAGCCCGCCGCCCCCG
>NZ_SMKU01000376.1 GCF_004349215.1 Actinomadura rubrisoli | reverse complement strand
AGGTGGGGGAGTGCGGTGGGCGGGGCGGACACGTCGATGAGCGTGGTGCCGTCCGGATAGGAGCCCCAGCCGTCCGGTGCGGTCTCCGTGATCTCGGCCGTGCCGCCGAGGAGACCGGTCAGCTGCCGAGCGCGCGCGGCGACACCGTCCGGGACGCCCTCCACCAGGACGGAAACGGTCCCGGGGCCGATGTACTCGATCGCGCTCGGCGCAACCGGCGAGTGTAGGACGGACTGGACCGCCTCGTACACCTCCCCGGCACCGTTGACGCCGCACGTCACCCACGCTCGGGCGGCCGGTACCGGGTGCAGGCGAAAGGTGGCCTCCACGATGAGCCCAAGGGTGCCGTAGGAGCCGCAGAAGAGCCGCCCCAGGTCGTACCCGGCGACGTTCTTGACGACCTTCCCACCCGAACGCGCGATCTGGCCGTCCGCCCGGACGATCGTCAGCCCGATGACCAGATCCCGGGGCGTCCCGTACAGCGACCGGAGCGGCCCGGCCGCACCCGCGGCGATCGTGCCGCCGACCGTGGAACCGGGCAGCGGGACGTCGAGGGCGAGCCGCTGATCCCGTTCGGCGAGCATCTCACCGAGCCGGTCCATCGGAAGCCCGGCCTGGGCCTTCGCCACCAGGTCGCCGGAGGCGTGCTCGACCAGCCCGTCCATCCGGTGGGTGTCGACCAGCAGATCGCAGCGCCGCGGAGGCGCTCCCCAGTCCAGGCGGGTCTCGCCACCACGCGGGACGACGGCGAGACCCATCTCGGCGGCGACCCGCATGACCTCGGCCGCCTCAGCAACGTTCCCCGGTGCGGCGACCAGCGCGGGCTGGATTCCGAGCACTCCCTCGGCGGGTTCACCGGGACGGACGTCGCCGCACACCTTGGCCAAGGCGTCCAGGGCCTTCGCAGGGGCGTCCTGGGGCTGCATCAGAAGATGTCCGCCTTTCCCTCGTACGGGTGCGGGCCCTTGCGCACGCCGGGGACCTCACCGCACAGGCGAGGCGTCGGGAAGATCTTCCCCGGATTGCACAGCCCGGCCGGATCGAAGCCGCACCGGACCATCTGCATCGTGTCCAGATCGGCGTCGCTGAACATCCGGGGCATGTAACGGGACTTGTCAACGCCGACACCGTGCTCGCCCGTAATGGACCCGCCATGCTCGATGCACAGGTCGAGGATCGCGCCCGACACCTCCTCGGCGCGTTCCGCAGCGCCGGGCTCGGCGTCGTCGAACAGCACCAGCGGGTGCAGGTTCCCGTCGCCCGCGTGGAAGACGTTCGCGACCCGCACGCCGGACTCGGCCGACAGCGCGTCGATGCGGGCCAGGACCTGGGGCAGGGCCGTCCGGGGGATCACGCCGTCCTGGACGAGGTAGGCGGGGCTGATCCGGCCGACCGCGGCGAACGCCGACTTGCGGCCCGTCCAGATCAGGGCCCGCTCGGCGTCGTCCGCGGCGATCCGGATCTCGAACGCGCCGGCCTCCCGGCACAGCCGCTCCACCTCGGCGAACTGCGCCGCGACCTCGGCCCGCGGGCCGTCCAGCTCCACGATCAGCACCGCGCCGGCGCCGGGCGGGTACTCGCAGCGCACCGCGGCCTCGGCCGCCTCGATCGACAGCGCGTCCATCATCTCGATCGCCGCCGGGACGACCCCCGCCGCGATGATCGCCGACACGGCGCCGCCGCCCGCCTCGATGGAGCCGAACGCCGCGAGCAGCGTCTGGACGGTCTCGGGCACCCGCGTCAGCCGCACCGTGATCTTCGTGGTGATGCCGAGCGTGCCCTCCGCCCCGACGAACACCCCGAGCAGGTCGTAGCCGGGGTCGCCGGCCGACAGCTCCACCAGCTCGCCGTCCGGCGTGACGACCTCGCAGGCGAGCACGTGGTGCGCGGTGAAGCCGTACTTCAGGCAGTGCGCGCCGCCGGAGTTCTCGGCGACGTTCCCGCCGACCGAGCAGATCTGCTGGCTGGACGGGTCGGGCGCGAAGTAGTAGCCGTGCGGGCGGGCCGCCCGCGACACGTCCAGGTTGATCACGCCGGGCTCGACCACGGCCCGCTGGTTGGGAACGTCGATCTCCAGGATCCGGCGCATCCTGGAGGTGACGATGAGGACGCCGTCGGTGCGGGGAAGCGCGCCACCGGACAGGCCCGTCCCGGAACCACGCGCCACGTACGGGACCCCGGCGGACACACACGCGCGCACGATCGCGGCGATCTGCTCGGCCGTGTCGGGCAGGACCACGATCGCAGGCATCGCGCGGTGGTTGGTGAGACCGTCGCACTCATAGGTGCGCAACCGCACGGGATCGGTGATGACACGTTCGGCGCCGAGCATCGCTTCGAGGCGCAGGGCGAGCGCCCGGAGTTCCGATTCCATCGCCTCCACCATCCTCCCGGGCCCGGAACGGCCGCAAGATCGCCCGCACTGATTTCACCGGCCCCGTACGCGTCAGGGCATGCGCTCGTACGCCGGGGTCGTGAGGAACTCCGAGTACTCGTCCGCCAGCGTGACCTCCTTGAACAGGGCCACGGCCTGGTCGTAGCGCGGCGCGTTGTACGCCTCGCCCAGCTGGGTGCGGATGCCGGCCAGCTCCTCCTCCAGGATCCGCTCCACCAGCTCCTTGGTGACCTTCGGGCCGTCCTTGAGCTCGATCCCGTTGTAGATCCACTGCCACACCTGCGAACGGGAGATCTCCGCGGTCGCGGCGTCCTCCATCAGGTTGTGGATCGCGACCGCTCCGGCGCCGTCCAGCCAGGTGGCGAGGTAGCGCAGCGCCACGTCGATGTTGTTGCGCAGGCCCGCCTCGGTGATGTCGCCGGGGGTCGCCGCCACGTTCAGCAGGTCGGACGCGGCGACCTTCACGTCCTCACGCAGCCGGTCGCGCTGGTTCGGCCTGTCGCCGAGCACGCCGTCGAACACCTCGCGGCAGATCGGCACCAAGTCGGGGTGGGCGACCCAGGAGCCGTCGAAGCCGTCGCCGGACTCGCGGGCCTTGTCGGCCCGCACCTTCTCCAGCGCGACCTTGTTGACGGCCTCGTCACGGCGGGACGGGATGAACGCGGCCATGCCGCCGATCGCGTGCGCGCCGCGCTTGTGGCAGGTGCGGACGAGCAGCTCGGTGTAGGCCCGCATGAACGGCGCCGTCATCGTGATCGCGTTCCGCTCCGGCAGGACGAACCCGGCGCCGCGGTCCCGGAACTTCTTGATCACCGAGAAGAGGTAGTCCCAGCGGCCCGCGTTCAGGCCCGCGGAGTGGTCGCGCAGCTCGTAGAGGATCTCCTCCATCTCGAACGCGGCCGGGATCGTCTCGATCAGCACCGTCGCGCGGATCGTCCCGCGCGGGATCTCCAGGGCGTCCTGCGCGAGGTTGAACGCGTCGTTCCAGAGCCGCGCCTCCAGGTGTCCCTCCATCTTGGGCAGGTAGAAGTACGGGCCCTTGCCCTTGTCCAGCTGCCTGCGCGCGCTGTGGAAGAAGTAGAGCCCGAAGTCGAACAGCGACCCGGACACGGGCTCGCCGTCGACGAGCAGGTGCTTCTCCTCCATGTGCCAGCCGCGCGGCCGGACGACGATGGTGGCGAGCTCGGAGTCGTCCTTGAGCGCGTAGGACTTGCCGGTCCCGGCGTCGGTGAAGTCGATCGTCCGGTCGAGGGCGTCCCGGAGGTTGAGCTGCCCCTCGATCATGTTGTTCCACAGGGGGGTGTTGGCGTCCTCGAAGTCGGCCAGCCACACCTTCGCGCCCGAGTTGAGCGCGTTGATGGTCATCTTCCGGTCCGTCGGGCCGGTGATCTCGACCCGGCGGTCCTCCAGGCCGGGCGCGGGCGCGGCGACACGCCAGGTGTCGTCATTGCGGACGCCTGCGGTCTCGGGCAGGAAGTCCAGCGTCCCGCCGCCGGAGAGCCTGCGCTGACGCTCGCCCCGCGCCGCGAGCAGCTCCTTGCGCCGCGCGCCGAACTCGCGCTGCAGAGCGGCGAGCAGGCCGAGCGCCTCGGGCGTCAGGATCTCCTCGTACCGCTCGCCGAGAGGTCCGGTCACCTCGATGCCGTCAAGTCCAGCCATCGGCTCGCCTTTCGTCTAGTGAAATTCCACTTCTGCCTCATGGAGAACGCTACTTGGCGGTGCTGAGGCAGGTCAAAGCGGGGTGGGCCCCGCCGGCTCCTCGTTCCTCCTCGCAGCCTCCCCGCGCGCCCCCGCGCCGACCCCTGGTGATAATCGCGTGACCTGTGCCAACGGGGCGTGAGACCATCGCGGGGAAGATACGGCCGCGCCGCGGCGTTCAACAGAGGACATATGACTCTTCCTTTCTCTGCAGACCAGGCCCCGGACGAGTTCGAACCCATGACGGGAGAACTCGACCTTGAGGACCGGCGGGCGCTACGGCGCGTCGCCGGTCTGTCCACCGAGCTGACCGACGTCACCGAGGTCGAGTACCGCGCCCTGCGGCTGGAGCGGGTCGTCCTCGTCGGCGTATGGACCGAGGGCACGGCCGCGATGGCCGAGAACTCGCTGCGCGAGCTGGCCCTCCTCGCCGAGACCGCCGGCTCCGAGGTCCTGGAGGGCCTCGTCCAGCGCCGGTCCCGTCCCGACCCGGCCACCTACATCGGCTCCGGCAAGGCCGCGGAGCTGCGCGACATCGTCATCGCCACCGGCGCCGACACCGTCATCTGCGACGGCGAGCTGGCCCCGGGCCAGCTGCGGCACCTGGAGGAGACCGTCCAGGTCAAGGTGATCGACCGGACCGCGCTGATCCTGGACATCTTCGCCCAGCACGCCAAGAGCCGCGAGGGCAAGGCGCAGGTCGAGCTCGCGCAGCTCAGCTACCTGCTGCCGCGCCTGCGCGGCTGGGGCGGCAACCTGTCCCGGCAGGTCGGCGGCCGCGCCGCCGGCGGCGTCGGCATCGGCGGCCGCGGCCCCGGCGAGACCAAGATCGAGCTGGACCGGCGGCGCATCCGCACCCGGATGGCCAAGCTGCGCCGCCAGATCGGCGAGATGTCCAAGGCGCGCGACACCGGACGCGGCGAGCGCCGCCGCGGCGAGGTGCCCGCCGTCGCGATCGCCGGCTACACCAACGCCGGCAAGTCGTCCCTGCTCAACCGGCTGACCGGCGCCGGGGTGCTGGTGGAGAACGCGCTGTTCGCCACCCTCGACCCCACCGTCAGGCGCGCCGAGACGCCGGGCGGCCGCCACTACACCCTGGCCGACACGGTCGGGTTCGTCCGGCACCTCCCGCACCAGCTCGTCGAGGCGTTCCGCTCGACGCTGGAGGAGGTCACGGGCGCCGGGCTCGTCCTGCACGTCGTGGACGGCTCCGACCCCGAACCCGAGGCGCAGCTCGACGCCGTCCGCGAGGTGCTGCGCGAGATCGGCGCCGACACGATCAACGAGATCGTCGTCATCAACAAGGCCGACGCCGCCGACGACCTCGCGATCGTCCGGCTCCAGCGCCGCGAGCCGCACAGCGTCGTCGTGTCCGCCCGCACCGGGCAGGGCATCGACGAGCTGCGCGCGGCGATCGAGGCCGAACTGCCGGGGCTGGAGAGCGAGCTCCACGCCCTGGTGCCCTACGAGCGGGGCGATCTGATCGCGCGGGTGCACGACCACGGCGAGGTGCTCAAGCTGGAGCACGTCGCCGAGGGCACCCTCCTTCACGCCAGGGTTCCGGGCGATCTGGCGGGCGAACTGTCCCGTTACGAGGTGGTGGCGCCCACCGTCTGACGGCGGGATCCCTCGACCTCGGACACGTTCACGCGGGCTCCTCCAGGGGCCCGCGTGAACGTCGTCCGGGCCGGTTTCCGTCCGGAATCGGTGTTCGGGACGGTCCGGATATGGCCCTTCGGCTGATCCTGGTCGCTGAAAGGTGACAGCTTCTGCATTTCGCTTGACGGCCCCGTTGAATTCCGTACGGTCGTATAGCTAAGGGCGGGGTGATGGCTGTCGATGCGCTGCGACCAGGTGTTCTGCGGTTGGGTACGTGATTTGCGAGCTTTGTTCGGCGGGTCGGCCGCCACCGCCGTGGCGCACGCCGGGCCAGGTACCGCCCGTCCGGCCGGAACTTGTTGCCGTCCAAGGCCGTTCGACGACCAGAGGTTGTCGGACGGGCCTCCAGTGCACTACCGTGACGAAACCGATATCTCCGGTCTCGTTGCCCGTGGTGGTCGCCCGACCACCCGGCCCTCCAACGGTGATTCGCCGGCACCCAGTCGGCGTCTCGGATCGAGAGCAGGTGGCCCACTCCATGGCAGGTCCGAGCGCCGGAACAAGAGCGGGTGGCCCGCTCCCTCTCTCCACAGCGTCCGTTACCGCGCCCCGCGGCGCGTTGCTCCATCCAGGTCGGTGACCCTATGACGGTACGGCTGTTGACGAACATCGGCAGGCTCTGGACGGGCACCGACGTCTGCAGCAACGCCGCCGTACTCATCCACGACGACCGGATCGTCTGGGCCGGGCCCGCGTCCGACCTGCCCCAGAGCGTCCCCGGCATCATCGACGACATCGTCGACGTCGACCACGTGGAGAACCTCGGCGGCGGCCTGGTCACACCCGGGCTCATCGACGCGCACTCCCACCCGGTCTACGCGGGCAACCGCTGGGCCGAACTCGCGATGCGCACCAGCGGCTCGTCCCACTCGGCCATCGCGGCCGCGGGCGGCGGCGTCAACTCCACCGTGACGGTCACCCGCGGAACCGACCCCTGGACCCTGTGCAACGGCGTCCGCGAACGCCTCCGCCAGTGGATCCTCGCCGGGACGACCACGGTCGAGGCCAAGACCGGCTACCACCTCACCCGCGACGGCGAACTCGCCGACATCCGCATGCTGCGCTCGCTCGAAGGCGAGCCCTCCATGCCCCGGATCCACGCGACGTTCCTCGCCGCCCACATCCTCCCGCCGGAGTTCTTCGGCCGCCGCCGCGACTACATCGAGGCCGTCCGCCTCTGGGCCGGCGACGCGGCCGTCGCCGGTGCCGACAGCATCGACGTCTACTGCGACGAGGGCCACTTCACCGCCGAAGAGGCCCGCGCCCTCCTGCTCACCGGCAAGCGCGCCGGCCTCAAGGCCCGCATGCACGCCTGCGCCAACGAGCGCGTCGGCGCCGCGCAGGTCGCCGCCGAGGTCGGCTGCGCGTCCGCCGACCTGCTCACCCAGGCCAACGACGACGACATCAAGGCCCTCGCGCACGCCGGCGTCACCGCCACCGTCTGCCCCGGCAGTTCCCTCAACAGCACCCGCGCCCCGGCGCCCGTCCGGCAGATGCTCGACCGCGGCGTCACCGTCGCCCTCGGCACCGACCACAACCCGGGCCAGTGCGGCATCACGTCCATGCCGCTGGTCATCGGCCTGTCCGTCGCCATGTTCGGCCTCAGCGTCACCGAGGCCCTCCGCGCCGCCACCCTCGGCGGAGCCGCCGCCCTGCGCGTCGGCGACCGCGGCTCCCTCGCGCCCGGCATGCTCGCCGACATCGTCCTCTGGGACGCCGACCACGAGGGCGCGTTCGCGTGGGCCTTCGGCCTGCGCGCACTCCGCGTCTGGCGCGGCGGCGTCCCCGTCCAGCCCTGACCCACCCGCCGATCCCTTGAGAACGCTCCATGACGGACCCGGGGGAGTAGGGTCCCCTCCATGGGCAGCGCGGTCGCGATCGTCACGGACTCAACCGCCTACCTCCCGCCGGGCCTCGCCGAACGCCACGGCCTGACCGTCGTCCCCCTGCAGATCGCCGTAGGCGGCGCCCTGCGGGACGAGGGCGACATCACCAGCGCCGAAGCCGCCCAGGCACTCCGGGACTGGCACCCCGTCACCACGTCTCGCCCGGCCCCCGAGCGGTTCGCGTCCGCCTACAAGGCCGCCGCCGGAACGGGCGCCCGCGCGATCGTCTCCGTCCACCTCTCGTCCGCCATGTCCGGCACGATCGAGGCGGCCCGGCTCGCCGCCGAGGACGCCCCGGTCCCCGTCCGCGTCGTCGACAGCGGAACCATCGGCATGGGCCTCGGCTTCGCCGCCCTCTCGGCCGCCGCCGCCGCGCTCACCGGCGCCGACGCGGAACAGGCCGCCGCCGCGGCCACGCGCCGAGCCCGGCTCTCCCGCTCGCTCTTCTACGTCGACACGCTCGAACACCTCCGCCGCGGCGGCCGGATCGGCGCGGCCGCGACCCTGCTCGGCTCCGCCCTCATGGTCAAACCACTGCTCGGCATAGCCGACGGCAAGATCGCCCCCTTGGAGAAGGTCCGCACCTCCTCACGCGCACTGGCCCGCCTGGAAGAGATCGCCGTCGCGAAGGCGGCCGACCACCGCGTCGACCTAGGCGTCCAACACCTGGCCGCCGCCACCCGCGCCGAAACCCTGGCGACCCGCCTCCGCGAACGCATCCCGCACGTCGAGGACGTCTACGTAGGCGAAGTGGGCCCCGTCATCGGCGCCCACGTAGGCCCCGGCATGCTGGGCGTGGTCATAGCCCCCCAGTAGCCACACCGTCGCAGCTCAAGGCCACGAGCGCGGAAACAAGAGCCCCGCTGCCCCCGAGTTATCCACAATTTCGCGACCCCCTGCCGCCCGATGGTGGACCCGCCTAGCGTCGGACGGCATGAGCACGAGTCAAGACCGCCTCCAGACCCTGACAGATCGCCTGAAGTCGCCGACGAACGGACAACCCGTCCGGCGTTTACCCGCACAACCCGACAGATCCACCCTTCGCATCTTCCTCATGATCGCCGTGGTCGCGTCCCTCGCCGCGGGCGGCTACCTCTGGATGGCCCGCCCCCGTCC
>NZ_SMKU01000375.1 GCF_004349215.1 Actinomadura rubrisoli | reverse complement strand
GGTCTGGGGCGTCGCCGCACCCCCGGACGACAACACCCCGGACGACGACGCGCCAGACGACGACGCGCCAGGCGGCGACGCCCCAGACCACAACGCCCTAGACAACGACGCGCCGGGCGGCTCCCCGAACGGCGCAGCCCCGGACGACGCGGCCCTGCCCAGCGGCGCCCTTGATCCGGACGAGGTCGAGAAGGCCGAGAAGGCCATCGGGGAACGCGACCCGGCCACCGGCGGCCCGGTCGAGCGGCCGCTGCCCGCGACCTCCGCCGAGCCCGTGCCACCCGAGCCGGGCGCCCCGGACCCGGCCCACGACATCGAGCAGCGCAAGCGCGAGGCGGGCGTCGACCACCGGTTCCCGTTCGGGCGGCCCGGCGAGCCGCTCGGCCGGGCGCACCCCTTCATCTTCGGGTTCACCGCCGCCCTCGGCGTGATCACCGCCTGGATGCTGGTGAAGGCCGCCACGAACGCCAAGTCGGTCATCGTGATGATCGTCGTGGCGATGTTCCTCGCGGTCGGCCTCAACCCGGCGGTGGAGCGGCTCCGCAGGTTCGGGCTGCCCCGCGGCCTCGCGGTCGGCGCGGTGTTCCTGGCGGTCATCGCGTTCTTCGCGGGCTTCGTCGCCTCGCTGGTGCAACCCGTCTCCGAGCAGGTCACCGAGCTCCGCAAGAACATCCCCAACTACGTCACGCAGCTCCAGGACAACAAGCGGCTCGCCGACTGGGACAAGCGGTACGGGCTCCTGGACCGCGCGGAGAAGGCCGTCAACAGCAAGGGCTTCCAGGACAGCCTCACCGACACCGCCACCGGGCTCGGCAAGGTCGCGGTCAACGGCATCTTCCAGACCATCACCATCCTGATCCTCACGCTCTACTTCCTGGGCTCGCTGCCGCAGATCAAGACGTTCTTCTACCAGCTCGCGCCGCGCTCGCGGCGGGCGCGGGTCGCCCTGCTCGGGGACGAGATCCTCGACCGGATCGGCGGGTACGTCGCGGGGCAGTTCACGATCGCGTTCATCGCGGGCGTCACCTCGTACATCTTCCTGACGATCATGGGCGTGAAGTACGCCATCGCGCTGGCGCTGATCGTCGCGGTGACCGACCTGATCCCGCTGGTGGGCGCGACGATCGGCGCGGTGGTCGTGTGCCTGGTCGCCTTCCTCACCGGGACGACGACGGACGGCGTGATCTGCATCGTCTTCTACGTCATCTACCAGCAGGTGGAGAACTACCTCGTCTATCCGCGCGTCATGAAACGGACGGTCGACGTCCAGCCGGCGGTGACCATCGTGGCGGCGCTCATCGGCGCGGCGCTGCTGGGCGTGGTGGGCGCGCTGTTGGCGATCCCGACGGCGGCGGCGATCTCACTGATCATCCGCGAGGTCCTCATGCCCCGCCAGGAAACCATGTAGCCGGGGTCGCGGAACATCCTGGCCCCGGTCAGTGGCTCGTGCGGGCGAGCGCGGCGGCGAACTCGGCCACGGCCTGGTTGAACAGGTCGGGCTGCTCCACCGCGCTCAGGTGCCCGGCCCGCGGGATGACCAGGAGCTCGGCGTTGGGCAGCGCCTCGACCATGGCGCGGGCCTCCTCCTCGGTGGCCAGGACGTCCTCGTCCCCCACCATGACGAGGGCGGGCACCTTGAGGCCGCGGAGGGTGCCGAAGGAGTCGGCGCGGCCCGCCATGGCGCGCTGCGCCCACGCGGCCGCCTGCGGCGGGGTGGCCTGGACGAGGCCGCGTACCCGCCCGTAGACCAGGGCGCGCCGCTGGAGCGTCGTCGGCCCGACGAGGTTCGGCAGGACGTCGTCCACCAGGACCTGGACGCCCTCCTCCCCCTCCAGCCGCTCTGCCTGCCGCAGCCGGGCCTCCCGGACGGGGCCGGAGTCGGCGGTGGCGCGCGTGCCGGCCAGGACGGCGCCGAGGACGAGGCCGGGATGGCGGCGGCACAGCGCCATCGCCACGTACCCGCCCATGGACAGCCCGCCGACCACGGCCCGCCGGACGCCGATGCGCTGGAAGAGGCGGGCCACGTCGTCGGCCATCACATCGATCGAGGGGTCTTCGGGCCCGAGCAGCGAGCCGCCGAAGCCCCGCAGGTCAGGGGTGATAACGCGGAACCGGGCGGCGAGCCCTTCGCGCTGCGCGAGCCACATCGCCGAGGAGAGCGGGAAGGCGTGCAGCAGTACGAGCGGCGTGCCCGTCCCGACGTCTCTTGCGTAGAGCTGCACGGTCATTGCGTCCTCACGTCGACGTCCCCAGCACGTCACCGTCACACGACGGCTACGCAATCGTCACCCCGATCGGTGCCGGGTGGACACGTGTGGCCGTGATCGGACGCGTGAGTTTAGCTACCGGGCCCGTCCCATTCGGTGGGCAGCGGGTACGCATCCGGCGCGACATGCCGGACGATCTCGTTCAGCACGACGCGGACGTACGGCTCGCCCACCCACAGGTGCTTGGCGCCCTCCACGGCGATGACCTCGGCCTGCGGGACGCGCTTGAACCGCTCGCGGGCTTCCGCCGGACGCAGGTAGTCGTCGAACTCGGGCACGAGCGCCACGACCGGCCGCCCGTCGGCGCCCCAGGCGTCCAGGTCGGCGTCCGTCGCGCGGCGCACCGGCGGGGACAGCAGGATCGCGCCCTCGACGAGCGGGTCGCGGCCCCACCGCAGCGCCAGCTCGGTGCCGAACGACCAGCCGAGCAGCCACGGCCGTGGCAGGTCGTGGTACTCGGTGTACTCCAGCGCCGCCGCGACGTCGAACCGCTCGGTCTCGCCGTCGCCGAACTCGCCCTGGCTGGTGCCGCGCGCCGAGGTCGTCCCGCGGGTGTTGAACCGCAGGACGGCCAGATCGGCGAGCGCGGGCAGCCGGTAGGACGCCTTGCGCTGGACGTGGCTGTCCATCATGCCCTCGGCCGTGGGCAGCGGGTGCAGGCAGACCAGGGTCGCCACGGGCGGGCGATCGGGGGGCAGCGCGAGCTCGCCCACCAGTTCCAGGCCGTCCGAGGTGTGCAGCGTGATCTCCTCGCGCCGCGCCAGCAGCACGGACGCCGCCCTGATCTCCGCCATCGCTCTCCTCCTGGTCGTTCGGTCCCGCGCGCGACGATCAGTAGCGCGGGGCGTTGCGTGAGCGCTGGACGCGCGGCGCGCGCCGGTCCCTGGCCTGCCAGCACGGGCGGTGCCAGTGCCGGCGGTCGTCCGCGTCGCCCCGCCCGTCCGCGGGCCAGGCGACGACGTGGGCGACGCCGCGCGGGATCTCCTGGTCGCAGCCGGGGCAGCGGTAGGCCTTGGTCGCGTTCATCCCGGCGACCGCCCGGACGATCCAGTCGCCGTCCGGACCCTCCTCGGTGTCCTGAGCCCACGAACCGCCGCCCTGCGGGGGACGGCCGGGGACGGCGCGGCGGTTCTTGCGGGGGCTCATGGCTTCCAGGATATGGGCGGGCACGCGGTGTGGCGGCGAGGTCAGCGCAGTGCGCGTCCGGCCGTGACGTGCTCCTCCAGCAGCGGCGCCGGGGACAGGGCCGGCTCGCGGCTCTCGGCGTACAGGGCGCGCAGGACGGCGACCGCCCGGTCCAGGCCGAGGCGGTCGAGGTCGGCGATCGGCCCGGTCGGATAGCCGCAGCCGAGCGTCATCGCGGCGTCGATCGAGTCGGCGTCGGCGTATCCGGCGCCGAGCATCGCCGCCGCGTCGTTCAGATACGGGAAGCGCAGCGCGTCCACGATGTATCCGGCACGGTCGCGGCAGCGGACGGTGGTGAGGCCGAGCCGTCCGGCCAGCGCGGCGGCCCGGTCGGCGACTCCCGGGCCGGTCGCGACCGTGGCGGCGATCTCGGCGAGCGTGCCGTCCGCCTCGGGCAGGTGCAGGCCGACGACGTCCGCGGGCCGTCCGGTGGCCATCGCCTGCTCGATCACCGGGGCGGCCGCGGATGTGGTGGCGAGCACCGCGCCCTGCCGGGCCGTCCCGGCGGCGGCCGCGAGCAGCGAGCGCCCGGCCTCGGCGTCCTGCGCGGCCTCGATGATCAGGTCGCAGTCGCCGAGGTCGGCGGCGGCCGTCCTGACCCGGCTGCCCGCGCGGTCGCAGAGCGCGGCGACCGCGTCGGCGAGCGGGCCGGTGCCGAGGACGCCCACGACCGGCTGCGGGACGTCGGCCTCGTCCACGGTTTCGTCCCGCGCGCCGCCGTAGGCGTAGAACCCACGGCCGGTCTTGCGGCCCAGCAGCCCGGCGGTGACCAGCTCCCGCAGCACCGGCGACGGCGCGTGCCGCCGGTCGCGCGACTCGGCGTACACGGCCTCCAGCACCTCAAGGCAGGTGTCGAGGCCGATCAGGTCCATGAGCGTGAACGGGCCCATCGGCAGCCCGGCGCCCGCCTTCATCGCGGTGTCGATGTCGTCGCGGGTGGCGTGCCCGGACTCCAGCATGTTCGCGGCCTGGTTGAGGTAGCCGAACAGCAGCCGGTTGGCGACGAACCCGGCGCGGTCGCCGATCGTCACCGGGGTCTTGCCGAGCCCCGTGACCAGGGCCGCGACGCGCTCCACCGCCTCGGGCTCGGTGAGCACCGTCCGGATGACCTCGACCAGCTTCATCACCGGCGCCGGGTTGAAGAAGTGCACCCCGACGATCTTGGTGGGACGGCCCGTGGTGACGGCGATGTCGGTGACCGACAGGGAGGAGGTGTTCGTGGCGAGGACGGCGTCGTCCCGGCAGACCCGGTCCAGCTCGGCGAACACGCGGCGCTTCAGCTCCAGCCGCTCCGGGACCGCCTCGATGACCAGGCCGCAGTCGCCCAGGTCGGCGAAGTCGACCGACAGGGCCACCCGGCCGAGGATCTCCCGCTGCGCGTCCTCGGACAGCCGCCCGCGCTTGACCGCCCGTCCGGTCGAGCCCTCCAGGTGCCCGCGCCCGCGCTCCAGCGCGTCCTGGTCCACCTCGATGCCGACGACCGCCAGGCCGCCCCGCGCCAGCACCTCGGCGATGCCCGCGCCCATCGTCCCCAGCCCGACGACCCCGACCCTGCTGAACGAACCACCAGTCATGCACGGCAGTCTCCCAGAGCGCTCGGGCACCCGGAATGCCGGGTACGACCGGGACGTGCGCTTCGGAATCTTCCTCCTCGCGGCCCGCCTCCCCGGCCAGGACGACGCCGTCGCCCTGTCCCGGACCGTGGAGGCCGCCATCGCCGCCGAACAGGCCGGGTTCGACGACGTCTGGCTGGCCGAACACCACTTCATGTCGTACGGCGTCGTCCCGTCCGCGACCGTCCTGGCGGGTCACGTCCTCGGCCTTACCCACCGAATCCATGTCGGCACGGCGGTCAGCGTGCTGTCCAACCAGCACCCGGTGGCCCTCGCCGAGCAGGCGGCCATGCTGACGCTGCTGTCCGAGGGCCGGTTCCGGCTCGGCGTAGGACGCGGCGGCCCGTGGCGTGACCTGGAGGTCTTCGGGACGGGCCTCCCCCGCTACGAACACGGTTTCGCCGAATCCCTCGACCTCCTCCTGTCCTGGCTGAACTCCGACCGGCTGGCCTGGTCGGGAGAGCACTTCCAGTTCCGCGAAGTCCCGGTCGTCCCGCGCGCGCTTGCCCCGCCGCCAATCGCCGTGGCCTGCACGTCCCCCGCGACGGAAGTCCTGGCGGCGGAACGGAATCTGCCCATGCTCCTCGGAATGCACATAGGGCCCGACGAGAAAGCCGCCGCTGTCACCCGCCACGGCGTACCGGACGCCCCGCACATCTCCACCCACCTCGCCCAGGTGGCCGACACGCGAGAAGAGGCCGTCAGAACGCTCATGCAAGAGATGCCGCGCTGGCTCGGCCCCGGCCTGGAGGGCTACGTACCCGTGGACGACCGTCCGCGCCCGCCACGCGACCCCATCGGCTACACCCGCCGAATGTGCGACCTGCATCCGGTCGGCTCACCAGACGACTGCGTGGAATCCATCGTCACGACCGTCGAACGCACCGGAATCCGCCACCTCATCCTCCTCGTCGAGGCCGCCGGCTCCCGTACCGCCACCCTGGAGAACATCGCCCGCTTGGGCGCCGAGGTCCTCCCGAAGGCCCGCACCGCGGCAGGCCCCCGCCCCTTTTGACGCGGGACGGGGGGCCGCCCCTATTCGCCGGACAGGGAAAGAAGCGGCGCCGGGTTCTTGAACACGTGCAATGACGTGTAATCACCCGATTCCAGGAGGGTGGCGATATCCCTCGCGATGTGGGCATGGGCCTGCGCGAGATGCTTGCGCTTGGCGGCCTGGATCTCCCGGGCGAAGTAGACACCGGTGCGATCCGTCCATGAGATGACCGCGATGGTCGTCGGCTCCATGGTCACCGGCATGAACGATACCGCACCACGCTCTGGCATTTCGGATTTCTTACTCATGGATCACCTTTCCAGCTCGAACCACGTCATGCGACCGTCGCCATCGAGACGATCGCCCCAATCGGCCGACAGGGCGTCAACGATGAACAGCCCGCGCCCGGTCTCGGCATCTGAGTTCGGCGTGTCGGCATGCAAGGCGCCGCCCTGGTTCCGCGGGCCCGGGTCGGTGACCTCGACGCGGATCCGATACCTCAACAAGATCAGCCGGATCTTCACCGCGTCGCCCCGCGTCCCGTGGGCCGCGTGCACGACGGAGTTCGCCACGATTTCCGACGCGCACGAGACGATATCGTTCCGCGTCTCCGTGGCCATGAACAACGGAAAGGCGATCTTCTCTTCGAGCCGCTCGATGATCCACGCCCGGACCCGGCCGACGTTGGCGGCGTCCTGCGAGATCCCCATGAGCCCGAAGCACGTGCCGCCCGTCACGGTCACCATGCGGACCGCCTTCCCGCGCGCATTCGGGTGATTACCTGCGGGGACGCTGCATTGCCCATTGGCCGCGCTCCATCATGGTCAGGCCCGGGGCTCTGATGTTCATGCACGAGCCGGGGCCGCTTTTTCGTTTCGCCACCATGTAAAGCACCCACGGGTTAGCGTGAGCGTAGGAGATTGTTGGCAACGAAAACGGACGCAACGTTAAATGCGTCGCATGCCCTAGATAGGGGGAAGTATGGCCACCCTTGCTGATGTACTACGCGATGCGATAGCCGACCGCAACATGAGCCTCCGGGCGGTCGCTCGGGCCGCCCCCTGCGACCCCGGGCACCTGTCGCACATCGCCCGCGGTCACTACCCGCCGTCCAAGAGCCTCGCACGGGCCCTCGAACGCGTCCTCGGCATCCCCGGCCGGCTGACCCCCTTCCTGGCAAGCGAGGAAGCGGCGGAGGAGGCTACCGTCGAAGGGGACAACCCCGGCGAAACGGACGCAGATGTGAGACGCCGTCAAGTCATTCGAATGCTCACCACACTGGGAATCAGCGGTGCGGTGAGCGGGACCAGCGAGTCCGTGCGTCAACTCCTCGCCCAGCTCCTCGACAGCGAATCCCGCGACCTCGATGCCTGGCACCTGACCATCTCTGACCACCTGTACGCCCTCCGCACCCGCCCAGCCGCGTCAGCCCGCGAGGGACTGGTGATCGACCTGCTCGCCATCGAGCAGCAACTCAGGATCGCGTCCGCCTCGAAATCAATCGAGCTACAGCGGGTCATCGCCGCACTCTCGATGATCCACGCGAACGTGCTGACCCGCCTCGGCGAACACGGTGAGTCCATTCACTGGTCCCGCACCGCGAACGCGGCCGCCGACGCCTCCGGCGACCTTGAACTCGGACTGCTCACCCGTGCCATGGAGGCGAGCCTTGGGCTGTACGGCCAGCGCGACCCTGTGACAGTCCTCCAACTCACCATAAATGCACAGCAGAACAGCGGGAAAGCTCTGTCGATCGGTCGCGCGCGGATCGACCTTGCACATACAAAAGCGCTGTCAATGCTCGGCAGGCACGAAGAGGCAAAGCGATGCCTGCAGCCTTTGCTCACCTCCGCTCCACCCCCTGCGAATACGGGAATCATGCCCACCTTGCACAGAAATCATCAAGCGGTATGGTTCGCGGAAAGCTGGGTGCGCTCCTACGCTGGCGAAGAAGCACACGCCGACCATGCGCGCGACCAAGTGCTCTCCACCAATCCCTCTCACGAATATTACGCGAAGGTTCGCTTGCACGAGGCGCTGTGCGCCACCGTCAACGGGGCCATCGGCCGGGGAATCGGCCGGGCCATCGAAATCTTCGACGAGCTGCCCCCCGCCCACCGAACCCAGATGATCATCGAGACCGGCGAGGAGATACTGCGGGCCGTTCCTCTCGATCTCCGGGGCCGCCCCGTCGTGCGCGACCTACGCGCGATCATGAATGGTGCCGCCCCGCTTACCTGAACACCCAGTTCCACGAGCCTCGCAGCGGGCTACCGTTGAGTGAGGACGAAGCCTTCACGGAACGGACGAGGACGTGAAACGTCGTCAAGTCGTTCAGTTGCTCGCAACATTAGGAATCAGCGCTGTAGGCACGCCCCACGAGCCCGTGCGCCAACTCCTGGCGCAGAGCCTCGAAAGCGGATACCGCGACCTCAATGCCTGGCACCTGACCATCTCTGATCATCTACACGCCCTGCGCACCCGCCCACCGACGACGGTACGCGAGGGCCTGGCCGTTGACCTTTTCGCCGTCAAACGACAACAAGAAACTGCGTCCGTTCCGGAAACGACCGAGCTGCATCGGGTCATCGCCGCGCTCGCAATGATCCAAGCGAACGCGTCGACGCGGCTCGGGCAGCACGGCACGTCAATCCACTGAGGTCTTTCCAACCTCAGTTGGCGTGATGGTGCAGGGCGAGGATCGCCTGGACGATCGCGGTCAGGCGGCTTGGTGAGCAGCGAGCCTTCCGCAGGATGCACCAGCTCTTGAGGGTGGCGGCGCCC
>NZ_SMKU01000374.1 GCF_004349215.1 Actinomadura rubrisoli | reverse complement strand
GAAAGGGGTTCGGGGGCGAGCCGCAGGATCGGGCGCGTTCCCGCGGGTGGCTCGGGGTGGGCCAGGTCCGGTGACTGGGCGAGGATGCCGACCTCAAGCCGCCGGAGGGCGGGGCCCGGGTCCACGCCGAGCTCCTCGGTCAGGACCGTGCGGGCGCGGCGGAGGGCCGCCAGAGCGTCGCCCTGGCGGCCCGTCCGGTACAGGGCCAGCGCCAGCAGGCGCCACGCCTCCTCCCGCAGCGGGTTGGCGGCGGCGTGGGTCTCCAGGTCCGGGACGGCCCCGGCGGCGGCCCCGAGCCTCAGCATGGCGTCGGCGCGGCGCTCGACCGCGAGGCGGCGGCGCTCGTCCAGGCGGGCGGCCTCGGCGGCGGCCCAGGGCAGGTCGGCGAACTCGGCGTAGGCGGGCCCCCGCCACTCGGCGAGCGCGGCCTCGGCGCGGCGGCGGGCACCGGACGGGTCGCCCGCGTCCAGCAGCGCGGCGGCCTCGTCGATCAGCGCGTCGAACCGCCAGGCGTCCACGTCCCCGCCCGGCAGCCGCAGGGCGTACCCGGGCGCCTCGGTCACCAGCACCTGGGCCGGGGTGCGGGGCGGACGGCCCGGTTCGAGCGCCCGCCGCAGGTGGGACACGAACGACTGGAGCCCCGCCGCGGCGCGCGGCGGGGCCGTGCCCGCCCACAGCTCCTCGACGAGCCGTTCCGCCGGGACCATCCGCCCGTGCGCGGCGACGAGGCGCGCGAGCACCGAGCGCCGGCGGGGACCGCCGAGGTCGACCGGTGCCCCGTCCACCGCCGCGCCGAAGGCGCCCAGCACGCGTACCGCAGTCGTCATGTCCCGACCAGCCTAAACCGGGACATGACGGCCGCGGTGCCGACCCCGCTAGCAGGTGATCATGCGTGGCTGGGCTGCGGCTCCCGGCCGGCCTCCCCGGCGGGCTCGGTGCCGCCGTGCAGGTCGATGTCCGGCAGGACGCGGTCGAGCGGCCCCGGCAGCCACCAGTTCGCCCGTCCGAGCAGGCTCATCACGGCGGGCACCAGCACCAGCCGGACGACCGTCGCGTCCAGCGCCACCGCGACCGCCAGGCCCACCCCCATCTGCTTGATGATCAGGCCGGGGTCCATGGCGAAGCCCAGGAACACCGCGACCATGATCAGCGCCGCGCTGGTGATCACCCGGCCGGTCGCGGCGAGCCCGGTGGAGACCGAGCCGCGCGCGTCGCCGCTCAGCTGCCACTCCTCCCGGACCCGCGAGAGCAGGAAGACCTCGTAGTCCATCGACACCCCGAACAGCACCGCGAACATCAGCAGCAGGATGAAGCTGGACACCGGCACGCTGTGCGGGAGCCCGAGCAGCGTCGCGCCCCACCCCCACTGGAACACCGCCGTCAGCACCCCGTACGCGGCGCCGATCGACAGCAGGTTCATCACCGCGGCCTTGAGCGGCGCCAGCACCGACCGGAAGACGATCATCAGCATGATGAACGAGGTGGCCACGACGACGCCGATCACGGGCCAGAGCCGGTCGGACAGCACCCGCGACAGGTCCACGTACACGGCGGTCAGCCCGGTCACCTCCGTGCCCGGCGGGAGCGCGTCCGCGCGGATCCGGTCGACCAGCCCGGTCACCTCCTTGTCCTGCGGCCCGTACTTCGGCGTGACGAGGATCACCGCGGCGCTGCGGTCCGGGGACATCTGCGGCGGTGCGACGGCCGCGACGCCGTCGATGCGCGCCAGGCGGCCGCTCAGGCCCGCCAGCGCGCCCTGATCCACCTTCTTGAGGTCGACGGCGACCAGCAGCGGCCCGTTGGCGCCGTCTCCGTACCCCTCGGCGAGCAGGTCGTAAGCCTGCCGGACGGTGTTGGACGTCGGCTCGCTGCTGGCGTCGCTCGGCCACGTCCGCATGCCGGCGGCCGGAGCGGCCAGCGTGAGCATCAGAACGAGCCCGGCGAGCAGCCACGGCCACGGGCGCCGCCCGACGTGCTCGGCCCAGCGCCGGACCCGCGGCGACTCCGCCGAGATCGTCGCGCCGGGCGCCCGGTCGCGGCGGCGCAGCACCCGGGCGCCCGCGAGCCCCAGCACCGCGGGCAGCAGGGTGACCGCGCTCAGCACCGTCGCCGCCACGACCAGCCCGGTGGCGAACCCCATCGTCATGAAGACCGGGATCCGGGACAGCACCAGCCCGCACAGCGCCAGCAGCACCGTGAACCCGGCGAAGATCACCGACTGGCCGGCGGTCGCGATGGCGCGCCCCGCCGCCTCCGGGACGCCCAGGCCCGCCGCCAGCCCCTCGCGGTGCCGCGTGAGGATGAACAGCGCGTAGTCGATCCCCACGCCGAGCCCGACCATCATCGCCAGCGTCGGCGCGGTCGTCGCCACATTCGTGAACGCCGCCAGCAGCGTGATCCCCGACACCCCGACCCCGAGCCCGGCCAGCGCCACCACCAGCGGCAGCCCCGCCGCCACGATCGACCCGAACGCCAGGAACAGGATCACCAGGGCCGCCACGATCCCAACGGCCTCGGCGACCCCACCGGGCGCCGTCACGTTCTCGGGCACCTGCCCGCCGAACTCCACCTGGTAGCCGGCCTCGTCGAGGCTCTCCGTGGCACCCCGAAGCTTGTCGAGCGTCGGCTTGGGCGCCAGGTCGGTCACCGGCACCGAGTACCGCACGGTGATCAGCGCGGTCGCCCCGTCCCGGCTCGGCTGCGGCGGCGCCACCTCGCTGACATGCGGAAGCCTGCGCAGCTCACCACTCGCGGACGCCAGCGCCGCCTGATCGACCTTGCCCGACTTCGCATGCACGACCACCCGGGCATCCGCGCCCGACAATGCAGGGAACCGCTCCTTCAACAGATCGGTCGCCTTCTGCGAACCGCTCCCCGACAGGGTGTAGTTGTCGTGCAGGGACCCGCCGGCGACCCCGGCGACCCCGGCCACGACGCCGACGAGCACCAGCCACACAATGACGAACCGCCAGGGCCGCAGCGCCGCGGCCCTCCCCAAGCGGTAAAGCAAACGAGACATCAGTTCTCCTTTTATTGCATTGCCCTCGGCGTCAGGCGCCAGAGCGCCTTCCTTCAACGGGCAATGCGGCGATCGCTGGCATCGCTTCGACTCGCCTAGCGGCTCGCTGCGCGATCAGGTTCTCGCAAGCTCGAACCTGGCTTCGCACGCGATCGCAACGTTTCGGGTTGTCGACACTTAAGCCAACAACAAGCTCATTGCGGTCCCCTTGCTGTACTTATTGCACTGCCCTCGGCGTCGGGCCCTGGGGGCCCTCCTTCAACGGGCAATGCGGCGATCGCTGCATCGCTCCGACTCGCCCAGGGGCTCGCTGCGCGATCAGGTTCTCGCAGGCTCGAACCTGGCTTCGCACGCGATCGCAACGTTTCGGGTTGTCGACACTTAAGGCAACAACAAGCTCATTGCGGTCCCCTTGCGACCCACTTGGCGCCGACTTGCGACGGGCACCCTCTACGCTGGGGGACGTGAGCGAGTTGAACGCCGAGGACGCGAAGATCATCACCCTGGCGAGGTCGTCCAGGGCCCGCGCGGGCGCCGCCGAGGGCGCCGCGGTCCGGGACGAGACCGGCCGCACCTACACGGCCACGAGCGTGGACCTGCCGTCCCTGAAGCTCTCGGCCCTCAAGGTGGCCGTCGCGATGGCGGTGTCCAGCGGCGCCGAAGACCTGGAGGCCGCCGCCGTGGTCACCCCCGCCGAAACCCCCGACCCGTCCGACATCACCGCCGTCCGCGACCTCGGCCCCAAGGCCCAGATCCTGGTCGCCGCCCCCGACGGCACCCTCCGCACCACCCTGACCGACTAACCTCCCGCCCCGCCAAGCCCAACCACGCGACGACCTCAACGTTGCGATCGCGTGCGAAGCCAGGTTCGAGCGTGCGAGAACCTGATCGCGCAGCGAGCCCCTGGGCGAGTCGGAGCGATGCAGCGATCGCCGCAGTGCCCGCCGAAGGAAGGCGCTCTAGCGCCTGACGCCAAGGGCACTGCAATAAGCAGAGCGTTGCGATCGCGTGCGAAGCCAGTTGCGAGCCTGCGAGCAACTGATCGCGCAGCGAGCCGCTAGGCGAGACGGAGCGATGCAGCGATCGCCGCATTGCCCGCCGAAGGAGGGCCCCCAAGGCCCGACGCCAAGGGCAATGCAATAAACACAGCGATCGCCGCAGTGCCCGTTGAAGGAAGGCGCTCTAGCGCCTGACGCCGAGGGCACTGCAATCAAACACGCCTTACTAGGACTGTGCCTACTCGGTTGCGGCGGCCGGCTATGGTCTCGGCTTTCAGGGAGAGGATGGGGCCGTCGCCGTTGTCTGCGGAGCCTACGCGGGCCGTGGAGCCTTCGATGGGGACGCGGCCTAGGGCGTGGGCTAGGAGGCCGCCTACGGTCTCGACCTCTTCGGCGTCGATGTCGGCGTCGAACAGTTCGGCGAGGTCCTCTACCGGTAGGCGGGCGGTGACCCGGGCGGCGCCGTCTGGGAGCCAGGTGACCGGCGGGGTTTCGACGTCGTACTCGTCGGTGATCTCGCCGACGATCTCTTCCAGGATGTCCTCGATGGTGACCAGGCCGGCGGTGCCGCCGTACTCGTCGATGACGACGGCGAGGTGGATCTGCCGGGCCTGCATCTCCCGCAGCAGCTCGTCGATCGGCTTGCTGTCGGGTACGTAGGTGGCGGGGCGCATCACCGAGTCGACCGTCTCCACCGACTCGCCCTCGCGGTGCTCGTGGCTGCGGCGGACGACGTCCTTGAGGTAGGCGATGCCGACGACGTCGTCCTCGTTCTCGCCGACGACGGGGATGCGGGAGAAGCCGCTGCGCAGCGCGAGGCTCATCGCCTGCCGCAGGGTCTTGCCGCGCTCGATGAACACGATGTCGGTGCGCGGCACCATCACCTCGCGGACGAGCGTGTCGCCCAGCTCGAACACCGAGTGGATCATCTGCCGCTCGTCCGGCTCGATCAGGCTGCGTTGCTCGGCTAGGTCGACCAGGTCGCGCAGCTCCGCCTCGGACGCGAACGGGCCCTCGCGGAATCCCTTGCCGGGCGTCAGGGCGTTGCCGAGCAGGATCAGCAGGCGGGGCAGCGGGCCGAACACCCGTGTGACCGGGTGGATCACGGCGGCGCCCGCCAGGGCGATCCGGTCGGCGTGCTGGATGCCGAGCGTGCGGGGGCCGACTCCGATCGCGACGTAGCTGACCACGATCATGATGGCGGCGGCGACCACGTAGGCGCGCCAGGTCTCGTCCAGCCAGGAGATGCACAGGTCGGCCACGATCACCGTCGCGACCAGCTCGCAGCCGATGCGCAGCAGCAGCACCATGTTGACGTAGCGGGCCGGGTCGGCGACGACCTCAGCCAGCCGGCGGGCGCCGCGCCGGCCGTCGCGGACGATCTCCTCCACCGTCACCCGCGACACCCGGGCGAGCGCCGTCTCGGTGCCGGCCAGCAGGCCCGCCATGAAGACCAGGCCCACCGCCAGGGCGGACAGCCACCCCTGCGCGGTGCTCATCAGCGGCCGCGTTTCTCCTGCCAGGAGGTGAGCAGCTCGGCCTGGAGGCCGAACATCTCCTTGTGCTCCTCCGGCTCGGCGTGGTCGTAGCCGAGGAGGTGCAGGATGCCGTGCGCGCACAGCAGTTCCAGCTCGTCCTCGGTGGAGTGCCCGGCCTCGCGCGCCTGCCGCTCGGCCACCGCCGGGCACAGGACGACGTCGCCGAGCAGCCCGGGGTCGGCGTCGCCGTCCTCGTCGGCGCCGCCCGACATGTGGCCGGGACGGAGCTCGTCCATGGGGAAGGACAGCACGTCGGTCGGTCCGGGCTCGTCCATCCACTTCTCGTGCAGTTCGGTCATCGCGGCCTCGTCCACAAGCAGCACCGACAGCTCCGCCAGCGGATGCACGCGCAGGCCGTCCAGCACGTGGCGGGCGAGGTCGGCGAGGGCCTTCTCGGCCACCGGCGCGCCCGACTCGTTCACCACCTCGATGCTCATCTAGCGCCCCCGCTTGCGGGACCCGCCGCCGCGGCCCGCCGCTCCCTGCTTGATCTCCGGCACCCGGGCCTCGTCGTAGCGGTTGTAGGCGTCCACGATGTCGGTCACCAGCCGGTGGCGGACGACGTCGTGGCTGTTCAGCCGGCAGAAGTGGATGTCCTCGACGCCGTCCAGGATGTCCTGGACGACGCGCAGGCCGCTCAGCTGCCCGTTGGGCAGGTCGACCTGCGTGACGTCGCCGGTCACCACGACCTTCGAGCCGAACCCGAGCCGGGTGAGGAACATCTTCATCTGCTCGGGGGAGGTGTTCTGCGCCTCGTCCAGGATGATGAACGAGTCGTTCAGCGTCCTGCCGCGCATGTAGGCCAGGGGGGCGACCTCGATGGTGCCGGCGGCCATCAGGCGGGGGATCGAGTCGGGGTCGACCATGTCGTGCAGCGCGTCGTACAGCGGCCGCAGGTAGGGGTCGATCTTCTCGTAGAGCGTTCCCGGCAGGAAGCCGAGCCGCTCCCCCGCCTCGACCGCGGGCCGGGTCAGGATGATCCGGTTGACCTTTTTGTCTTGCAGGGCGCGGACGGCCTTGGCCATCGCCAGGTACGTCTTGCCGGTGCCGGCGGGGCCGATCCCGAACACGATCGTGTGCTTGTCGATCGAGTCGACGTAGCGGCGCTGGTTCAGCGTCTTCGGGCGGATCGTGCGGCCGCGGCTGGACAGCACGTCCAGGGTGAAGACCTCGGCCGGGCTCTCGCCGCTCTCACCGCGCAGCATCGCCAGGCTGCGCTCGACCGCGTCGGGCGTGAGCTGCGTGCCGCCCTTGAGCAGGTCGACCATCTCGGTGAACAGGCGGGAGACCAGCTCGGTCTCGCCGTCGGGCCCGGTCACGGTGATCTCGTTGCCGCGGACGTGGATGTCGATGTCGCTGCCGAACGCGCGCTCGATCGCGTGGAGGAGCTCGTCACGGGAGCCGAGCAGGCTCACCATCGAATGGTCGTCCGGCACCACGATCTTGATCTGGGAGCGCCGGCCTGTGCGGCCGTCGCGCGTCGCGTGAGTTGATTCGACCATCAGCCGGGCCTTGCGGCCTCTCAGACCTGCCTTCTGTCTGCTCCGGGTGTCCAGGTGTGCTGCCTCCATGGTACTGGGCACCCGCCCTGGAACGCCGCCGCATTTCTGCTCGCGCCTACGCCGCGGCGCCCCCGATTCGGCGGGCCCGGGGCTCGGGAGATCGTCCGGCGGACGGGCGCGCGGGGCGTCAGCCGGGCGGCCAGTTCAGGCCACGGCCCCCGAGGATGTGCGCGTGGACGTGGAACACGGTCTGGCCGGCCTGGGCGCCCGTGTTGAACACGACGCGGTAACCGCCGTCGGCGACGCCCTCGTCCTCGGCGACCCGGTGGGCCTCGCCCAGCACCTCGCCGAGGAGCCCGGCGTCGGCGTCGGCGAGCTCGGCGACCGTCGGGTGGTGATCCTTCGGGATGACCAGCACGTGCGTGGGCGCCTGCGGGTTGATGTCGCGGAACGCCACGACACGCTCGCCCTCGCGGACGATCTCGGCGGGCACGTCCCTCGAAACGATCTTGCAGAACAGGCAGTCGGTCATCTGTCTCCTCACCGGGGCCGCCCGGAATCTTACCGGGACCGCTCCGGGGCATGGCCCGCGACGCCCCGGACTCGGTAGGGTCGCGCTGATCGATCTCCGGCTGTCGAGCCGCATTTCGACCGGCCACTGGCTAAGGTTGTCAACTCAGGCGTACCCCCCGGTTCGCAGGCATCGCGGCACGCCTCGGCCGGACGGGGCGCCGGTTCCATGCCGTTGCGAGGGCGACCATCCGATTGGGCGGCCGGGGGACGGCAAAGGCGGCGGATAGGTGACCGAGGCAGACCAAGAGATGCCCTTTCGTAAACCGGACGACGAGGGTGCGCGTCCCACTGACGTGACCGAGACCCTCGTGGCCAGGGGCACGGCGACGGCCGCTGTTGCCGTCGCCTGGGATGCCGACCAGGCGGTGACGGCGCTGTACAGCGCCAACTACCGCTCGCTGGTGCGCCTTGCCGCCATGCTCGTCCGGGACGCGGGGACGGCCGAAGAGGTCGTCCAGGACGCGTTCGTGGCGATGCACGGCGGCTGGCGGCGCCTTCGCGATCCCGACAAGGCCCTGTCCTACCTGCGCCAGTCGGTGGTCAACCGGTCGCGATCGGTGCTGCGGCACCGCGCCGTCGTCGAGAAGTACGCCCCCAAGGGCCTTCCCGACGCGCCGAGCGCCGAAGCGGGCGCCATCGGCGAACTGGAGCGCTCCGCCGTGATCGACGCGCTCTCCGGCCTCCCCGCCCGGCAGCGGGAGGCGCTGGTGCTGCGCTACTACGCCGATCTGTCCGAGGCAGAGATCGCCAACACGATGGGGATCTCCCGCGGCGCCGTCAAGAGCCATACGGCGCGCGGCATGACCGCGCTACGCAACGTCCTGGAGCAGTTCTCATGACCACCGGCCCCCATGACGAGCACGGCGAGATCCTCCGCCGCGCCCTGCAGGCGGAGGCTGACTCGGTCACCCCCGCTGACGATGGCCTGGAGCGCATCCGGGCCCGCATCACCGATGGCGGAGGCCGCCGCCGGTTCGTCCTGGAGCGGTTCGCGCCCACCTGGCTCGGGTCCGACCGTTTCACGATGGCCTGGGCGCGTCCCGTGCTCGCCGTCGCCGCCGCCGTGGCGATCGCCGGGATCGGCGTGACCGCACCGCAGACGATCGACCTCATCCAGCACTCGGTGGGCGCCAACGGCGCGTCCGGCGACGGCAACGGCGACGCCGACGGTGACCGCACCGACGCGCAGGGCCGCCCGATCCCCCCGGGCGACCCGTCGTCCCCGGGCGCCGGCGCGTCCGGGTCCCCGAGCACCAC